>QGVE01000193.1 GCA_003242675.1 Bacillota bacterium | reverse complement strand
ACTGGGAGGCCCTGGGATGGGTCGCCTACCAGATGGGCCGTCCCCCGGTGGACCGCATCGAGGGGCTCACGCCCACGGTTGCCGTCGACCAGCACCCGGTGAACCGCAGCCCCCGCTCCACCGTGGGCACCGAGACGGAGATCTACACCTTCCTGCGGGTGCTGTTCGCCCGGGCCGGCCGGAGGCCGTGTCCGGCCTGCGGCCGGGAGATTCCGCCGCCCTACGTGGGGACAGATGGAGCGGAGCGGGTCGGAGGGGCCGCGGGGATCCGGATGGCAGACGGGGAAGAGGAGGTGGAGCGGCTTCCCGCCGGGGAGGCCGTGGCGGTCCTGGACGAGGAGGGCGAGACGGATGGCGGCGCGGCTGCCGGGGAGACCTTTCCGTGCCCCCACTGCGGCGCGCCCGTCCCCGTGCTGACCATGGGCCACTTCTCCTTCAACAAGCCCTCCGGCGCGTGCCCCACCTGCACCGGCCTGGGCACGGTGGACCAGGTGGACGTGGACCGGCTCGTGGACTTCACGAAGAGCCTGCTTGACGGCGCGGTGGAGGGGTGGAGCGAGGCGTACGCCCGCTACCAGGCCGGGGTGCTGCAGCGGGCTGCGGCCTACTACGGCCTGGATCTGGACGTAAGCCGCCCCATCGCCGAGTACGGCCCGGCGCAGCGCGACCTCCTGCTCTACGGCGTGGGGAGCCCGCAATTCCGCCGCCATTTCCGCGACGTCGCCCCGCCGGAGACGGTCAAGGCCGGCCGCTTCGAGGGCGTGGCCACCGGCTTCATGCGCCGCTACGCGGCTCGCATCGCGGACGCCAAGTACCGGGAGAAGATGGAGCGATTCATCCTCAGGCGCCCCTGTCCCGACTGCGGGGGCACCCGCCTGCGGGCCGAGAGCCGGGCGGTAACGGTGGCGGGGAGGAGCATCGTGGACCTGGCCCGCATCCCGCTCACCGACCTCGCATCCTGGGTGGAATCCCTCAGGGAGGCCGCCGAGCGGGGGGATCTGGGGCCGGGCGCCCGGGACTGCGTCCTGCCCATCGCCGCCGGATTGCAGGAGCGGCTGCGGCGGGTGCTGCAGGTCGGGGTCGGCTACCTGACCCTGGATCGGCCGATGCCAACGCTCTCGGGAGGGGAAGCGCAGCGGCTGCGGCTGGCGGCGCTTCTGGGATCGGAGCTTTCGGGCGTCACCTACGTGCTGGACGAGCCCACCACGGGCCTGCATCCACGGGACACCGCGGCGCTCGTGGCGATCCTTCGGGAGCTGCGCGACCGGGGCAACACGGTGGTGGTCATCGAGCACGACCTGGACGTCATTCGGGCGGCCGACCACGTGATCGACCTGGGCCCGGGCGCGGGTCGTGACGGCGGCCGCGTGGTGGCCGCCGGGACCCCCGCGGAGGTCGCCCGGGCGGCGGGGTCGGCCACGGGGCGCTTCCTCTCGGGGGCTGAGGTCCTCCGGGCGCCGGCCAGGCGCCGTCCCGGCAATGGGGCGTTCCTCACCATCCGGGGCGCCCGGGCCCACAATCTGAAGGACATCACCGTCCGCCTACCCCTGGGCATGCTGGTGGCCGTCACGGGCGTCTCCGGCTCGGGCAAGACGACGCTGCTCTTCGACATCCTGGAGCGGGCTGCCAGGCGGCGCTTCTACGGCGCCGGCGACCCGCCCGGCGAGCACGACGCCATCGAGGGATGGGAGCACCTGGACCGGGTGGTCGCCGTCGATCAGGCCCCGCTCCCGCGGGTGCCCCGGTCCAACGCCGCCACCTACACCGAGGCCTGGGGCGCGATCCGAAAGCTCTACGCCGGGCTGCCGTACTCCCGGGAGCACGGGCTGACCGAGGGCCACTTTTCCTTCAATGTGCCGGGCGGCCGGTGCGAGCGGTGCGAGGGGGCCGGCGTCGTGTCGGTGCACATGCACTTCTTGCCCCCGGTGGAGGTGCGCTGCCCGGCCTGCCGGGGGCGGCGCTTCCGGCCGGAGGTGCTGGCCGCCCGGTACCGGGGGTTCAGCATCGCCGACGTCCTGGAGATGACCATTGCCGAGGCCGCCGACCTCTTCCGGGACGTGGCCCCCATTCACAACCGCCTGTCCTTGATGGTGGAATGCGGCCTGGGCTACCTGACCCTGGGGCAGCCGGCCAGCACCTTCTCCGGAGGCGAGGCGCAGCGCATCAAGCTGGCCCGGGAGCTGGGGCGGAAGGCGAGGGGCCGGGCGCTCTACCTGCTGGACGAGCCTTCCCGCGGCCTGCACCCCGCCGACGTCGCCAACCTGCTGCGGGTGCTGCACGGCCTGGTGGACGCCGGGCACACCGTGGCGGTGGTGGAGCACAACCCGGACGTGATCCGGGCGGCCGACTGGGTGATCGACCTGGGACCGGAGGGCGGCCGGGAAGGCGGGTGGCTCGTCGCCGAGGGCACGCCGGAGCAGGTGGCGCGGGTGGAAGGGTCCCATACGGGCCGGGTGCTGCGGGCCCTGCTGTAGGGTCGGCGTTCCCTCGACCGCGGTCCTGGATGGGTCGACGAGGCGTGGCACCTCGGCGGCACCTGCCTCGTGGACGTCCGGCACGCGCACGCGGCAGACCTGTGGGCAGGGCGCGTCGTCTCGGTGCGGGGGCTCAACGGCGGCAAGTCGGACGGGCGCCAGGTCATCATCGTCCGCCTTACGCCCGGCGCCGGATGTGCCCGAGGGCGATGAGGCCGAGGACCAGCCCTTCTGTGCGAGCCACGCCGTCGCGCCGCAGGCGATGAGCAGGCCGGCGCTCACCAGGGCTCGGGCCACTTCATGAGGCGTTTTCTCCCCCTTCAGTCGAAGAACATGTCCGGGTCTGCCCACGTGGCGTAGTCGCTGAGCGGGATCTCGAAGGCCAGGGTCGTCCGGAACTGGCCGGGGCCCTGGTAGGTCGCACGGTAAATGATCAATCCGCCGCCCCGCCGGTAAACGATGAACAGCCCCGGCCCCTCCCGGTCGAGGATCACGTCCAGCCGGCCCAACTGCACCCAGTTGGAGAAGAGGTAGGTCCGGGTGCCGTCGGGCTCCTCCACGTAGACATGCCAGGGGTGGCCGTCGTCCCAGGCGAACTCCTTTTCGTCCGGCAGCCAGAAGGCGTTGGTCGTGACCGAGGCCCGTTCCTCGACGCCGTCGTTGTCCAGATCGGCGGTGAGAACCTGGTGGTATTCCCATCCCGGCTCGCCGCCCACCGCCGGCGGGTAGGCCGGGTTGATCAGGTTGACCTCCCGCTCCTCAAGGGACAGCCGCTCCGCCAGGTGCCGGTTGCGGGACTCCAGTTCCCTGACTTTAGCTTCAAGCTCCGCCACCCGGGCCTCCAGCTGCCGCTTCTCGGCCTCCAGCCGTTGGTTGGCGGCCGTGAGCGCTGCCACCTCCTCACCGGCAGTTTCGCCGGGCAGGCCTGCCCCGGGCGCGGGCGGCGAACTGCAGCCGGCGAGCCCCACCGAAACGAGCAGCATCCCCACGAGCACGAACTTGGCCAACCCCATCGGACTCATTCCCCCCTTCGCCCACCAAAACGAACCATACGGCGAAATTGGAGTTGCCCCGCTTTCGTGGACACGATTATGGTTGCGATGTCACGCGGTTTCGCTTGCTCTCGCATCTTCTTGGGCCCGCGCTTCAAACTCCATCGGTGACAGGTAGCCAAGCGCCGAGTGTCGC
>QGVE01000192.1 GCA_003242675.1 Bacillota bacterium | reverse complement strand
CCGCAATCCCGACTGTCAAGAGCGGATTTTAGGGGTCACGGCCGCACCGTGGACAGCCGGACGGTGACCACGCTGCCGGACGGCACCGCAGTCCCCGGGGCCGGGCTCTGCTCCACCACGAAGCCGGCGCCGTCGCCCTGCTTGAGCAGGAGCCCCAGCCCGGCGGCGAGCCTCCCCGCGTCGGCTAAGGTCAGGCCGCGGAAGTCCGGCACCGTCACCGTCTCCCCGCTCCGCGGCCCGAGCACCAGCTCCACCGCGGCGCCGGGGGCGATCTCCGTGCCCGGCGCGGGCGCCTGCCTCACCACCACCTGCCCCTCGCCGGTGACCTTCGGCTCCAGCCCCGCGTCCCGGAGCCGCTGCACGGCCCAATCGGCCGGCAGGAACCGGGCGTCGGGCACCGCCACCTTGGCCGGCTTCTCCGCCGCGGGCGCCGCCTCCGCCCCGGCGGCCGCAGCGGCCTCGACCTCCTCGGGCCGGTCCGGCGGCACGCCCAGGGCGCGGAGCACCTGCGGCATCAGCCTGGCGAAGAGCGGCGCCGCGACGGTGCCGCCGTAGCCCGGGGGCCTGGGCTCGTCGATCAAGATGAACATCGCCACCCGGGGC
Organism: Bacillota bacterium; assembly: GCA_003242675.1. Next base: position 3,067 of record QGVE01000192.1, on the reverse strand, counting down.
TCGGTGGCCGGAGCGAAGCCCAGGAAGTCGCCCAGACCCCGCTCCTTCTCCACGCCGCCCTCGTACTTCTGCGCCGTGCCCGTCTTGCCGCCGGCGGTGTAGCCGGGCACCCGGGCCTGCGTGTAGGCCTCCTCGATGACGCTGACCATCAGCTCCCGGACCTCCGCCGCGGTCTGCTCGCTGATCACCGTCCGCAGCGGCTCGGTCGGGGCCTTCCATACCGTCTCGCCCTCGGCGTTCCGGATCTCCTTCACCAGGTGCGGGCGCACCAGCTTGCCGCCGTTGGCGAACACCGCGGCCGCCCGCACCATCTGGACCGGCGTCACCTCCAGGTGCTGGCCGATGTACATGTTGGCCCAGTCCACCGGCCGCTTCTGCTCCCAGTTGTCGAGGCCGTTGGCGGCGGACTCGTGGGGGAAGTCCAGCCCGGTGGGCTCGGTGAACCCGAACGCCTGCAGGTACCGCTGGAAGGTCTCGTGGGGGATGCGCTGGCCCACCTGGATCAGCCCGACGTTGCTGGAGGTCTGCAGGAGCTGGGCGATCGTCCGCAGCCGCGGCTCGACGTAGACGACCCGGTCCCAGTTCGTAATGGTCCAGCCGTCGATCTCGATCTGCCCCGAGTCGGGGATGAGGGTCGTGAGGTCGATCAGCCCCTCCTCCAGGGCGATGGCGGTGGTCACCGTCTTGAAGCTGGAGCCGGGCGGCAGCGGCGTCACCGCCCAGTTGGTCAGCCGCTCCACGTCGAGGGTGCCGTCCTCCTTCACCCAGGAGGAACGGTCGCTCAGGTCCGCGCCCGGGCGCATGGCCATGGCCAGGATCTCGCCGGTGTGGACGTCCATCGCGATCGCCAGGGCGCGCTTGGCGTCCTCCCGCTTGATGACCTCGTCCAGGGCCTCTTCAAACAGCCGCTGCAGGTAGACGTCGATGGTGGAGATGACGGTGTGGCCGTCCTCGGCGGGGATGCTGCTCTGCACCGTGCCGAGGATGGGGGCGTTGTCGTAGGTCAGCTCCGCCCGGATGAAGCCCGGCTTCCCCCGCAGCGCTTCGTCGTACTGGGCTTCCAGGCCGTAGACGCCCCGCCCCTCGGCGTCCAGGTAGCCGATGACCTGGCTGGCGGCATCCCCCTGGGGATAGACCCGCTGGCTCGTCTCCTCCAGGGAGATGCCGGGGAGAGCCAGGGCGGCGATTTCCTCCGCCGTCTCCAGGTCCACGCCCCGGGCCAGCACGAGGTACTGCGACTCCGGGTTCTCCCGGAGAAGCTGCTCCAGCTCGGCCGCATCCCGGCCCAGCAGGGGAGCGAGGCTCTGGGCCACCCGGGCAAAGTTGCGGGCCTCCATGTGGAAGGGCGAGGCGACCACGTTGCGCTGGGGGATCGAGATCGCCAGCGGCTGCCCGTTGCGGTCCAGGAGCGGCCCCCGCACGGGCTTGAGCGACGCCTCCTGCAGCCGGCGGGCTTCGGCGCGCGCGAGCACCGCCTCGGCCTCCATGACGTGGAACCAGCCGAGGCGCCCGATCAGGAACAGGAGCGCCGCCGTCAGGGCCAAACGCAGCCACTTGGCGCGTCGCCGCATCACCGCCACCTCTGCCTACAAAGTCCAGCCGAGCAGGCTGAGGAAGAGCTGCGCCGCCTGTTCGAAGCGCTGGCGCTGCTCCTGGATCCAGAAGCCGGTCTGCAGCTCCGCCAGGGTCATGTAGCCCTCGCGGGCCTTGAAGTTCAGCATCAGCTCCTCGTCCTCGGCGGAGCTGGCGTGGAAGGTGTAGCCGGTGGTGGGGGTCGCCCAGTCCCAGGTCATGGAGAAGCGCCGGTCGAGGAACTCGGCCTCCGCCGCCCCCCAGCCCGGGGTGAAGGCCTGGGCCACCATGTTGAGGGGCCGCCCCTCGCCCGCCTTCAGCCAGGCGGTGAAGCCCACCTCCACGGTGTTCAGCCGGAAGGCGCCGGCCTGATTGAGGATGATCGCCGCGATGTTGTGCAGGAACAGGTCAGGCCGGGCCCCGAGGATCTCCAGGCGGAAGCTGTCCAGGCGGATCAGCAGGTTGGAATTGTCGGTCCCCCTGAGCTCCAGCTCGTAGTCGTAGATCTCCGCCTCAAGCCGCTCCCTCAGCCCCGCGACGGCCAGCTGGCACCGGATCTGGTCGGCCAGCGATCGCAGCCGCTCCCGCAGTGCGAAGAGTTCATCGAATTCGACGTAGAGACTTTGTTCCTGGTCAGGCAGCAACCGCTATCGCCTCCAATGCGCTATTCTACCAGAGCCGGACAGGCGGTGGCTACGGGGCCCGCAGGGGGAAGCCCCGGACGGGTCAGGGCTTTTTCGCCGGCGCGCGCAAGCGGACGGCGCGGGGGCGCCGTCCGCTGCAGCCGATGCCGCGGGTGCCGGGCGGGCTACGCCTGGGCCGCCCTGACCGCCTCGACGATCCGCCGCGCGACCGTCTGCGGGTCGGAGCCCTCGATCTGGCTGCGGGGGATCATCGCCACGGCCTTGCCGTCCTTCAGCACCGCGAAGGAGGGCGACGAGGGCGGATACTCCGGGAACAGGGCGCGCGCGGCGGCTGTGGCCTCCTTGTCCAGACCGGCGAAGACGGTCATCAGGTGGTCGGGCTTGACCTCCCGCAGGGCCAGGGCGGCCGCCGGCCGCGCGATGCCGCCGGCGCAGCCGCACATGGAGTTGATCGCGAGGAGCGTCACGCCCTTCGCCGTCGGCAGCCGCTCCTGCACCTCCTCGGCCGTGCGCAGTTCCTCAAAGCCGAGCCGGGTCAGCTCCTCCCGCATCGCCTGGAAGTCCGGCACGAACATGTGGAGATCCACGCTGCCCCTCCCCCTCACGTGCAACTTAGGCGTTTTCTTCGTCGCCCTTGTGACGTTTCCGGGAGGCCGCCGGTTACGGATGGGCGGTGGGCGGTGAGCGGTGAGCGGTGAGCGGTGGGCGGTGGGCGGTGAGCGGTGAGCGGTGGGCGGTGGGCGGTGAGCGGTGAGCGGTGAGCGGTGGGCGGTGGGCGGTGGGCGGTCGGCGGTGGGATCTGCGCGGTGGGCAGAGGGCGCGAGGCGGGCAGCGGGGGGGGGGGAGAGTCG
>QGVE01000191.1 GCA_003242675.1 Bacillota bacterium | reverse complement strand
GGCGTACTCCGCCAGGTCGCGCACGCCCGCCCGGCGCATGATGGTCTGGAGCCGCCGCTCCATCTGCGACCCCTTATAACAGTCCAGGTCGATCCCGGTCAGCTGGAGCACGGTCCGCTGAAAGACCGGGTAGCCCGGCAGATTCACCATTAACCCTCTCCCACAGCCCGCGTGATCGCATCGGCGATTCTGTGCACGGGCAGCACCTCGCGGGCTGCCCCCATCTCCACGACGACCCGCGGCATCCCGTACACGACGCACGTGGAGGCGTCCTCCGCGATCGTCCAGCCGCCGGCCTTCATGATCTGGGCCATCCCCTTGGCCCCATCGTAGCCCATGCCGGTGAGGATCACCCCCACCAGCCGCTCCTTCCAGATGGGCAGCACCGACTCGAACGTCACGTCCACCGCCGGACGCACGCCGTGCACCGGCGGCCCCTGGTCCAGGACGATGCGCCCCTCGGCGTCGACAGTCATATGGTATCCGCCGGGCGCCACCAGCACCTGCCCCGCCCGCACCCGGTCCCCTTCCCGGGCCTCCCGGACGGGGATCGCCGAAAGCTCGTCCAGCCGCTGCGCCAGGGAGCGCGTGAACCCGGGCGGCATATGCTGGACCACCAGGACCCCGGCCGGCAGGTTCGCGGGGAGGCGGGGGATGATCTGGTGCAGGGCCCCCGGTCCACCCGTCGAGCAGCCGATGACGACCAGGCGGCGCGGGGGCCGGTCTCCCGCCCCCATCTGGCGGCGCAGGCCCGCCAGGGCCTGCAGCTTCTCCTTCGGCGAGACGGCCGGCATCTCCAGCGCTGCGGAGCGCACGCGCGGCGTCGCCGCGGCTGCCGCCTTGACCTTCGCCACCAGCTCGTCCCGGGCGACGTACATGTTGAGCGAGATGGGTCCCGACGGCTTGGCCACGAAGTCCACCGCGCCCAGGGCGAGAGCCCGGATGGTGGCCTCCGCCCCTTCCCGGGTGTGGCTCGAAACCATCACCACCGGCGTGGGCCGCCGAGCCATGATCTCCCGGAGGGTGCCGAAGCCGTCGAGCCGGGGCATCTCGATGTCCAGCGTGACCACATCCGGCTCCAGCTCCAGCACCTTCTCGATGCCGTCCTGCCCGTCGCGGGCGGTGCCGACAACGGTGATGAGGGGGTCGGACTCCAGGAGCTCGGTCAGCACCTTCCGCATGAAGGCGGAGTCGTCGACCACCAGGACGCGGATCGGACGCTGCATTCGGTCGCGCATCGCGCTACTGGCCCACGAACTTCCTGACCGTGGACAGGATCTTTTCGGGCTCAAAGGGCTTGACGACAAAGTCCTTCGCGCCCGCCTTGATGGCCTCGATGACCATCGTCTGCTGCCCCAGCGCCGAGACCATGACCACCTTCGCGTCGGGGTCGATGTTCTTGATCTCCCGGGTCGCCGTGATGCCGTCCATCACCGGCATCGTGATGTCCATCAGGACCAGGTCAGGCTTGAAGGTCTGGTACATGGCGATGGCCTCCTGGCCGTTCTCGGCCTCGGCCACCTCGAAGCCGTGCTCGGTCAGCAGCTTCGAGCACCGCATCCGCATGAAGGCAGCGTCGTCGACCAACAGAATCTTGGGCATTCGGTTCCCTCCTGCGCGTGTTGAAACCCTTCACAACTCGTGTTCGCCGCGCCCCACCGTGCTGACGAGCACCCTGCCCGTCTCGATGAACAGCTGGAGCGTGCGGCCGTAGGTTCCGCCCACGTCCTCGGCCGCCAGGCGGATCTGGTGCCGGGCCAGGGCGGCCCGCACCGCCTCCGCATTCCGGGCGCCGATGTCCAGCTGCGGGTTCGAGCCGGCGAGCCGCAGCATGCGGGCCCCGCCCGCTGCCTTGGCGATCAGGCGGGATACAGAGGCACCGGCGTCAACGAGCGCTGCCAATGCCGCCTCAACCCCGGTGTCCGCGTACTTCCCGGGCGGTCCGTCCCGCCTCCTGCCCATGCTGCTGTCGGGCAGCACCACATGCACCATCGCACCGATCCGGACGACCGGATCGTACAGGGCCAGGCCCACGCAGGAGCCCAACCCGTAGCACACCAGCACCTGGTCAGGCTTGTCCGCAACCTTGAGCTCCCCCAGCCCCACCGCTTCAATCCTCAGGCCGTTCATCGGATCGCCTCGAGGGTGGTGATGAGCCGGGCCATTGACTCCGTGTTGGGCATCAGCAGGAAGTGGCCGGGCACCGCGCCGTTGAACCCCGTCGCCACGACCAGGACCTCGTCGCCGGTGAGCAGGAGATCCGCGGCGACGGTCTGCAGGATGGCCCCGGCCATGTCCTCCACCAGGACCGGCGGCGTCGGCCGCACCTCCAGGCCCGAGTGGTCCGCGATGGCGTTGATGAACGCGGAACCGCAGATGTTGCCGACCTCCGCGAGGGCCGACCGGCCGAGCTCGTCCAGTTCCCGGCAGGTGCCTGCCGGGCTGCCGAGCAGGAGGTCGACCATCGCCCGCGCCGCCTCGGGCTGGAACAGCAGGATCACATGACCCTGCAGCTCTCCCTGGATGCCCACGTAAACCGCTGTCACCACTTGTTCGGGGCCGCCTGCCACCCCGGGCAGCGCGCGGAGGGGCAGGAAGGAAAGTTGCGGCGCATCCAGCCTGATCTCGCCTGAGGTCATTTGTGAGAGGGATCGGGAGCTCTCCGCCAGTGCCTGGGTGACCATGTCCTCCAGGGCTTTCCACTGGCTGGGCCGCAGTTCCATAAGCCCGCCTCCTAGCGCGCCACCATCTCCAAACGACCGGCCTCCTCCTGAACCGAGTTCACCAGGCTGGAGACGTCCAGGATGATCGCGACGTCCCCGTTGCCCATGATGGTCGCGCCGGAGATCCCGGGAATCTCGCCGATGAACCGGCCCAGGGGCTTGATGACCACGTCGCCCTCGCCGATGAGCGAGTCGACCACCAGGCCGACCTGCCGCCCCATCGCCGCGACGATGACGACGAAGATCTCGTCCGGCTCGGCCGCGCCCTCCTCCCCCGGCAGTGCGAAGACCTCCGCCAGCCGGAGCAGGGGGATGACCTCTCCCCGCTTCACGATGACCTCCCGCTGGCGCACGGTCTGGATCTCGCTGGTGGGAATCCGGTCCGTCTCGACCACGGAGCCCAGCGGGATGCAGTAGATCGTGCCGCACAGCTCCACCTGCAGCGCCCGGATGATCGCCAGGGTGAGCGGCAGCTTCACCCGGAACTCCGTGCCCTGGCCGACCGTGCTGCGGATCTCGACCGAGCCGTTGATCCGCTCGATGTTCTTCTGCACCACGTCCAGGCCCACGCCGCGGCCCGACACGTCGGACACCTTCTCCGCGGTGGAGAAGCCCGGCGTCCAGATGAGGTTGATCGCCTCCGGATCGGAGAGCCTTCGGGCGGCCTCCTCGGAGAGGAGCCCCTTGCGCACCGCACTGGCCCGGATCTTGTCGGGGTCCACGCCGCGCCCGTCGTCCCGCACGGAGATGATGATGTGATTCTCCTCGTGGAAGGCCTCCAGGATCACCGTGCCGGCGGCCGGCTTGCCGGCCGCAATCCGCTCCTGCGGCGGTTCGATGCCGTGGGGGACCGCGTTGCGCCTGTCTCTTTTACACAATTGGAGCTGCGCGCAAAAAAAAGAGGGTGAGAATGGGGGGGGGGCCCAGCAATATAAAAAAAAAAAAAAAA
>QGVE01000005.1 GCA_003242675.1 Bacillota bacterium | reverse complement strand
TAAAGTCCAAAAGTCTATGGGTGGGAAATTGAGAGCCCACCGCAGCGGGCAGGAGCCCCTTGCACAGCGGCTCCTCCGGTTGCCCGTGGCTCTCCTTTTTCCATTGACGTGAGGGAGTGCGTATGAACCGTACAGATATGGTCCGTCGCCTGGCTTCGGAGCCCTTCGACCTGCTGGTGGTCGGCGGCGGCATCACCGGGGCCGGCGTCGCCCGCGAGGCCGCCCTCCGGGGCCTGAAGGTGGGCCTGATCGAGGCCAACGACTTCGCCTACGCCACCAGCAGCCGGTCCACCAAGCTGATCCACGGCGGCCTGCGCTACCTGAAGAACCTGGAGTTCCGGCTGGTGCGGGAGTCCGTCGTGGAGCGGCAGAACCTGCTCGTCATGGCGCCCCACCTGGTCAAGGCCACGACCTTCCTCTTCCCCGTCTACGAGGGGGATCCCGACCCGCTCTGGATGCTCCGCATCGGCCTCACCCTTTACGACTGGTTCGCCGGCCGGAGCAACCCGATCCCCCACCGGATGCTGAAGCCCGGCCCGCTCCGGGAGCGGGAGCCCCTGCTCCGGGCCGACCGCCTGCAGGGCGGGGCGCTCTACGCCGACTGCCGCACCGACGATGGCCGCCTCACCCTGGAGGTGATCCAGTCCGCCGCCGCCCACGGCGCCGCGGTGGCCAACTACGTGCGGCTGACCGCGTTCCGGAAGGACAGCCGCGGGCAGATCGTCGGGGCCGCCGTGCGGGACGAGCTCACCGGCGACACCTTCGACATCCGCGCAGGCCGCGTGCTGGCCGCGGCGGGCCCGTGGGCCGACGCCGTGCGCCGCCTGGACGACCCCGGCGCGCCGCCGCTCCTCCGACTGACCAAGGGCGTCCACCTGGTGGTGCCCCACAGCCGGCTGCCCATCGGACACGCGGTGGTCATGCGGGGCCGGGACGGCCGCATGATGTTCGCCGTCCCCTCCGGCAACTGCACCTACCTCGGCACGACCGACACCGACCACTCCGGCGACCCCGCCGCCTTCTCGATCACCCGGGAGGACGTGGAGTACGTGCTGGACGCCGCAGCGCGGCTCTTCCCGGAGGCGGGGCTCACGGCCGGCGACATCATCGCCGGCTGGTCGGGGTTCCGGCCGCTCCTCCGGCCGGCCCGGGAGTCGGACCCGTCGGCCACGACCCGGGACTACCGGCTCTTCCACAGCCCATCGGGGCTGGTGACGGTGGGCGGCGGCAAGCTGACCGCCTTCCGGGCCATGGCCAGCCACATCGTGGACCACCTCTTCCCCGCCACCCGCAGCCGCTCGCACCTCCCCAAGAGCACGGCGCCCCTGCCCGGCGCGCAGGGCGGGCTGCCGGACGGCGACCTGAAGCGCCGGCTGGCCGCGGAGACCGGCGCCGCCGCGGAGCTGATCGACCTGCTGGCGGACCGGTACGGCTCCGCCCTGCCCCGGGTGGCCGCGGAGGCCCGGGACATCTCCGCCCCTGATCCCGAGCTGCGGTGGCGGCTGGCCCAGGCCCGCCACGCGGTCAGGGCCGAGATGGCCGTGCACCTCCTGGACGTCGTCCGGCGGCGCACGGATCTGATGCTGTTCACCCCGCACAACGGCCGCCCGTACCTGCGGGCCCTGGCGGACGAGATGGGCGCCCTGCTGGGGTGGAGCGCAGAGCAGAAGCAGGCGGAGATCGCCGCCGCCGAGCGGGAGATCGACGCGATGTTCGCCTGGCGGCAGGAGGCCGGCCGGACGGACGGCGCATAGCGGCCCCTGCGCGCCCAGAAAAGCCCCGGACCTGACTCGATCAGGTCCGGGGCCTGCGCGTCGGAAGCCGCTCAGCGCCCGACCACCCGCCCCCTGGCGTAGGTGCGGTGCACCTTCAGGATCTCGACCGGCACCACCTGGCCCACCAGGCGGCCGGCACCGGCCACGTCGATGACGTAGCCGTCCACCCGTGCGATGCCGTCCGCCCCGTTGGCGGCGTGGGGCTCCTCGATCCGGAGCTGCAGCACCTGGCCGGCGGCGACCGGCAGGGCCCGGGCCTCCACCTCCTCCCGGCTGCCCAGGGCCTTCAGGTTCCACGAGTCGGGCGGAACCGCGCTGTTGCCGCGGATGTAGATGGTGCGCGCCAGCTCCTCCTCCAGGGCCTTCAGGTTCGCCCCGCCGGGGCCGATCAGGAGCGCGGCCACCGAGGGGTGGACCTCCATCAAGAGCGCCTCGCTGGAGGACTGCTTCATGATGCGCCGGATCTCCGCCCGCACCCGGTGGGCCATGGCCTGCTCGTTGAGGATCTTCCCCCGCCCCTCGCACGCCGGGCAGGGCTTGGTGAGCACCTCGGTCAGGTTCTGGCGGGACTTCTTGCGGGTCATCTCCAGGAGGCCGAGCTGGGTGAGGCCGAGGATGTTGACCCGCGTCCGGTCCCGCTTCAGGGCCTCCTGCAGGGCCTGGATCACCTGCTGCCGGTGGTCCTCCCGGTCCATGTCGATGAAGTCGATGATGATGATGCCGCCGATGTCCCGGAGCCGCAGCTGCCGGGCGATCTCCCGGGCCGCCTCCAGGTTGGTCCGGAACACCGTGTCCGCCAGGTTCGTGGAGCCGACGTACTTGCCGGTGTTGACGTCGATGGCCGTGAGCGCCTCGGTCTGGTCGATGATGATGTAGCCCCCGCTCTTCAGCCACACCCGCCTGCGCAGGGCCTTCTCGATCTCCATCTCGACGCCGTAGTAGTCGAACAGCGTCTGGTCGCTGCGGGTGTAGAGCTTGACGCGGTCCCGCAGGTGCGGCGCGTGCAGCTCCACCACCGCCAGGGCGGTGTCGTAGGCGGCCCGCTGGTCCACCAGAAACAGGCTGACCGACTCGTCCAGCCCGTCCCGCACCAGCCGGTGGATCAGCCCCTGGTCGTGGTGGATCAGCGCAGGGGCCCTGGCCGTCCGCGCCCGGTCCGCGATCTGCTGCCAGTGGCGCACGAGGAAGGCGACGTCGTGGGCCAGCTCCTCCTCCGTGGCGCCTTCCGCCACCGTGCGCACGATCAGGCCCATCCCCTCGGGCTTCACGGCGTGGGCGATCTGCCGGAGCCGGTCCCGCTCCCGCTCGTCCGTGATGCGCCGGCTGATGCCGACGTAATCCACGTGGGGCATCAACACCAGGAAGCGGCCGGGCAGGGTGATGTTGCACGTGACCCGGGCCCCCTTGGTGCCGATGGGCTCCTTGGCGACCTGCACGAGGACCTCCTGGCCCGTCCGCACCAGCTCCCCGATGGTGGGCCGGCGGCCGGAGCGGGGCAGTGGCTCCTCCCCCTCCAGCTGCACCCGGCCCGGCTGGGCGTCGTCCACGTAGAGGAAGGCGTTGCGCTCCAGCCCGATGTTGACGAAGGCCGCCTGCATGCCCGGCAGCACGTTCTCGACCTTGCCCTTGTAGATGTTGCCGACGATGCGCTCGTGTACCGGCTGCTCGATGTAAAGCTCGACCAGCTCGCCGTCCTCCAGCACGGCGGCGCGGGTCTGGTCGATGTCGACCGTGACGAGGATCTCCTTGCGCATGAAAAAAGCCCCTCTTCTCCCGGGGATATCCTCCTCTGGGGAGTATTATTCCAAATGTAGTAGACTTCTTCTCCCCCGCAGCCGAGTCCTGCAGGAGCCGGCCACCGCTCTGCGCACGGCGGGGCGCTCCTCCCGGCGCCGGGCGGAGCGCAGGAGGCCCGCACGGCGCGGTCCGGGCACAGCCCCCGGCCTCCGCCGGCGGGCTGTGCCCGCAGCAGCACGTCAGTAGCGCCGCTCCACGACGACCGTGTAGTCCAGGGCCAGGATGACCGCCGCGCTGAGGGCGGTGAGCACGGGCAGCACCAGGGCGAGAACCACGGCGCCGCCGACCGGCAGGTTGAGGATCTCGTAGCCCTTCGGGTCCCGCACGATGATGCGGTTGACATTCCCCTCGTGGAGGATGCGCTTGAGCGTCTCCACCAGGTCCCGGCCGCTCACTTTCAGCTCCTCGGTGTAGAAGCCCGACGGGGTCTGCTCCTCCTCCAGCTGGACCGCCGCCGCCACCACGTCCCAGCCGTTGGCCTCGAGCACCTCCCGGGCCCGGGCGTACGAGATCTTGAAGCGGCTGCGCAGAAGGTCCATCTTCTCGAGCTTCTCCCGTTCCTCCATCGACCGATCCCCTCCTCTGGGCGTCGTCCCCGTCGCGGGGCCTACTGGTGAGACGCCGCGGCGCCCCGCGATCCCTTCACCCCGCGGGCGGCGGCGCGCCCGGGCGCCCGCCTCCCCAAGACAGGAGGCGGGCTCGGCCTTGCGCCGGGGGTTTCGGTCAAAGCGACCAGGGCTCGGTCAGGGCCCCCGTCTCGGGGTCGCGCCGGTAGAGCATCAGCCGGTGGGCGAGCACGAGCTCCGCCTCCGCCAGCTCGGGCGCGAACTGGGCCAGGCCCGCGCAGACCTCCTCGGGCCGCACGTTGCCGCCAGAGCCCGTCTGCACCAGGGCGCGGAGCTGGCCGGGGCCCTCGACGGCCAGGTCGTAGACGTGCGGCCGGATGTCCACCGGCCGGGACCCGCTGGGCCCCTCCCGGCTCACCACGACCGCCTCCGCCTCCCGGAAGCGGGCCGCGGCCGCGCGCAGGGCCGCCTCATCGGCTCCCCGGAGCGTCAGCCGGTACAGGGCGGCGTTGATCGCGGCCATCAGGGAACCGCCGCCCTCAGGGGCCGGACGGGCCTCCAGGAGACGCACGCCCTCCGGCAGGACCGCGTTGACCCGGGCCACGAACGCCGCGGGGTCCACGGGCTCCGTCAGATCCACGTCGATGAACTCGCCCTCGCTGCTCGCACCCGTCGCCAGGGCCGACGCGTAGCTGATGCGGGGATGGGGGTTGAACCCCTGGGTGAAGGCCAGGGGCAGCTCCGCGCGCCGGAGCCCCCGCTCGACGACCCGCTGCAGGTCCAGGTGCGACAGGAACCGGGCCATACCCACCTTAGCCAGTCGAATCCGCAAGCGCAATTTCGTTCTCTCCCACAAAGCCCGCGGGCTTGAGTGTCGGCAGCACGTCGTAGCGCATGCAGACGCCGCACAGGTCACAGTTCTCCCAGCGGCAGTCCTCCACCTCCACCTCGGCCATGGCCCGCCGGTGGTCGTCGATCAGCCACTCCCGGCTCACCCCCGGCGAGAGGTGGTCCCAGGCGAACCGCTCCCCGTAGCCCTTGCGGCGGTAGGTGTAGAACTCCACGTCGACGCCGGCCTCGGCGCACGCCCGCATCCACAGGTCGTAGCTGAAGTGCTCGTTCCAGCCGTCGAACCGGGCCCCCATCTGCCAGGCCTTCAGGATCGCGCCGGCGACCCGCCGGTCCCCCAGCGACAGCAGGGCCTCGATGTGGCTGACCTCGGCGTCGTGGTACTTGTACTCGATGCGCCGGTCCTTCAGGAAGCGCTTGATGTACTCCTGCCGCCGGCGCGCCTCCTCCAGCCGCACCTGGGGCTCGAACTGGAACGGGGTGTGCGGCTTGGGCACGAAGACGGAGACCGAGACGGTCACCCGCACCTTGCGCGCCTCCTCCCGGCCCAGCTCCTCCTCGGCGATCTCCAGAGCCCAGCGGCCCTTCTCGGCGATGGCCTCCAGGTCGGCATCGGTCTCGGTGGGCAGGCCGAGGATGAAGTAGAGCTTCACCGCCCGGTAGCCGCTGCGGAAAGCGGCCCGCATGGCGTCGCGGATGTCCCGGTCGGAGACGGTCTTGTTGATGACCCGCCGGATGCGGGCGGACCCGCCCTCCGGCGCGAGGGTGATCGAACCCTTGCGCACCTTGCTCACCGCGTCCGCCAGGGCGACCGAGAAGGCGTCCACCCGCGTGGACGGCAGGGTGACGTTGACGCCGTAGCACTGCAGCCCAGCCGACAGCCGGCTGACCGTCTGCTGCACGTCGGTGTAGTCGGCCGTGGAGAGCGAGACCAGCGAGACCTCGCTGTATCCCGTGTTGCGCACGATCTCCCTGGCCAGCCGCTGCACCACCTCCGGCGAGCGCTCCCGCACCGGGCGGGTGATGTAGCCGGCGTGGCAGAAGCGGCACCCGCGCGTGCAGCCGCGGAACACCTCGACCTGCGCCCGGTCGAAGACGATCTGCGTGTTGGGCACCACCGGGCGGGTCGGGAAGTCGATCTTGTCCAGGTCCTTCACGGTGGCCCGGTCCACCACCGCCGGCACTCCGGGCTCGGTCGGGCGGTACTCCCGGATCGTGCCGTCGGGGTTGTAGGTCACCTCGTACAGGCTCGGCACGTAGCAGCCGGTGATGCGGGCCATGCGCCGGAGCAGCTCCCGCCGGTCCCGGCGCCCCTCGTCCCGCCAGGCCTTGTAGGTGTCCAGGATCTCGTGGATGACCTCCTCGCCGTCGCCCAGCACGGCGACGTCCAGGAACGGGGCCAGCGGCTCGCAGTTGAAGGCGCACGGGCCGCCGGCGATCACCAGGGGATGGGCCTCGGTGCGGTCGGCCGCGAAGAGGGGCACCCCGGCCAGGTCCAGGCAGGTCAGCACGTTGGTGTAGGTCAGCTCGTACAGCAGCGGGAAGGCGATGATGTCGAACTCGCCCACGGGCGTCCAGGTCTCCAGCGTGAACAGCGGGATGCCCTCCCGCCGCATCTCCGCCTCCATATCCGTCCAGGGGGCGTACGCCCGCTCGCAGCAGGCGTCGTCCCGCCGGTTGATCTGGTGGTACATGATCAGCGACCCCAGGTGGGACATGCCCACCTCGTACGCGTCGGGGAACGTCCAGGCGACCTTGACGTCTACGCTGGCGTGATCCTTCACCACGGCGTTCCACTCGCCGCCGGTGTAGCGGGCGGGCTTGGAGACCCGGGGAAGCACGCGCTCGATGCGCTCGCGCAGGGTCTCAGCCATGCCATCACCCCTTTTCCTGTCAGTGATTGCGATCACCCAGGTTCGATGTTACGCCAAAGCGGCGAGTAAGTAAACCGCGGCGTTAAAGATCCAGCACTTGCTCCACCGGCGCCCGGGGCCCCAGGACCTGAAAGGCGTCCAGGATCTCGGCCTCGTGCAGGGTGCCCACGGGCAGGAGCGACCGGTCCACCACCAGGACCAGGTGGTAGCGGCGGGCGGCCAGGTGCTGCAGCACCTCGCCGATCCGGGTCCCCTCCACCACCACGAGGGTGCCGCCGGGGATGATCCGCTGGCGGGCCATCCGCTGCCGCTTGTGCAGGAACTGCCGGTACGAGCGCAGCACGGCCTCCTCCCCTTCCACCAGCGCGCCCAGGGCGAGGAACAGCCCGCCCGCCAGGGGCGTCAGGAACACCTGCCCGGCCGACGCCAGCACCCCCAGCGCGGCGGCCAGCATGGCGAGGCCGGAGAGCAGCCCGAGCCGGGTCATCCACACCGTGGTGGGTCGGTAGCCCCAGCGCTGGGCCAGGAGCCCGCGCAGGGCGCGCCCGCCGTCCAGGGGCAGCGCCGGGATCAGGTTGAAGAACGCCAGGTTGGCGTTGACCTGAAAGAAGAAGCGCATGAGGGAGGGGTCGAACAGGCGGTCGCCCATCAGGAAGGTGGCCATCCCGGCCAGCAGGAACGACTGGACCGGCCCGGCCAGGGCGATGGTGACCTCCGCCTGGGGATCGGACTCCAGCGACGGGTCCATCCGGGCCACGCCGCCGAAGGGCGTGAGGGTCACCGCGTCGATGTCCACCCCCAGGAGCCAGGCCGCCGTCAGGTGGGCGATCTCGTGCGCGGCAAGGGAGCCCAGCAGGATCAGGGCCTCCAGGTAGCGGCCGCTCACGGCCGCGACGAGGAGCGCCAGCAGGAAGAGCCAGTGCACCTCCACCCGCACGCCGGCGACGCTGCCCACCCTCAGGGTAGGATTCCCCCCAGGAAAGCGACTTGCCCGTCCATCTCCACCCCTCCTCCCGGAGTGTATGGACGGGCCGCCCCCTTCATGCCCGGCGCGGGCCGGGGGGCGGAGCCGCCGCCGGCGGAAACAGACAAAAACGAGGCCTCCTGCTGGAAGCCTCGCGAAACGCGCGAGCGTTTGATCTGTCCCTATACGCCTCTAGTTGTTGGCTGCGGCCAGGTGCAGCGTGGTCAGGTCCTCGATGGCTCCGCTACCACGGCGGAGGGCTCGGTACCCCACTACCCGACCTCCCAACGCCGCCTTCAGGTACTCGCAGGCGACAGCCGGATCGACGGTATAGCCGCACGTGTAGCAATCGATCGCAGCAAAGCCCTCTTCAGGGTAAGTGTGGATCGAGAGGTGTGACTCCGACAGGATCAGGACGCCAGTGACGCCCTGGGGGCTGAACTGGACGAAGTGCTCACCGACCACCGTGGCTCCGCACTGGGCTGCGGCTTCGTACATGATCTGCTTCAAGAACTGGACATCGTTGAGCTTTTCGAAGGCAACCTCACGCAGATCCATGGTGACGTGGCGGCCATAGGTCGAGTAGGCCATGGTAGAACTCCCCCTTCGGCAATCTTTTCTAGCCCTCTCAAGCTAGACGGGACCATCGTCACGCCAACGGGGGATAAGTCGGGCACAGCCCCAACCCTTTAAGGCGTGCTAGGTTCCTATTTGGTTCCAGAAGACGGTGTTGAGACAATCTCAACCTCCAGACCAGTGTGACCAGGCCTGATTGGCCCGTGCAATAACTTGGATTGTAAAGGGCAACCTGCAGATTGTCAAGCACCTATAGTCCAACCATGTTTTCCCGCTGGTCACCCCATCAGTGGCAACCTCTCACAATATATCGCGTTCCGCCCCCTCCTGCAAGGGTTGGGGAGACAAATTCCTGTATGACTGTCCTCCCCTGCGCCCAGACTAATCGGGGAGGTGAACGCGATGGCGAGTCAGCACATCCGGTGCACCGTCAGCAGCTGCTACTACTACGCCCCAGGGGACAACTGCGCAGCCGAGGAGATCATGGTCCGCGCCGACCCGACCACGATCGGCACGTCCGCGATGGAGGTCGGCGACCTCGGCGCCGCGGCCAGGGAGTCCAACCACACCCTGTGCGAGACCTTCATCCCCCACGAGCGGGGGCCCAAACCGGGCATCCGCCGCCTCCACCAGTGAGCGAAGCAGACGGGAGGGGAGTTTCGTGGCACGCAGACGCTCGCTGCTCTCCGAGGAGACCAAGATGCACTTCGCGCGCCTTCAGGGCGCCGGCGACCGGGTGCAGCCCGGCAACTACGGCGAGCTGACCTCCAGGGAAGCCGGAAACATGGTCAAGTACGCGATTCAGACCGCCCAGCAGATCCTGGCCGGCCAGACCCCGGACCCGTCGCGAATCCAGTGAAGGAGGGGGGCGTTTCGCCCCCCTTCCGCTTTTCGCCGGCCTCAGTGGAGGCCGCGCTCCTTCACCTGCCGGACGACCTCCTCGATGGTCTTGCCGGTGGCGTCGATGACCGGGAACGGGTTGCCGTCGGTGTCGTGGATGCCCATGAAGTTGTTGGACATCCCGGTGACAACGGCGGCGCCGACCCCCTCCAGCCTTCCGGGCACAAGGCGGGTGACCTCGTATCCCTCTGCCCGCAGGGCCTGCTTGACGTTCTCCAGCCCGTCCTGCACCGCGATGCGCATCATCAGCACCTCCGCACGGGTCGGGTCGACCTTAGTCTGCGCGGACGGCCGCGTTCCATGCCCGCGGCGGGGCAGAAGGATCTGGGGAACGGCCGGGCAGGCGGCTCAGCGGCCGTCCCGGCGACCGGGCTTGCCGGCCTGGCTGCGCTCCGGCTGTCCGACCCGCGCATCCCCCTGGGGATCGTCCGGGCTGTCCATTGCCACCAGCGAAGGGGCCCCGTGGTCCGGGCCGGAAAAGCGCGGCGCGCCGCTGAAGCCCTCCCCGGCCGGCTTCGTCTCTCGCCTCTTCCTCGTCACGGTCCGACTCCTCCCTTTCGCGGGCAGGCCGCCCGCAGGCTTAGTCTGCCCGCTCGGGGACGAAAGCGCGCCGGATCCGGCCTACATGTTGTTGGGCCTGGCGTCGAGGGTCGCCTTCAGGGTCAGTTCCTGGCCGTCGCGGATGATCGTCAGCTCGACCTCGTCGCCCACCTTGTGGTTGCGGAGGATGCGGTTTCGCAGGTCGTCGGCACCGGTCACCTTCTCGCCGTCCAGGGCGATGATGACGTCGGCGCTGATCAGCCGGTTGGCCCGGTCAAACCGCGGCGAGCGCAGCCCGGCCTTCTCGGCCGCCGAGCCCGGCACGACCTGCACGACGACGGCCCCCTCGGTCGTGCTCAGGCCGAGCACGCGGGCGTACCACTCGTCCACGTCCTCCAGGTAGACCCCCAGCCACGGCCGCTGCACGGCCTGACCGGCCATCAGGGTCGGCAGGATCTCCTTGGCGGTGTTGATCGGCACCGCGAAGCCGAGGCCGACGTTGCCCGACCACTCCGTCGGGGCCTCGATCGCGGTGTTCACGCCGATGACCTCGCCCCGGCTGTTCAGGAGCGGACCGCCCGAGTTGCCCGGGTTGATCGCCGCGTCGGTCTGGATCGCGCCGGGGATGGAGGTCGTCGGCTCGACGATCTCACGCCCCACGGCGGAGATGATGCCGGCCGTCACGGTGAAGGCGTGGCCGTACGGGTTCCCGATGGCGATCGCCAGCTCGCCCACCTGCACCTGGTCGGAGTCGCCCAGCGTCGCGGCGACCAGCTTCTTGTCGCCGGGATCCACCTTCAGCACCGCCAGGTCGCTCATCTGGTCCGTGCCGACCACCCGGGCCTCCAGCCTGTCGCCGTCGATGAACTGCACCTCGATGGAGCGCGCGTTCTCGATGACGTGATAGTTGGTCAGGATGTAGCCCTCCGGATCCACCACGAAGCCCGACCCCTGGCCGGAGGCCCGGTAGAACCCCCGGGAGGCCTCGACGTACACCGAAACCACCGCGGGGGCGACCCGCTTGTAGATTTCGGGGATGACGGTCGCCCCGGCCTCGGCCACCGTCCGGGCCGTCGGCTGGATGGTGGTCGCGCTGCCGGACGGCGCGGCCTGCGCGTAGCTGGCCGCCTGCGCGGCAAGATGCTCCTTCATCAGGTAGTACGTGGAGCCGCTCGCGACGGCGGCCGAGAGCACGGCCAGGGCAGCGGCGCCGGCGACGAGCCGCCACGCCCGCCCGCGGCCGCTCCGCTTCTCCCGGCCCGCGTCCGGCGGCTCGACCCGCGGCGCATCGTAGAGCACGACAGGGGGCGCCGCGTGGGGCGTCTCCGGGATCTCGGGCAGCTCCAGCTCCGGGCGGGACTCGGACGCATCCACCTCCGGCGTCGCCGGCTCCTCCGGCGTCACCGGATCCCCCGGCTGCGCGGCTTCTTCCTTGATCGGTTCTTCCGGATGCTCTTCCGGTCTGCGGTCGAACTTATCACCGTACATGGGTGGCGTCCTCCTTATGCACCCGACGGGTTTTCCCGGCAGCTTTCACGGCCATCTTAGGACGCCCGCCTGAGATACAACTGAACGTTGACTTAGAGGAACCTAAGAATTCGGCTGCGCGGCAGCGGGCCGGTAGATCGGCAGCCAGAGGCTGAACGTCGATCCCTCGCCCACCTTCGACTCCGCGGTGAGCCGGCCGCCGTGCATCCCCGCGACCCAGGACGCGATGGCCAGCCCCAGCCCGCTGCCGCCCCGGGACCGGGCGGGGTCCCCGCGGTAGAACCGGTCGAAGACCCGGGGCAGCTCCTCCGGCGGGATGCCGGGGCCGGTGTCGATCACCTGCAGCACGACGCCCTCCCCCTGGCGGCCGGCCCGCACGGTCACCGAGCCGCTGGGCGTGTACTTGAAGGCGTTGTCCAGCAGGATGTAGAGGGCGCGGCGCAGCCACTCGGCGTGTCCCAGGACCATCACCCGGTCCAGCGCCGGGGGCAGCTCGACGATGAAGTCCACCTGGTGGGGCAGGGCCTCGGCCTTGCGGCAGACATCCCGCACGAGGGGCCCCAGGGCCAGGGGCTCGAGCTCCGGCTTCTGGCCGGCGTCAGCCCGCGCCATGGCCAGGAGCTCCTCCAGCAGCTCCGACATGCGGGCGGCCTCGGCCTTCATGTCGGCGAGGGCCTCCGGATCCAGCGTGCCGGCCCGCTCCAGGTAGTCGATGTTGCCGCGGATGATCGTGAGCGGCGTGCGCAGCTCGTGGGACGCGTCGGCCACGAACCGCTTCTGGGCGTCCACCGCGGCGGCCAGGCGCGTGTACATCTCCTGCAGCCGGTCCATCATGCCGTTGAAGGTGTGCACCAGGCGGCCCACCTCGTCGGGAGGGCCGCTGTACGGCACCCGCAGGCTCAGGTCCGCCGACTGGCCGACCGACTCGGCGGCCTCGGCCACCCGCTGCACCGGGGCGATCGCCCGGCCCGCGAGCCACCAGGCCACGGCGCCGGCCAGCAGGGCGAACAGGGCCGTGCCCAGCCCCAGGATCGGCCGGAGGCTCGTCAGCACCCGCTCCAGGAGGCGCAGGGGCTGCGCGACCTGCACCCAGAAGGCCAGCGAGCCGTTGACGTAGATCGGCAGGGTGTAGAGCCGGTAGGGCTCGCCGTTGACGTCCCGCTCCGTGGTGAAGGTGGCCTTGCCCGCGAGCGCCTCGGCCGGCATGGGGAAGATGCCGAAGTCGCTGGAGCGCGTGATGACGGTGTCCTCGGTGCGGACGAGGATGAAGGTGGAGCGGTCCGCCAGGCTCCGGAGCGACAGGGGGGACCAGGTCAGCGGGGCGCCCTGGGCGACCTGCCAGGCGACCGACCGCAGCGAGGCGTCCACCTCCCGCTCGTAGGCCCACTGCATGACGCCGTACAGCAGGAAGCTGAAGAGCAGGAGCGCCACCGTCAGCTGGGCGGTGTAGAGCAGCGCAAGACGGAGCCGCAGGGACACGTGTGGCTCACTCCTTCAGGACGTATCCGACGCCCCGCACCGTCTGGATCAGCCGCGGCTCCCCCCCGGCTTCGAGCTTGTTCCGCAGGTAGGCCACGTACACCTCCAGCACGTTGGATTCGCCGGAGTAGTCGTAGCCCCACACCTTCTCCATCAGGGTGTCGCGGGTGAGCACCTGGCGCGGGTGGGTGAGGAACAGGTACAACAGTTCGTATTCCTTCGCCGTCAGCGAGATCTGCCGGTTGCCGCGGTACGCCTCGCGCGTGGCGGTGTCGAGCCGCAGGTCGGCGTACTGCAGCACCCGGTGGCCGCTCTCCGCCTGCGCAGGGGCGGCGGCCCTGCGGCTCAGGGCCCGGAGCCGGGCCAGCAGCTCCTCCAGGGCGAACGGCTTGACCAGGTAGTCGTCGGCCCCCTGGTCGAGCCCCTTTACCCGGTCGCTCACCGCGTCGCGCGCGGTGAGCATCAGGATGGGAAACGTCTCCCCGGCGGCCCGGATGCGGCGGCAGACCTCCAGCCCGTCGACGTCCGGCATCATGATGTCCAGCACCATGAGGTCCGGCGGCGACTCGGCGACGCTGCGCAGGGCCTCCGTGCCGCTGTTGGCCACGGTGACGTCGTATCCCTCCAGTGCGAGGCTCCTGCGAAGGAAGGCGGTGATTTTCGGATCGTCGTCCACAACCAGAACCCGCAGCGACACGCGTCATCACCCCTTTGCGCCCGATTCCCCTTTTCAGTATAGAAGAGGGTTTGCCGCGGCAAAAGGGACGAGCGGGGCCGGAGGGGCTGTTCCCCTCCGGCCCCGCCTCACCGCTACTTGCGGCCGGCCTTCTCGATGCTGTGCATCCAGGAGAGCGCGGCCTCCAGGATGCCCTCCGACAGCGTCGGGTGGTAGTGGGGCGTGAGCGCCAGGTCCTCCACCTTGGCCCCCATCTCCAGGGCCAGGGTGATCTCGCCGATCAGCTCCGACACCTCGGGGCCGACCATCTGCGCCCCGAGCAGGAGCCCGCTCTGCCGGTCGCCCACCAGCTTCACCATGCCGTCGGACTCGCCCATGGTGAGGGCGCGGCCGACGGCGGCGAAGTTGTACCGGGCGACGACGGGGTCGTACCCCTGCGCCCTCGCCTGGTCCTCCGTCAGCCCCACGTAGGCGATCTCCGGATCGGTGAAGATGACGGCCGGCACCGTCTGCCAGTCGGCCGCGGACGGCAGGCCGGCGATGGCCTCGGCGGCGACCCGGCCCTGGGCGCTGGCCTTGTGCGCCAGCATCACCGGCGAGCAGACGTCCCCGATGGCGTAGATGTGCGGCACGTTGGTCCGCATCTGCTCGTCGACCGGGATGAAGCCCTTCTCGTCCACCTTGACGCCGGCCTTCTCCAGGTTGAGCCCCTCGGTGTACGGCACGCGCCCGACGGAGACGAGCACCTTGTCCGCCTCGATCTCGTGGACGTTGCCCTCGCCGTCCTGCACCCGGACCTTGCCGTTCTGCAGCCCGCCCGACGCCCGCGAGTTCAGCATGACGGTAACGCCGAGCCGGCGGAGCCGCCGCATCAGCACGTTGACCAGCTCCGGGTCGGTGCCGGGCAGGAGCTGGCCCATCGCCTCGACGATGGTCACCTTCGAGCCCAGCTTGGCGTAGGCGATGCCGAGCTCCACGCCGATGTAGCCCCCGCCGATCACGACGAAGCGGGGCGGGATCTCCCGGAAGGCCAGCGCACCCCGGGCGTCGACGACGTTCTCCCCGTCCAGGGGGAAGAACGGCGGGTTGACCGCCGTGGAGCCCGTCGCGATGATCGCGTACTTGAAGCTGTACGCCGCCGTTCCGCCGTCGTTCAGCTCGACCTCGAGGGAGTGAGGATCGGTGAACCGGGCCTTGCCCTTGACGACCTCCACCTGGGCGGCCTTCATCAGCGACGCCACGCCGGTGGTCAGCCGCTTGATCACCTTCGACTGCTTCCACTCCTGGGTCTTGGCGAAGTCGACCTCGACGCTGCCCTTGACCACCAGCCCCCGCTCCGCAGCGTTGTTCACCTTGTGCAGCAGGTCGCCCACCGAGATCAGGGCCTTGGACGGAATGCACCCATGGTTCAGGCAGGTGCCGCCCAGCTCCTCGCGCTCGATCAGGGTGACGTCCAGGCCCAGCTGCGCCGCCCGCTGGGCGGCCACGTAGCCCCCGGGCCCGGCGCCGATCACCACCACATCGGTGCCGGTCTTGATGGAACCCATGACCACGGTCTACATCGCCTCCATCATGAGCAGGGTTGGATCGCTGAGCAGCTCCGCAACGCGCTGCAGGAACCGGGTGGCCATGCCGCCGTCGATCAGGCGGTGGTCGAAGGAGAGCGCCAGGTGGGCCACCTTCCGGATCACGATCTCGCCGCCCCGCACGACGGGCCGGTCCGCCGTCTTCCCGATCCCCAGGATCGCCACCTCGGGATAGTTGATCACGGGCGTGAAGAACAGGCCGCCGATCGAGCCCTGGTTGGAGATGGTGAACGTGGAGCCGCGCATCTCGTCCGGCGCCAGCTTCCCCTCCCGCCCGCGGGCGATGAGGTCGTTCATCTCCTTCGCGATCGCAAACACCGGCTTGCGGTCGGCATCCTTGATCACGGGCACCAGCAGGCCGGCGTCGGTATCCAGGGCGAAGCCGATGTGGTACCGCTTGTGCAGCACGATCTCCTGCGCCTCGTCGTCGATGGAGGCGTTGAGATACGGGAACTCGCGCAGGGCCGCGACGACCGCCTTGATGACGAACGGCATGAACGTCAGCTTGATGCCCTTTCGGGCGGCGAGCTCCTTCGCCTGCGCGCGGAAGGCCAGCAGCTCCGTCATGTCCACCTCTTCCACCGCCGTAACGTGCGGAGCCGTATACTTCGACTTCACCATCCGTTCCGCGATAACCTTCCGGATGCCCCGGAGCGGGATCCGCTCCTGATCGGCCTCGGAGCGCGCCGCGGGCGCCGCCGCCGCCGGAGCCGCGGCCTCCGCGGGCGTCGGCGCCGCCTCCTGCCCCTGCGCCGCCGCCTGGCTCCGGGCCGCGAACGCGCGCACGTCCTCGCTGGTCACGCGCCCTGCGGGCCCGGTGCCCGGCACCGCGTGGATGTCGACCCCCAGCTCCCGGGCCAGCCGCCGGGTGGCCGGCGTGGCCAGCGCGCGCCGCTGAGGCGCCGCCGGCGCCGGGGCCTCCGGCTGCGCAGGCCGCGGTGCCGCGGGCGGTGCGGGAGCCGCCGGGGCCGCCGCCCCCACGGCCGCCGCGGCGGCCGTGGGGGCGGCGGCCTCCCCGGCCGGCTGGGCAGCCCCATCGGCGCCCACGTCGAAGATGACGACGACGCTGTGCACCCTGAGGATGTCGCCCGGCTGGCCGAGCAGCTTCACCACCCGGCCGCTCACCGGCGAGGTGATCTCGACCGTGGCCTTGTCCGTCTGCACCTCCATGATCGGCTGGTCCTCGGCGACGGTGTCGCCCTCCTTCACCAGCCAGCGCAAGAGCTCAGCTTCGTGCAGTCCCTCGCCCACGTCGGGCAGCTTGAACTCGTAGGTCATGGCTCCGTCCGTGCTCCTTCCGTGCTAGTAGTTCCGGACCGCCTGCATGGCTTCGAGCACGCGCCCGGCGTCAGGAATGTACAGGTCTTCGCTGAGCAGGTAAGGCATCGGAACGTCGAAGCCGGTCACCCGGGCCACCGGCGCCTCCAGGTACTCCAGCGCGTGGTCGTTGATCAGGGCGACCAGCTCGCTGTGGAACCCGCCGGTCCGCGGCGCCTCGGACACCACCACGGCGCGGCCGGTCTTCTTGACAGAATGGATGATGGTATCCAGGTCCAGCGGGTTCAGCGACCGCAGGTCGATCACCTCGGCCTGCCAGCCGTACTGCGCGGCCGCCTGCTCGGCCGCCTCCAGCGCGGTGTGCACGTGCACGCCGTAGGTCAGCACCGTCATGTCGGTGCCCTCCCGCACCACGGCCGCCTGGCCCAGCGGCACGGTGTAGTAGCCCTCCGGCACCTCGGCCCGGAACGCCCGGTAGAGCCGCTTGGGCTCCATGAACAGCACCGGGTCGGGGTCCGCGATGGCCGCGAGCAGAAGCCCCTTGGCGTCGTAGGGGTTCGACGGGGCCACCATCTTCAGGCCGGGGATGTTCAGGTACCAGCCCTCGATGGACTCGGAGTGGTGCTCCAGGGCCCGGATCCCGCCCCACGAGGGGATGCGGATGACCATCGGGCAGCTGAAGCGGCCCCGGCTGCGGTGGCGGATCCGGGACAGGTGGTTGGCCACGTGCTCGTGCGCCGGCGCCAGGAAGCCGTCGAACTGCACCTCCACCACCGGCCGGAGGCCGTTCACCGCCATGCCGATGGCCGCCCCGACGAAGCCCGACTCCGCCAGCGGGCAGTCGATCACCCGGTCGGGTCCGAACTCCTGGATCAGGCCGTCGGTGGCGCGGAAGACGCCGCCGTTCACGCCGATGTCCTCGCCGAGGAGGACGACGGTGCTGTCCTGCCGCATCGCGACCCGCAGGGCGTCGTTGATCGCCTGGATCATGGTCAGCTTAGCCACGTGCCCCGCCCTCCTTCTTGGCCAGGTAGGCCTTCAGGTACTCCTTCTGGCGCACCAGGTTCGGCGTCGGCTCCGCGTAGAGGTAGTCGAACAGGTCGTCGACCGAAGGACGCGGCATGGCTTCCGCCTCGGCGACCGCCGCCGCCACCTGCTCCCGGGCCTGGCCCCACAGCGCCTCGTCGTCGCTGTCGGACCACAGGCCCTGGCTGACCAGGTAGCGCCGCATGCGCTCGATGGGATCCCGCGCCTTCCACTCCTCCGTCTCCTGCTGGGAGCGGTACCGCTTGGGATCGTCCGACGTCGTGTGCGGCCCGTAGCGGAAGGTGACCGACTCGATCAGGGTCGGGCCGCCGCCGGAGCGCGCCCGCTCGATGGCCTCGTGCATGACCGCCAGCACCGCCAGCACGTCCTGGCCGTCCACCCGCACCCCGGCGATGTCGTAGGCCAGGGCCCGCTGGGCGATGGTCGGCGCCTTGAACTGGCGGCTGTTGGGCGTGGAGATGGCGTAGTGGTTGTTCTGGATGAAGAAGATCACGGGGACGTTGAACACGGAGGCGAAATTCAGGGCCTCGTGGAAGTCGCCGGGCGAGGTCCCGCCGTCGCCGGCGTAGCCGACGGCCACCATGTCCTCCCCCTTCAGCTTCCCGGCCCAGGCCGCGCCCACCGCGTGCAGGAGCTGGGTCGCGATCGGGATGGAGATGGGGAAGGCGTTGACGCCCTCGGGGGCGTGGCTGCCCCGCTCGTCGCCCATGAAGTAGCGCAGGATGTTGACCAGGGGCACGCCCATCACGTGCATGGCGCCGTGGTCGCGGTAGGTGGGAAAGATCCAGTCCCGATCCGGCCGGAGCAGGTACGCCGAGCCCACCTGGCTCGCCTCCTGCCCGCTGAACGGGGCGAAGGTGCCCATGCGCCCCTGCCGCTGCAGGTTGAGGCACCGCTGGTCAAACACCCGCAGGTAGACCATCTTGCGGTAGACGTCCTTCAGCTGGTCCGTGCTCAGGAAGTCGGGGACGGGCTCCCGCAGCGTGCCGTCGGCCTGCAGGATCTGCCTCATGGGAAAGAGTTGATCTCCCCGGGGGAGAGCGGTCTGTAGCTGCACGAGTGCGACCTCCTTCTGGCTTGGTCATCTCCTGTATCTTGCCGCCCGGATTACACTTCATACCGTGATATACATGCAATTCACCGGGATTTCGTTGACAGGACGGCTGATACATCTCTATACTGTTTGTTTCTTTTTTTGCCCCCAGCGATACGGGTTCCGAAAAAATTGCCATCGACATGGTTCGACCCTGATTGACACTTGAATCAATCTTCGCGATGATAATTGCAACGGGTGATAAATTTCTACGTAACTGGCTGTTAACAGGGGGTGGGGTACAATGGAACAGGAACGGCGCATTTACGAAATGCAGGCCCGCCTCTGCCAGGTACTCGCAAGCCCCAAACGCTTGGAAATCCTCTATACGCTAAAAGATCGTGAGATGACCGCGGGCGAACTCGCCAAAGCGGTCGATGTTACCATGCCCAACCTGTCGCAGCATCTTTCGCTGATGAAGCAGTACGGCCTGGTCGAGTCCCGCAAGGAAGGGCTCCACATGTACTACCGCGTCGCCTCCGAGCAGATCCTGGAGGTGCTGGCCTCGGTGCGCAAGGTGCTTGTGGAGCAGCTGGCCAGGCAGTCCAAGCTTCTGGAACAGGTGCAGTAGCGCCCCGATGGCGCGGGAGACCGGATACCCCACCGGGCATCCGGTCTTCCCTATCTTCCCGCCAACTGGCATAATGGGGGTTGTCCAGACCCACGGCTCAAGGGAGGGGGCCCCTGCATGGAGCTGCTCGCCTTCGTCGACCCCGTGGCCATTCGGATCGGCCCGCTGTCGATTCGCTGGTACGGAATCATCATCGTTTCGGCCATCGCGGTGGCCATGTGGCTGTCCGGCCGCTTCGCCCGGGACCGGGGCCTCGACCCCGAGTTCGTGCCGGACTTCGGGATGGTCCTCGTGCCGGCGGGCATCCTGGGTGCACGCTTCTACGAGGTCTTCATCCTGCAGTGGCCGTACTACAGCCAGAACCCGGAGAAGATCCTCAAGATCTGGGAGGGCGGCCTGGCCATCCACGGGGCGGTGCTGGGCGGGGCGATTGCCGCCGCCATCTACCTGCCTGCGCGGCGGCAGCCCTTCTGGCGGTGGGCCGACGTGGTCGGGCTCGTCCTGCCGCTGGCGCAGGCGATCGGGCGGTGGGGGAACTTCTTCAACCAGGAGGCCTACGGCGATCCCGCCCCGGCCTGGCTCGTCCGCCTCATGCCGGGGTGGCTGCGCGAGGGCATGACGATCGGCGGCACCGTCATGCACCCGACCTTCCTCTACGAGTCGGCGTGGAACCTCCTGACCTTCGGCGTCCTCCTCCTGGTCCACCGCCGGCGCATGAAGACCGGGGTCCTCTTCAGCCTCTACCTCATCCTGTACAACGCCGGGCGGTTCCTCATCGAGTCGATCCGGCAGGACTCCTCCTTCCTCTTCGGCAGGATCCGCGTCGCGCAGCTGGTCGCCGCGCTGCTGGCCGTGCTGGGCCTGATCCTGCTCGCCTACTTCCTGCGGCGGCCGGCGGAGCCGGAGCGGGCGCCGGATTCGCCCGGGTCCGGGGGCGCGTAAGGATTCCGCCCGTCGGACGCGGGAGGCGCAGCGCCCGCAGCCTGACACGTGGAAGCGCCCCGGGGAGGCGATCTCCCCGGGGCGCCGGCGCGCCAATCCCGCCTTTACTCTGCTGCCGCGAACGCCAGGAACTTGTCCACGACGCCATCGAGGAAGGTCAGGGTGGCTTCGTCCACCAGCCTCCCGTCGGCGAACTTCTGCGGCGCCTGGTTGATCAGCACCTCGTTTCCGCCCGGCGGCAGGACCCTCGCCTGCAGGCCGGGGCTGGCGAGGATCTCCCGGAGGTGCATCTGGGCCCGGACCGTGCCCAGCAGGCCCGGCGTGGCGCCCAGGATGAGCACCGGCTTGCCGATGAACACCCTGTCCACCCGGGACGCCCAGTCCAGGGCGTTCTTGAGCACGCCGGGGATCGACCAGTTGTACTCGGGGGTGACGATGATCACCCCGTCCGCCTCCTTGATCCGCCGCTTGAACTCGGCGACCTCCGGCGGGGGATCCTGCTCGAGGTCCTGGTCGAAGTGGGGAAGCAAGCCGATGTCCAGGAGCTCGATCTCCATCCGGTTCCGGTACCGCTCGGCCAGGGTCCGGGCGAGCTGCTTGTTGTAGGATTCAGCCCTCAGGCTGCCGACCAGCGCGACCACGTGCACGTTCATCGCTCCTTCTCGTCCCGGTGGTATCCTGCCTCGCGGGTCGCCCTCTGATGCGCCGCCCGACGCCCTTGCGGCTGCCTTTCGACCCGGGCCGGCCTGCGCGCCCGGCCGCAGGGCGCCGGCAGGGGCTTTTCCCCGGCGCGACGAATCTGACACCCCAAACGGACCAGGGGAGGAGCCCGTCTGCCGATGATCATGTCGCCTGCCGAAACCGAGCAGCTTCACCCCGCGGCGCGCTCGCTGCTGGAGCTCTACCAGAAGGAAGAGCACACCGCGCTCCTCGCGGAAGTCGATCAGCAGTCCAAGTCCGGCCCGCTCCCGCCGGACGTGCTGGGCCTGGCCGCGGCCAGCCTGCTGGCCTTGGAGCGCTACGACGAGGCGCTCAAGGCTGCGCGTCACGCGGCCGCCCAGAGCCCGCGCAAGGCCTGGCTCCAGCACCTCCTGGGCCGGGCCGAGCTGGCGCGCGGCGACCGGCAGAAGGCGCTGGAG
The DNA here is from genome assembly GCA_003242675.1 of Bacillota bacterium. Next base: position 37,666 of record QGVE01000005.1, on the reverse strand, counting down.
GCCGCGGAGGCCGCGTGCCGGCTCATGCCGGACCAGCCCGATTACCTGGCAACCCTCACCGCCTGCCAGCGCGCCTCGGGCCGGCTGGGGGAGGCCGCCGCGGCGGCCCGCCGGGCGCTCGCCGTCGCCCCGGACCACGCCGGAGCCCTGTACGAGCTGGGCCTGACGCTGGCGGACTCCGGCGACGAGGCCGGCGCCCTGGAGCACCTGCGAAGGGCCCAGGCCGCCGACCCGCGGTTTCCCGCGGCCTACCTGGCGGAGGCGGACCTGCACCGGAAGGCGGGGCGCACAGCAGAGGCCCGCCGCACGCTGCAGCGGGCCCTTGCGGCGATGCCGGACCTCGTCGAGGCGGAGGAGCGGCTGGCCGCGACCGTCGGCCACAGTGCCCTCGTCCAGCGCGCGCTGGTCCACCTCATCCACCTCTCCCGGCTCACCGTGACCGGGTGGCTGATCGTCGCCTTCCTCTACTACCTGTTCTTCCGGCTGCTGGAGTTCCTGTGGAAGCACTTCGCCGCCCTGCTGCCCGCGGGCCGGGCCCTGCTCGCCGCCACCGCCCTCTGGCTGCTGGGCGGAGCCGCGGCCGGCCGGCTGACCCGGGCCGTCCTGCGCCGGATCTAGCCCGTCATCCAGGAGCGGATGGCGACCAGGGCGACGAACAGGGCCAGGATCGCGAGCACCAGCGGCCGGCTGCGGTACTGCTGGCCAGCCCGCGTGCCCGGCAGCAGGCTGAGCTGCAGAATGCCGCCGAGCCCCACCAGGGTGCCGTACAGCACGTGCTGCCAGTAGGGGATGCGCCCCTGGATGACGAAGAAGATCCCGATGCCCACCTGCGCAAGCGCGATCGCGGCCGAGACGGGCAAGAGCCGGTAGTACCCGTCCGGCAAGGCGCGCCGCTGCCGGTGGGCGATGAGGGCCCAGACGAGCAGCACCAGGTTCACCGCCGCCAGGGCGACCACGAAGAACTGCTTGACCTTGAGGTCAATCATAAACCCGCTCCAGCCCCCTTCCGCATCGGAAGGTTCTGCAGGAGCGGGTTTATTTCCTGTTCGGGCGGCCTCAGCGTGCCGCCGCCTCCACGGCCCGGGTCAGCTCCGCCTCCACCTCCCGCGCCAGGTCGCCGAAGCGCCCATCGCCCATGAGCCCGATCAGGGCTTCGGGCCGGGTGAGCCCGATGGTGGTCTGCCCCTCGGCCCGCTTCACGACGATCTTGCACGGGAGCAAGTACGCGATCCGGGGATCGGTGTCGAACGCCCGCTTGGCCTTGGGCGCGCTGCACACCTCGAGGATGCGCACCTCGGGCTCCAGGTCGAACCCCTTGGACTGCAGCGTCTGGTTGACGTTCAGCTCCCAGAGGACGCTGAACTTGAGCTCGGCCAGCTTCTCCCGGACCGCCGCCACGGCTTCGTCGACGCTCTTCTCCGTCCGGATCTCGTAGGCGAACTCCACAAGAACACCCCCACACCGAGATTGCGCCGCCGCGCACTTCCATAATACCCAACCGGGTACGGTATAATCAAGCCCCACCTTCCCGCCGAAGGCCTCCCCTTCCCAATCCCGGCGGTTTGCCCCGAAGCCCCGGACGGCAGTTGGCATTTTTCGGACAGCGGCGCCCCGGCCGCTGTCGCCGGCGGGGAATTTTCGGTAGGATAAGGACGAATGGCAGGGGACATTTCGGGAGGGATTGGCGATGGCTGTCGTGCTGGTCGCAGGCGGAACCGGCTTCATCGGCTCGCACCTCGTGCGGCGCCTGGCGGAGGACGGACACCGCGTGATCGTCATGTCCCGCGACCCGGAGCGGGCGCGGCAGCGGGTCCCCCAGGGGGTGGAGGTGCGCCGGGGGGACGTGACGGACGCGGCATCGCTGGATCCCGCCGTGGAGGGTGCGGAGGTCGTGGTCTGCGCGGTGCAGTTCCCCAACCACCCGGTGGAGAACCCGCGGCGGGGCTACACCTACGTCCGGGTGGACGGCGAGGGGACCGTGCGCCTGGTCGGGGCGGCCCGCAGGGCCGGCGTGCGGCGGTTCATCTACATCTCCGGGGCCGGCACCCGGGAGGGGCAGACGAAGCCCTGGTTCATCGCCAAGCTCATGGCGGAAAAGGCGGTCCGGGAAAGCGGCATCCCCTACACCATCTTCCGCCCCTCCTGGGTCTACGGGCCGGAGGACCGCAGCCTGAACAAGTTCGCGGCGTTCGCCCGGGTGCTCCCCTTCGTGCCCGTCATCGGCAGCGGGCGCACGCGGGTGCAGCCCCTGTACGTCCGGGACCTCGCGGAGGCCGTCGCCGCCAGCCTCCGCACCGACGCCGCCCTGAACCAGACCTACGAGATCGGCGGGCCGGAGGCGCTGACGATGGACGAGATCATCCGGACGATGCTGCGCGTGATGGGCCGGCGCCGGCCGCTCCTGCACGCCCCGGCCTGGCTCATGAAGGCGGCGGCGTGGCCCCTCCAGTTCCTGCCGGCGCCGCCGCTCTCGCCCGGCGCCGTCGACTTCGTCCTCATGGAGGAACCCGTCGACAATTCGGCCGTGCTGCGGGACCTGGGGCTTACGCTGACGCCCCTGGAGCAGGGGCTCGCTTACCTGCGCTGAGGCTCAGCCTCCGCCCGGTGCGTCCGGCTGCCCATCGGCCGGCGCGCCCTTTTTTTGTGCGTCCTGTTCGGCCGCCCTCCGGGCGGCCTCGGCGCGCGCCCTCGCCTCTTCCTCCTCCGCTCGGCGCCGCTCCACGGTGTCCCGGGTCCACCGCTCGATGGAGGACCGGGAGCCCTCCACGCACGGGTCGCCCGGACCGCACCGCTCGGGCAGCCGCTCCAGCCCCTTCCGGGCGCGCTCCACCTCCCGATGGGCCTGGCGCTTGCCGATCCACTGCGAGAGGAACTCCCACGCGTCGGGGTCCAGGGCGCCGTGCTCCCGGGCGACGAGCTCCAGCAGGGAAAGGGCATCGGCGGCCTCCTCCACGCAGTTGATCCGGCGGTAGTACTTGTGCGGCTCGTCCGTCACGTTGATGACGGCGTCGATCGTCTTGACCAGCGTCTCCGGGTCGGCATCCCACCACCGGTGCACCCACGCGTCCGGCCGGTACCAGGCGGCCGCGCAGCTCTCCGCCCGGAGCCGGACCGCGTGCGGGTGGTCGCTGCCCAGAAGCGGCCCGAGCAGCGGGGTGAGGAGCGGCACCTCCGCCTCCACCGGAATCTGCACGTACATGAACGGCGAGATGAAGTTGCCCATCGGCAGGACCAGGGCCTCGCCCACGCGCACCTCGACCGGCGCGCCGAGCCGGTCCCGGTTGAGCGCGGCCAGCCGCTCCAGCTTCGGCTCGATCGCCGTGCGGATGCCGCCGGGCTTCAGGTTGCTCAGGTGAAGGCCGTTCAGCAGGAAGCCGTTCACGGGGAAGTAGCCGACAAACTCGGTGGGAATCGGGATGTGAAAGTTCCGGGACTCCGCCACCGCGCCGATCGCCAGCGCGTCGGCCGTGCTCTGGAGCTTCACCCGCCAGTAGGCCAGGTGCGTCAGGTCGATCACGATCAGGGTCAGAGGCACCAGGACCAGGCTGACGACCAGGGCCGTGTAGACGGACACGTACCCGGCCTCCGGGCCCCTAGCGCTGGCCGAAGGTCTGCTCACCCCGGATCACCGCCTTCGCCGTGAGCACGATCCCGCCGGGCTCGCCCTGCCGGCAGGGGAGCGCCGCCAGTTCCGCGACCGCCAGACCTGCGAGGTAATCGGACGCCTGCCGCGTCCGGAACGGGTCGCCGCTGGCCAGATGGTCGGCCACCCGCCGGTACCACAGCGCCTGTTCGGCGAGCTCCTCCGCCTCCGCCAGCTGCTGCTCGGCCTGCTCCACGAGCTCCTCCAGCTGTTCCATCCAGTTGCTCAGCTGCGCGCGCAGGGCGCGCACCGGCTGCAGCCGCCCGCCCTCCGCCGGGGGCGGGGGCCGGTCCGCGGCGGTGGGGCCGGCCGGGATGAGCTCCGGCACATGGCCGGCGGGGGCTGCGCAGGCGGCGGCCACCACCAGCGGCGGGTCCGCCGGCACGTGGAAGCTGAACAGGCGGCTCTCCGCGAGCACCAGCCCCGAGTCGGGCGCGGTCAGGCTGTCGCGGAGGTCCTTGTAGTACCCCGTCCATGCCGCATCTGCCGCCCGCTCCCGTGCGGTCTCGCTCGCCAGCACCTGAAGCCAGGTCTTGTGGTGAAGCCACAGCAGGACGGAGATCCCGCCCACGGTCAAGAGCAGGACCAGGGGAAGCGTGACCGCCGTCTCCACCGCGATCGACCCCCGCTCCCCCGCTCGCCGGCGCTTCTTCGATCCCCGGTCCTCCGTTCGCCGGCGCTTCACGGGCCCTCACCTCCCCCGGGTTCGAACACGGTCTGGAGCAGGTAGGCGGCGCGCGCGGTGACGATCAGGGATCGCCCGCCGCCCTCCGCGGGCTCGCAGAGCCGCCGGACCGCCTGTTCCAGGTCATCGGGCCCTTGCGGAGCCGGCCCGTCCAGCGGCGTGAAGTCGGCCGGCGGTCCCTCGATCACCTGACGCCACACCGACGCGGCCCGCCGCCCCTGCTCCGTCAGCCGGGCGGCGCGCGCCGCGACCGCCTCGGCCCGGCGCAAGAGCTCCGCCCACTCGTCGACCTCCTGCTGGACCTCCCGCCAGGCGGATCGGTACTCCTCGGCCGCGCGCTCCCCGAACCCGACCAGGTCAGGCAGCTCATGGGCAGCCCTCCCCGGGGAGGGCGCCGCCTCGGCTTCCGGCGGGCCGGCGAGCAGCCCGCCCGGCAGGCGGAGCGGCAGCCGGTAGCACATGGCCACCACCACCGCCTGGTCGGACGCCGCGCGGCCCGGGGCCACCTGCGTCCGCATGATCGCCGCGCGCACCGCCCAGCGCGGAAGGCCGAAGCTCTCCGCAAAGCCGCCGTCGTACCGGTAGGCCCGATCCGGCTCCTCCAGCCGCTCGTGCAGGGCCACCGCTGCGGCGAAATCCCGTGCGGCGCGGCCGGCCGCCATTGCCAGGGCCGCCTTGGCGAAGGCCGCGTAGCCCGCCACCCATCCGCCGATCACCAGCAGGCACAGCATCGGCAGGACGAGGGCCAGTTCCACCGCAGCGCTCCCGCGCTGGCCTTTGCGCCTGGCCCCATAGCTCCCACCCCCAAACCCTTCAGTGTGTAACCAAATCGGTATGATCCGTTGAACCATTGAGCCTCCTGCTCCGTGATTAGAGGCAGGAGGTGACTGGCATGAATTCCCGGCTGCGCTATCTCCTGGCAGCGGCCTGTGCAGCCGCGGCGGGCCTGCTCACCGTCCTCTACCTCGGCGGGGTCGGGGTAGCCGCCGGGTCCGACACCGAGATCATCTGGGTCGCCCGCCGGGAGATCTTCCCCGGAATGCAGCTCCGGGAGGAATTCCTGCAGCAGGTCGAGGTGGACGGCCCCACCCGGCGCCTGCTGGCCCCGCAGGCGCTGCCGCGGACCCTGGCCGAGTCGCCGGAGGGGTGGTACGCCCTGCGGGCCATCCGCCCCGGTGAGCCGCTGGTTCCCGCCGAAAACGTGACCCCGAATCCGCCGTCGGGCTTCGCCGCTCCGCCGGAGGCGCTGCGGGTCGTGGGACTGCGGGCGGAGTGGGCCGGCCTGCCGGAGCTCCAGCCCGGCGAGGAGGTGGACCTCTACGTCGTCCCGGAAGGCGGGGAGGCCGTGCGCATCCTGTCCGCGGCTCCGGTCGTCCAGGCGGAATCGGACTGGGTGAGCGTGCTCGTCCCCGATGAGCAGGTGCCCCTGCTGCTCGCCGCCACAGACGGCGCGACCGTAAAGGTCGTGCGCCGCCCGGAGGGGCTACTGCGGTGACCGCCCGGGTGGCCCTCTGCGGCCTGCCCCCGGCTGCGGCCCGGCGAATGGAAGAGTGGTTCTCGGACCACCCCGCCCTGCAGCTTTCGGTGGCGTTCTGCGCCCCCGACGTGGACGCGCTCCTCGACCGCCTGGCCGCGTCGCCCGTCCACGCCGTCATCCTCGATACCGGCCTCGGGCTGGAGGGGCTGTCGTGCGGGCGGGAGCTGGCGGCAGCCGGGTACGCCGTCCTCTGCACCGCCAGCGCCCCCGCCCCGGCGGGGCTCCGCCGCTGGGCGGCGGACTTCGGGCTGGCTTTCTGCCCCGAGGCCGATCCGGCCCGGGCTGCCGCCCTGCTGCGCCGGCTGCTCGGGTCGGAGGCCCGGACCGCGGCCGGGCACGTCGTCGCCTTTCACTCGCCCCGCGGGGGAGCGGGCACGACCACCCTGCTCCTGCAGGCTGCCCGCCGCTTGCGGGACCGGGGGCAGACGGTGGCCGTGGTGGAGGTGAGCGGCGGGGGCGGCGCGGCGCCCCTCCTGGGCATCCGGCCGGGGGGTGGGTGGCAGGAGCTCCTCGGCGTCCTGCCCGAGGCGCTGCTGGGCGATCCCGCCGGACCGGAGCGCGTCGCCGCGGCGCTCCGCGCCGTCGAGCCCGGGCTCTTCCTCTTGCCCACCGCCGGCCCGGCCGCCATGGACGAGCTGCACCCGGACCTGATGGAAGCGGTGCTGCGGCTGCTGGGGGCCTGCGGATGCAGCTGGGCCCTGGTGGATACGCCGGCGGAGATGACCCTGGCGGCGGCAGCCGCCCTGGCCGCGGCGGACGCCGTGTGCCTCATCTCCATCCCCGACGCCGTTTCCGCGTACCGGCTCGCCCAGGTCGAACCGCTGCTGACCAGCCTGCAGGTCCCGGCCGAGCGGGTCCGGCTGGTGCTGAACCGCTGGCGGGAGCCGGCGCCGCCGGCGGTCGAGGAGGTGCTGGCCTATCTGCCGTACCGGCCCGCCGTGCACGTGCCGGACGACACCCGGCCGCCCCAGGACCCGTCGGGGAGGTTTGCCGGCTTCCGGCCGGGCGGCGGGGCCGCCCGGGCGGTGGACAAGCTGGTGGATGCGCTCGTGCAGGAGGTGATCGGCGCGTGAACGGCGGCCTCAGGCAGTTCATCGAGCGCCGGCAGGGGCGCGCCGGCGCCGCCGCGCAGGCGGCGCGCCTCCAGGACCGGTTCCGGCCGGTTCTCGAGGCCGTGCGGGAGCGGCTGCGGGAGGGCGGTGCGCCCCTGGGCAGCCTGGACCCGCGGCAGGCGCGGGACTCCCTCTGGTCCCTGCTGGAGGAAGTGCTGGCCGAGCGCTTTCCCTTCCTGAACCCCTCCCACGCCGAGAAGGCTGCGCTGGTCGACCGGCTCCAGCACCAGATCTACGGGTTCGGCCTTCTCGACCCGCTGCTGCAGGACGACAGCGTGAAGGAGATCATGGTCAACGGGCCCGGGCGGGTGTTCGTGGAGCGCGACGGCCACCCGGAGCTCGCCGTCGGCGAGGACGGGCGTCCGCTCGCCTTCGAAAGCGAGGCCGAACTGCTCCACCTGATCGAGCGCATCGTCGCCCGGGTCAACCGGAAGGTGGACGAGGCCACGCCGATCGTGGACGCCCGCCTGCCCGGCGGCGCCCGGGTGCACGTCGTCCTCCCCCCGGTGTCGCTCGTGGGGCCGGTGCTCACCATCCGCAAGTTCCCCAGCCGCCCCATGACGCTGGAACAGATGGTGGAGCGCGGGACCCTCACGCCCCTCGCCGCCGAGTTCCTGGAGCGGCTGGTGCAGGCCCGGTGCAACCTCGTCGTCTCGGGGGGCACGTCCACGGGCAAGACCACCTTCCTCAACGCCCTGTCGATGAAGATCCCTCCCCACGAGCGGGTCATCTCCATCGAGGACTCCGCCGAGCTGCAGCTGACCGGCCTGCCCAATCTGGTCAGCCTGGAGGCCCGCCCGCCCAACGTGGAGGGCAAGGGCGCCCTGACGATCCGGGACCTGGTGCGGGCCTCCCTCCGCATGCGGCCCGACCGCATCATCGTGGGCGAGTGCCGCGGCGGCGAGGCCCTGGACATGCTGCAGGCCATGAACACCGGCCACGACGGGTCCCTGACCACCGTTCACGCCAACTCCGCCCGGGACGCGCTCTCCCGGATCGAGACCATGGTGCTCATGTCCGGCCTGGAGCTCCCCGTCTCGGCCATCCGCCAGCAGGTGGCGGCCGCGGTGGATTTCATCCTCCACCTGGAACGGCTGGCGGACGGCTCCCGCCGGCTCCTCCAGATCCTGGAGGTCCTCGGCGTGGAGGAAGGCGAGGTGGCGACCGAAGCGGTCTTCCAGTTCGACCTGGAGTCCGGGGAGCTGCGCCCGACGGGCCGCCGGGTCACCCGGCGGGAGAAGTTCCGAATGGCCGGCATCCCGCTTCCGGAGGGGTTGTGATGCGGTTCCTCATCGCGCTGTTTGCGGCTGCGGCGGTCTTCCTGGCTCTGGCGCCCGGGGGCCCGCGGGCGGCAGGGCTCGCCCGGTTCCACGGGCTCAGCCCGGCCACGGGCGGCCGGCTGCTCCGGCTCCTGCCCGCCGCCGTGTGCGCGCTGGTCCTCCTGCTCACCGGGGCCTGGATGACGGCGCTCTTCTCCCTCCCGGCCGGTTTCCTGCTGCGGAGCGTCGTGCGCGATGCCCTCGCCCGCCGGGAAGCCCAAGTGCGCCGGGACCAGCTGCAGGAGGCTCTCCTGTCGCTGGCCACGTCGCTGAAGGCAGGCCAGTCGCTCCCCCGTGCCTTGCAGCGCTGCGCGGTGGAGTTGGCGCAGCTGCACCCCGGCGGCGGCGGGCTGGTCCGGGAGATCGAGGCGGTCGCCCGGGACGTGGAGCTCGGCACGCCGGTGGACGAGGCGCTGCTCGCCCTGCGGGAGCGGGTGCCCCTGGAGGAGCTGACCGCCCTGGTCGACGCCCTGGTGACCACCCGTCGCCGGGGAGGCAACATCGTCGAGGTGATGAGCAACGTGGCGCAGATGGTCGCCGACCGGCTGGCGGTCGAGCGGGAGATCCAGGTGCTGACGGCTCAGAAGCGCACCGAGGCGGCGATCCTCGCCGCCATCCCCCTGGGCATCTACCTCGTCGTGCGGGTCACCAACCCCGCCTACCTGGCGGTGTTTCATGCCTCCCTGTGGGGGCAGGTCGCGCTCGGCCTGATCCTGCTGATCGTGACGGCGGGGTACTGGATGGCCCAGCGCATCGCCAGCATCGAGATCTGAGCGACGGAGGGAAGGTGCCGTGGCGCTGCTGATCGCGCTGCTTGTCTCCGGGTCGGTTTTTCTGCTCCTCCTGCCCCGGGATGAAGCCCCCTTCGGCCCCCCGTGGGCGCGCCGCCCCCTCGGGGGCGTCTCCGGCCGGCTGGCCGCCCGGCTGGCGGCCCTCATGGCGTCGGGCCGCACCGCGCGGGAGCTGGGGGTCTCCGGCCTCGATCTGACCCTGGAGGAGCTGGCGGAGCGGAAGCTGGCGCTCGCAGGGCTCGCCCTCGCCTGCGCCCTGCTCCTCGCCCTGCTGGGGCAGCCGCGCCTCCTGCCGCTGGGCCTCATCGGGGCGGCCTGGGCCTTCCAGGCTCCGGACCAACAGGTCGCCCGGGCGGCTGCGGCCCGGCGCCGGGCGGTGCAGCGGGATCTCCCGTACTTCCTCTTCACCCTGGCGGTGCTGGCCGAATCCGGGATGCAGCTGCTTCCGGCGCTGGACCACTACGCCCAGAACAGCCGCTCGCCGCTGGGCCAGGCGGTGCGGGCCGCGCTGGCCGACGTCCGCATGGGGCGGCCGCCCACCTTCGCGCTCCTCGAGATGGCGCAGCGGCTGGATGTCCGCGACCTCACCCGCGCCGTCGGCGCCCTGGTGCAGACCCTGGAGAAGGGAACCGAGGGGTTGGCGGCTGCGCTGCGGGCCCAGGCCGCGGAGGCCTGGGACAGGCGGAGGCGGCTGGCGCAGGAGGCGGGCGCCCAGGCCAGCGTCAAGCTGCTCCTGCCGCTGGTGCTGTTCGTCCTGCCCGCGGTCCTGGCGATGGCGGCCGGTCCGGCGATCTACGCCTTCCTGACCCAGCTCAGTCTGTGAGCCAAGCCCCCTGGTCCGGAGGGGGCTTGGCTCCGCCTCACTTCTTGTTGACCGCGCTGTTGAGCTGCGTGGTCACCTTGTTGAAGGTCTTGTCCAGGGCCTTGTTGAGGCCGGTCAGGGTCGTGATCAGCACGACCGCGATCAGGGCGATGATCAGCCCGTACTCGGTCATGCCCTGCCCTTCCTGGCGCGCCACCAGACGACGGAATCCCTTGGTGATCCTGCTCATCGCAAACCCATCCTTTCATTTAAGTGTTTTTCCATGGGATTTATCGAACCAGGCACGGAGAGGCCACCCGCACGCCGCCGATCCACGTGTACTCCCCCGACCACTCCCGCCGGACCAGCTCCGCGGCGGTCGCGGCCCCCGGGGTGGCGACCGAGAGCGCGTCGACCCCCACCAGCGGAAGCAGCAGGGTGTCCATTTCGAGGACGGCGGTGACGGAGACCCTCAACTGCCTGGGCTTGACCTGGCTGTCGGTGTCCACCTCCACCACCACAGGGCCGGCCGTGCGGGCCAGGCCGCCCCACCGCTCATTCGCCTGGAACGCCTGGGCGGCCGCCGCATGGACCGCGGCCCACCCGGACCGGGGTTCGATCCAGCACTCGGCTGCGTGGTATTGCCTGTCGCAGCGCACGTTGGGCCCGATGCACTGCTCGGCCCAGAGGCGGTGGGCGTCCGGCCACACCTCGGACTCGGGCCCCCGGATCACGGCCGGGCTGACCTCCACCCAGTTGTCGACCATGCGGCACTCCTCGGTCGGCTCCTCCCCGGGTGCGGCCGGCGCGGCGGGCTCGCAGACGGGATACGGGCGGTTCTCCTCCCGGCGGAACTGCGCCTCCACCACGTACCGGGCCTGCTGCACGCCCGCCAGGGCCGCGGCCTCCTCGGCGGTCCGCAGCTGCTCGCGGAGGACGAAGACGCGGCCGACGTCCAGCGCGAAGCCGATGGCGAGCAGCGCGACGGCCCAGATGAAGGCGAAGAGCGCCGAAGTCGAGCCCCGTTCCCCGTCGCGGCGCCGGTTCATCGCAGGCTGCCCCCCTGCTCGATCAGGAAGGTCGCGGCCGCCGTGATCGGCACGGTGTCGCCGCCGGCCCCGCCCGAGCCCCCGAGCAGGGCGCTGAGCAGGGGCAGGTACGACGGCTGGTGGTACGTCACCCAGACGGTGACGGTCCCGTCCCGCACCCGCACCGCGACGTCGCGCGACGGGTCGAACAGGACGAGGTCGCCGTCGCTCCGGCGCAGGTACATGTTCTGGTCGGCCGCCTGCCGGGCGGCCGCCTCGCGGCTTCCTTCCACCCGGAGCAGGCTGGCTGTGCGCGCCCCCGCCCGGGCGGCGCCGGAAACCACCATCCAGCTGTGGGCAAACATCCCGAAGACCGGGATGCTGAGGACGAGGTACAGCAGGATCGGCGCGAGGAGCGCGAACTCGACCATCTGACTGCCGCGCTGGCTGCGAAGGAGACGGTGCAGCCTCAACCCTCATCCCCCCGCAAAGTGCCGGAGCAGCCGCAGGACGGCCGGCCCCAGGATGATGACGATGGTCGGCATCAGGATCAGGACGACCATGGGCACCCGCATGCGCACCGAGGCCTCGTGGGCCTTCTGCTGCGCCTGCTGCTGCTTGCGCTGCCGGATGGCCCGCAGGGTGAACCGGAGCTGCTCCGCGATGGAGACGCCCCACTGGTGGCTCTGCTGCAAGGCAGAGACCACCTCTTTCAGTTCCGGCGACTCGTGCCGCTCCGTGAGGTCGCGCCACGCCCGCTGGGCCGGCTTGCCCGCGGCCATCTCGTGCACCGTGCGCAGCATCTCCCCGGCCAGGAGGCCCGGGCTCTCCGCGGCCACCCGGCGGACGGCCTCCGTCAGGCTGAGGCCGGCCTCCAGGCACGTCGCCAGCAGGTGGACGAAGCGGGGCAGCTCCTGCCGGATGAGCCGCGTCCGCTCGCTGACCCGGCGCCGCAGCCATGCCCTCGGCAGCCAGAGGCCGAGCAGAAACCCCAGGGATGCCCCGGCCCAGCCGCGCAGGCCCAGAAGCGCAAGGCCCAGGGCGGAGGCCAGCACCAGCTGCAGGAAGTAGAACTCCTCCGCGCTGATCCCGCCGGGCCGGCCCGCCCACAGCAGCTGCTGGCGGAGTTCGTCCAGGGACCCGATGCCGGGCACGAGCGGCAGCCTGGGCAGCACGCGCGCCTTCACCCACTGCTGGAGCCGGCTGCCCGCGGCGGGCCCCGCCGCCACGCTGCCCGCTCGCTCCACCATGGCCCGGAGCCTGCGCCGCCTCGCCGTGGCCAGGTCGTACAGGCCGAGGCCGAAGAGCAGCACGGCCAGAAACGTCCAGGCCGCCGCCATCCGCTTCCCCCCTCACCACGCGCGCACGTCCGTGATTCGCCGGATCAGGGTCCAGCCCGCCGCCATGGCCGCCAGGCTGCCCACGATGAGCGCCCTCCCCAGGGGATCTGCAAGGGCCTCCTGGAAGTAGGCGGGGTTCTGGTAGCTGACGAGGGCCACGACGACCACCGGGATGGCGGTGACCAGCCGGGCGCTGGCCTTGCCCTCGGCGCAGGCCGCCTCCATCGCCCGGAGGAACTGGCGGTCCTCCACCAGCTCCCGGGAGATGGACTCCAGCACCCGGTCCAGGTCGCCCCCGGCCTCGCCGGCGACCTTGCACGCCACCACGACGCTGGTGAACTCGGTGAGCCCCACCCGGTCCTGAATCGCGGCCAGGGCGTCGGCGGCGGGAACCTGCAGGTGCATGGCCCGCTCGACCCGCTCGAACTCGGCGCGGATCGGCTGGGGCGCGTGCTGCACCACGGCCTGCACGGCCTGGTAGAGGGTCCCTCCGGCGCGCATGACGTTGGCCATCAGCGCGAGGACCTCGGGCAGCTGTTCGGCGAAGCGGGCCGCCCGGGTGCGGGCCCGGTGCCGGATGAGCAGCAGGGGGCCGACCAGCCCGAGCATCAGGCAGGCCGCGGCAGGGCCCCAATCCCCGGCGGAGGCGAGCAGTGCGGCGACTCCGCCGCTGCCGCCGAGGGCGAGGAGCAGATGGCGGCGGGTCAGGCCCAGGCCCGCCTGCCTCGCCTCCCGCTCCAGCCGCTCCAGCCAGCCCGGGCTGCGGGGAAGCGCCGCGCCCTCCTGCTCCAGCGGATCCCGTTCCCGGAGGAGCCGGTGGGCGAGGCGGGAGCGCCTCTGGAGCGTCCCGGCCAGCCCGCCCAGGAAGAGGGCCACCGCCAGAAAGGTGCAGAGTCCGGCGAGGTACTGCACGGTCTTACCCCTCCTCCCACAGGTAGCGCCGGACGATGCGCTCCGGGCGTTCCCCGGTCGGCTCCAGCCGGTCCTGCGCCGGGTTCCACCGGAACAGCCCGCGCAGCCGGTAGCTCTCCCCGGCGAGGTCCACCTCGGCGATCTCCACGATCCGGCGCTGGCCGGAGCGGAGCCGGGCGCAGTGGATGATCAGCTCAAAGGCCGAGGCCACCTGCTGGCGGATCGCCCGGAGGGGCAGCCCGCTGTCGGCCATGAGGACCATGGTCTCCAGCCGGGCCAGGCCGTCGGGCGCGCTGTTGGCGTGGAGCGTCGAGAAGCCGCCGTCGTGGCCGGTGTTGCACGCCTGCACCATGTCCAGGGCCTCGCCTCCCCGCACCTCGCCCACGATGATGCGGTCGGGGCGCAGCCGGAGGGCGGTGCGCACGAGGTCGCGGATGGTGATCGCCCCCTCGCCCTCGGCGTTGCCGGACCGCGTCTCGTAGCGCAGGACATGCGGCTGCTGCAGCCGGAGCTCGGCCGCATCCTCGATGGTGATGATCCGCTCCTCCGGCGGGATGAAGGCCGACAGCGCGTTGAGGACCGTCGTCTTCCCGCTGGAGGTGCCGCCGGTCACCAGGATGTTGCACCGGGCCCGCACGGCCCGCCGGAGGAAGTCGGCGGCTTCCGCGGTCAGCGTCCCGGTCTCCACCAGGGCCTGCCACCCCAGCATGCGGGGGCTGAACTTCCGGATGGCCATGGCGCACCCGTCCAGGGCCGGCGGCGACAGCGTGGCGCAGACCCGGCTGCCATCGGCGAGGCGGGCGTCCAGGATGGGGTGGCGCTCGTCGATGCGCCGCCGGATCGGCCCGGCGATGCGCTCCGCCAGGTGGCGCACCGCCTGGTCGCTCTCGAAGGCCAGCCCCTCCACCCGCTCCAGCCGGCCCCGCCGCTCGACCCAGATGTCGTCGTAGCGGTTGACCAGGATCTCCGTGACCTCCGGGTCGTCCATCAGCGGCTGCAGGACGCCGAACCCCACCAGGTCCTGCACCAGCCGGGTGACGATGGTGTCGCGCACCGCCGCCGGCACGGATCCGTCCCGCTCCAACATGGCCGTGATCCGCTCCCGGGCCAGGAGCCGGAGCGAGGCATCCGGCGGCCGGAGCAGGAGGTCGCCGCTCACCTCCTGCAGGAGCCGCTCGCGGACGGACTCCCGGAGCCGTTCGTACTGCACCTGGGCGGCCGGGTCGCGCGTGAGGACGGCGCCCACCCGCCGCTGCAGGAGCGCGCGGCTGCTCATTTATGCCCCCTCCCGGCCGGCCATGGGCCACAGCCGTGCCAGCAGCCCGGCCGCCAGCGGCGGCGCCGGCTGTGTGCGCTCGTCCGTCTCGACGATCCCGCGCAGCAGGGCCGCGGCCGCCTTGCCCACCGGCGCCGAGGCGGCAAGGGCCGCCTGCAGGTCCCCCCGGTTGACCGCCTGCGCCGCCTGGCGGCTGGACGGCACCTCCCCCAGCACCGGGAAGGGGCTCAACTCCCGGATGTCAGCCGTGCTGATCTCCTGCCCCTCCGCCGCCCGGTTGACCACCACCCGGAACTTGCCCGGAGGCAGCTTCAGGAAGTCCAGCTCCCGGGCGACCCGCCTCAGGGGGGTCAGGGCCAAGAGGTCCGGCGTGACGGGCATGAGCACCCAGTCAGCGAGGTCCAGGGCGACCAGCGTCGAGTCGCGCAGGCCTGCGCAGAGGTCGATGACCACGTGCATCCCGGCCTCGGACAGGGACCGCACCGCCGCCTCCATCGCCTCGCCGGAGAGCACGGCCTCGTCGATGAAGCGGGCCGGACCGGGCAGGACGAACAGCCGGCTCGTCCAGCGCACCAGGTGGTTCTCCACCGCCTCCGGCGCCACCCGGCCGGGCCAGCTGCCGATGTTGGGCAGGCTGGCGCACTGCAGCAGGGTCACCAGGTCGGGATTGTCGGCGTTTCCGTCGAGGAGGACGGTGCGGTGCCGCTCGCTGAGCCGCAGGGCAACCGCCACGGCCAGGAGCGTCTTGCCCACGCCCCCCTTCGGGCTCCACAGGGCGATGACCAGTCCCTTCGCCATGGCTAATCACCTCCGACAAGGCCGGCCACCGGCTGGGCCGCGGCCGGTTCAGGCTCGGGGACAGCAGACCCGGGCGGCCTCGCTGCGGGCACCACCGGAGCCGCCGCGCCGTCCGCGATCCCGTAGCGCTCCAGGAAGACCTCGCGGTCGACGCCGGTGGTGATCACGGGCTCATCGGGCCCGGTGTACGGGCCGGTGAGCAGCCAGACCATGCCGTTGGCCTGGGCGAAGGCGATCTCCTCCGCGATGCGGGGCGTCACCTGGAGCACCACCGCGCTCGGTCCGCCCAGTTCGTCGCGCTGCACGTGGAGGACGGGCACGCGCTGGGCGATCACCCGCGCCAGGGTGCCCCGGTGTGCGCGGCCACTGCTGCCCTCGTAGCCCTCGGCGACGTCGGCGTTGATCGCGACCAGCACGTCCACCGGATCGCCCTCCTGCAGGGTGCCGGCGACGCCGGTGGCCGCGTCGACCCGCAGGGCCATGGCCCGCACCTCCGCAGACGGCTCGGCGGCCAGGCGGGCGGCGAGGCTGGAGCCCCCGGCGGGCACCAGGTGCGCCTCGCGCAGGATCGTGCCGGGGATCAGGAGGGCCCGGGTGTACCGCCCCTCGAGCCGGGCGGGATCGGTGAGGGCGTCGGCGGGCACGGCCTCCCGGGGAACCGCCGCCCACTGCACCGCGTCCCGGCCGACGGGCGTGTACGGCGCCACTTCCCGGACCACGGTGAGCACCGCCACCCGCTCCTCCTGCGCCTCCAGGAAGCGGATGTGAAACCAGGCGGCCAGCAGGGCGCAGACGAAGGCCCCCACCAGGGCCAGCCGCCCCAGACTTCCGCGCATCCTCTCCTCCTCCCCCACCCTGAAGCTATCGGCCGAGCCAGCCCAGCCACGCGGCCGCCGGTCCGGGCCGGCTTCGCTCCTCCCGGGCGGCGGACAGCGCCGGCGCCACAACCCCCAGAAGCTGCTGCAGGGCCTGCACCAGCTTTCCCGCCCGCGGGTCCGCCACGCACGTCACCGGCTGCGCCTCCCCCGCGGCGCTGAGCACCGCCTCCGGGCTCAGCGGGACGACCGCGGCCACCGGCAGCCCGAAGCAGTCCGCCACCTCCGGCTGCGTCAGGTGCGGCGTGTCCACCCAGCGGCTCAGCACCAGCCGGCAGCGGTCCCGGGTGAGCAGCCCCTGCGCCACCGCGTCCTCGAAGCCGCGGGCCGTGTCCACCACGTCCGGGTAGTCGCAGGCCACGGTCACCAGGACCAGCTGGGCCAGGCGCGCCGCGGCGTCGCGAATCGGGCCGGGCCGCGCCTCCGGGTCGAGAATGATATAATCGAATTGATTGCGAAGCTGGTCCACCAGCCAGGCGATGGCATCCGGGGTCAGCTGCGCGACCAGATCCGGCCGCCCGTCCGGCCCGCTGACCAGGGCCCAGTTGGGCCGGATCCAGTGGAGCCCGTCCCCGGGCAGCGGCTCCCCTCGCGCTTTCGCCTCGGCCGCGCGGGCCCAGGTCGGGATGGCCTGCTCCCGCCCGAGCAGCGGCGCCAGGGACGAGTTGTACGGGTTCAGGTCGACGGTGCACACCCGCACGTCGCCGGAGCGGGACAGGAGGTCGGCCAGGCCGAGGGCGATGGTCGACCGGCCGGCGCCGGGCTTGCCGCCCCAGAAGGCGACCACCCGCTGCCGCAGCACGCGGACTTGCGGGCGTGCCAGGGGCGCCGCGGAAAGCGGGGTGGCCGGCGGCAGGGGCCCGGGCCGGGGCGCGTGCGCCTGGCCTCCGGGCGGCAGGCCCGTGGCGGGCGGGGAGGGCCGCGGAGGCGGAGGCTGCGGCGGCGCCGCAGGGAGGGGCGGCACGCTCGCCCTCGGCGCCGGTGCCGCCGGAGGCGGAGACGGCCTCCCCCGCGCCGGCGGCGGCACCTGGCGGGAGGGCGGATGCTGCAGTCGCCGGACCCAGGCGTCGATCAGCTGCGGGGTCAGCCGCTCCGCCCGCAGGACCTCCATCCCCTCGGGAGGGGCGGGGCCTTCCCCCTCGGTGCCCTCCGCCAGCCAGCAAACCCGCAGCCCCTTCACCGCCAGCAGGTCGGCGGCGTCGGCCAGGGCCGGGCTCACGAAGACCAGCGCCGGCCGCGCTGCGGCCAGAAGCGGCAGGGCATCGGAAGCCCGTTCGCAGGCCGGCTGCTCCAGGAGGGCGAGGCTCGTGCACTCGGCAAGCAGCTGATCCAGCAGCGGATCACCCGTGCACGCCAACGCCGTGATGCGCATGGCCCGGCCTCCCCTCGCCGAGGAGGCGGGCCAGCCACTGGCGCGCGCCTCCCTGTTCTGCGCGCCGGTCCGCCCGGCGGAGGAAGACGAGGCCGGTCTTGCCGCCGAACGGGGTCGCACCGGCGATCAGCGAGGGGCCGGTGAACCCCTGCCCGGCCAGGAGATCATCCAGGGCCCGGGCCAGGTCGGCCGGGTCAGCGGACTCCGGCAGGTCCACGGCGACGGACTTGCCGGCCCAGGCCGCCAGGCCTTCCAGCCGCTGGAGCAGCTCGGGCGAGCGGACGTGCCGGTGGCACAGCCGCTCCGCCTCCAGGAACGGGAAGAGCCGTTCGTATCCCCCGGCAAGGGATCCGGGGCCGAGCGCCACGTAAAGGCGGGCTCCCCGGGGCGCCTGGTCGCCGTACGTGACGATGCGCCAGGTGCGGGTCAGGATCACCGCGCCATGCTGCGGTGTGGGTGGGGACCAGGTGGCCGCTGGCACGTGCATTCCGGTTCCTCCCATACCGTCCAGTTATTTCCATCCCATATTCTACCAGCTCGTGGCTCCGGCGCAAGCCCCTCCGGCGATTTATCTCTCAGCGAAACCGAATCCGAAAGGGCCTTGGCCACGAGCGAATGGGAAAACGGGGTGAGGTAGATGCCGGCCGATTATCGCCCCCTGCTGGCGAGGGACGACCTGTTTGACCGAATCTGCGCCATTCTCCGCGCGGTGGCGGAGCACGGCTCGCTCCGCAAAGCGACCCAGGCCCTCGGCGTCTCGTACCGCTACGCCTGGGGCCTGGTGAAGCGGGTCGAGGAGGAGCTCGGGACCCCCCTGCTGGTGCGCAAGGTCGGCGGCGCGTACGGCGGAGGGGCCGCGCTCACGCCGGCGGCCGAGGACCTCCTGCGGCGCCACCGGCTGCTTGTGCGCGAGGCCGCCGTCATCCTGGGCCCGGAAGAGGAAAGGGCCGCGCGGGAGCGGCCGCTGCTCATCGCCTCGACTATGGGGCCGGTCGAGGTCGGCCTGGTGGACGCCCTGGTGGCGGCCTACCGCAAGGAAACCGGCCAGTGGGTCCGCTACATCGCCGCGGGCAGCGGCCAGGCGCTGGACCTGGCCCGGGCCGGGCGGGTCGACCTGGCGCTGGTGCACGCGCCGGAGCTGGAGGAGCGCTTCCTGGCCGAAGGTTACGGCACCGGGCGCTACCCGCTGGCCCAGAACGACTTCGTCATCTGCGGCCCGGCGGACGACCCGGCCGGCGTCCGCGGCGCGGCGTCGGCCGCGGACGCCATGCGCCGCATCGCCGAGGGCCGGCACCGCTTCGTCAGCCGGAACGACCGCTCCGGCACGAACATGCGGGAACTGCGGCTGTGGGAGCTCGCCGGCATCGAACCCGGGCCGCCGTGGTACGAGCCGTGGGCCCTGGGCGGCCAGGGCAACGTGGCGACCCTGCGCCACGCGGCGGCGATCGGCGCCTACACGCTGGTGGACTCGGCGACCCTGGTGATGGCGTGTCCCGAGGGCTACGCCGGCCTCTACCGCGGCGACCCCGAGCTCCTCAACCAGTTCTGCCTCATCCCGGTGAACCCCGACCTCTTCCCGGCGGTGAGCGGCCCGGGGGCCCGGCGCTTCGTGGAGTGGGCCACCGGCCCCGCGGGGCAGGCGGTCATCCAGGCGTTTGGCACGGAAACCTACGGAGCGCCCCTCTTCCGCCTGCCATAAGTCCGCCGGGCAAGGGCACGGCGTTATGGGTTGCCAATCTCCCTCCTGTGCGCTATGCTCTAACTGTACATAACGGTGAACGCACAGCCGTGCTGTCTTCGCCGCCGTTATGTTCTGTGTCCATCTCTTTCGGGAGGGAGATCAAGTGCACAGGAAGCGCCTGCACCGCTTCGCCATCCTTGCGGTGATGGTGGCCCTCATCGCCGGCTGTTCCGCGGGCCAGCCGACAAGCAGTGAGCCGCAGCCGAACCCGCAGCAGGAGCAGCAGACCGAGCAGCCGTCGACCCAGCCCGGGACGCCGGCCGGGACCGAAGAGCCGAAAGCTCCGGAGAACCGTGAGGTCATCCTGGCCACGACGACGTCCACCGTCGACACCGGCCTGCTGGATGTCCTGGTTCCGCTCTTCGAGCAGAAGACCGGGTACACCGTGAAGACCATCTCCGTCGGCACCGGCCAGGCGCTGAAGCTGGGCGAAAACGGCGAGGCGGACGTGCTGCTGGTGCACGCGCCGGAGTCGGAGAAGCCCCTGGTGGAGAGCGGCGCGGTCATCAACCGCCGCCTGGTCATGCACAACGACTTCGTGATCATCGGCCCGCCCGACGACCCCGCCGGCGTGAAGGAAGTCTCCACCGCCGCCGAGGCCTTCCGGCGGATCGCCGAGCGCGGCTCCCTCTTCATCTCCCGCGGGGATGAATCCGGCACCCATAAGAAGGAGCTCGCCCTGTGGGCGGAGGCCGGCATCGACCCCAGGGGGAACCAGTGGTACCAGGAGACGGGCCAGGGCATGGGCGCCACGATCACCGTCGCCAACGAGAAGCTGGGGTACACCCTGAGCGACCGGGGCACCTACCTCGCCCACAAGAAGAACATCGACCTCGTGATCCTGCTGGAGGGCGACAAGCCGCTGCTCAACATCTACCACGTGATGCAGGTCAACCCCGAGAAGTGGCCGATGGTCAACGCGGAGGGCGCGGCGGCGTTCGTGGAGTTCATGCTGGATCCGGAGACCCAGGAGATCATCCGGACCTACGGCATGGACCAGTACGGCGAGCCGCTCTTCTTCCCGGACGGCGGCAAGACCGAGGAGGAGCTGCTCGGCGGCTAGCACCTGGCGGAAGGTGGGGTTCGCTTGGAACTGATCGGACAGGGCATCTTGGCCGCGCTGCGGATGCTCGCGTCCCTCGATCCGGAGCTCGTCCGGGTCACGCTGCTCACGGTCAGGGTCGCCGGCACGGCGACCCTGCTGAGCGTCCTGGTGGGCATCCCGCTGGGCTGCTTCCTCGCGCTCGCCCGCTTTCCCGGCCGCTCGCTCCTGATCAGCCTGGTCAACGCAGGCATGGGCACGCCGCCGGTCGTCGCCGGCCTGGTCGTGTCGCTCCTGCTGTGGCGCTCCGGCCCCCTCGGCCACCTGAAGCTCATGTACACCCCCACCGCGATGATCATCGCCCAGTTCCTCATCGCCCTGCCCCTGGTCACGGGGTTTGCGCTGGCGGGCATCGGCCAGCTGAACCCCAAACTGCATGACCAGATCCTCGCCCTG
Organism: Bacillota bacterium; assembly: GCA_003242675.1. Next base: position 16,937 of record QGVE01000005.1, on the reverse strand, counting down.
GGGGCGTCCCGCTGGCAGCTCTACTGGCTCCTCATCCGCGAGGCCCGCCTCTCGCTCTTGGCCGCGGTCATTGGCGGCTTCGGCGGCGTCATCTCGGAGGTCGGCGCCTCGACGATGGTGGGCGGCAACATCCTGGGCCGGACGCGCGTGCTGACCACGGCGACGGTCATGGAGGTCAGCAAGGGCAACTTCGACATCGCCATCGCGCTGTCGATCATCCTGATGCTGCTCATCTGGCTCGTCACGTACTCCCTCACCCTGCTCCAGCAAAGGGGGCGCCCGCAGTGACAGCCCTGCTGGAAGTGACCGACGTCCGGGTGATGCGGGGGGGCCGCCTGGTGGTCGAGATCCCGCACCTGGCCATCCAGCCCGGCGAGGTGCTGGCGATCATCGGCCCCAACGGCAGCGGCAAGTCCAGCCTGCTCCACGCCCTCGCCCTCCTGATTCCCGCCTCCTTCGGCAGCTACCGCTGGGAGGGGCGGCAGGTCGCGCTGCCCCGGGAAGCCCTGGCGCTCAGGCGGCAGATGGCGGTGGTCTTCCAGGAGTCGCTGCTCCTCACCGGCACCGTGCTGCAGAACGTGACCCTCGGGCTGCGCCTGCGGGGCGTGCCGGCGGCGGAGCAGCGCCAGGTGGCCATGGAGATGCTGGAGCAGCTGCGCATCAGCCACCTCGCCAACCGCTCGTCCCGGGCGCTGTCGGGCGGCGAGGCCCAGCGGGTCTCCATCGCCCGGGCCCTGGCCACGCGGCCGCGCCTGCTCTACCTGGATGAGCCCATGGCCTCGCTCGACGTGCTGGCCCGCTCCCGCCTCCTCGCCGACCTGCGCCGGATCCTCAAGGCCTCGGGCACGGCGGCCCTCTTCGTGACCCACGACTTCACGGAGATCCCGCCCCTGGCCGACCGAGTGGCCGTGCTGGCGGAGGGGAAGCTGCTCCAGATCGGCACGCCGGCGGAGGTCTTCAACCACCCCGCCACCCCCCTGGTGCGGGAACTGGTGCAGGTGGCGCACGACCTGGTGCAGACCCTCGCGGCGGAGCGCCGGCAGGAAGGCACCGGGTAAGGGTGGAAGTGAACAGGGACGCGTTTTTTCAGGAGGCGGCTCGATGTCCAAGGAACTGCGTCCCTGGCTCAGCCTGCTGCGGGACGTCCTCTACGGCGTCCTGCTCTGGCTCATCATCATCACCTTCGTCGGGCAGGTGCGCGCGGTGCCCACCAGCTCGATGGAGCCCACGATCCTGGTGGGAGACCGGTTCTGGACCGACAAGCTGGTCCTGCGCTTCACCCCCATCCGCCGCGGCGACATCGTCGTCTTCGACCCGCCCCCGCCCGTGCAGGCGGAGTACCCCTACATCAAGCGGGTGATCGGCCTGCCGGGCGAGACGGTGGAGGTGCGGGACGGGCAGGTCTTCATCAACGGCGAACCGCTGGACGAGCCCTACATCGCGGAGCCTCCCCGGTACACCTACGGCCCCGTCACCATCCCCGAAGGAAAGTACTTCGTGCTGGGCGACAACCGGAACCTGTCCAACGACAGCCACGAGTGGGGGCTGCTGGACCGGGAGCGCATCTTCGCCCGGGCCGTGTACCGCATCTGGCCCCTGAGCCGCATCGGACCCATCGACTGATGCGTTCACCCCCTCCGCAGGGCAGCGGAGGGGGTGTTTCGCGCGCCGTCAGCCCTTTCCGGGCCATCCGGCGGCTCATTCAAGTTGGTTGAGATATCGCATGTAGGCGCGATCCTCCGGCCACCTGGGCCTTCCATTGACGTCGTACTTCTCCCCAGCCTCCTTCAACAGCAGAAACCTCGCCGGCCTCTGCCAGGACCATGACATCCGCCTCCCGGGCCAGCTCCCTGGCCAGCCGCTGCATCTGGTAGGGTGAGCGCCACTCCCCCGGCGCCGCGCCGGCGTACAGCACCCCCGCACCAAGCAACACCGCACCAACCATCTGCGCGTGGCCATCCTCCCCTTGCGTCACCCAGGTGCCCCGGAGGGCGATGCGTGTCATCCTTTCGTGGAATAGACGGGCCGGGGTTCGGTTTTCATCCGCCACAGGCAGGGGCAGCGGCCGACTGCCTCGAATAGCATTGGCACCTGCTATTAAGACTAGGTGAGGGTGATGGCGTTGGGCGACCTCCGACTGGTTCCCTGCGGCGACCGGGCGCTGCTCTGCTACCTGGGTGAAGAGCTGGACGAAGCGACCAGCCGGCGCGTCCACGGCCTGGCCGACACCCTGCGCGGCGCCCACCCGGCCATCGTGGAGGTGACGCCGGGGTTTCACGCCCTCCTGGTCGAGTACGACCCGGTGCGCATCCGGCTGGAGCAGCTGACCGCCATGGTACGGGAGGCCGCCGCCCAGGCACACACCGTCGCGGCGGCCGGCCGGGAGGTGGAGATCCCCGTTCTCTACGGAGGTGAGTACGGTCCGGACCTCGGGGACGTTGCGGCCCATGCGGGGCTGTCCCCCGAGGAGGTGGCCGCGCTTCACGCGGGCGGCGCGTACCGGGTATACTGCCTGGGGTTCAGCCCGGGGTTCCCGTACCTGGGCGGCCTCGATCCCCGGATCGCCGCGCCGCGGCTGGACAGCCCGCGCGTGCACGTCCCCGCGGGCTCGGTGGGCATCGGCGGGTGGCTCACCGGCATCTACCCCAACGAGGCCCCCGGCGGATGGCGGCTGATCGGGCGGACCCCGGTCCGGCTGTTCGATCCCCTGCGGGATCCGCCGGCGCTCCTGCAGCCGGGGGATCGCGTCCGCTTCGTTCCCATCGACCAGGAGGAGTTCGCGGCGCTGGCGGCGGAGCAGCGCTCCGAACCCGCCGGACCTCCGGCATTCGTCCCGGGGCGCACCGGGCTCCGCATCCTCCGGCCGGGCTGGCAGACGACCCTGCAGGACCTGGGCCGGCGCGGGTACACCGCCTACGGCGTTCCAGTGGCCGGGGCCGTCGACCAGCAGTCCCTGATGATCGGCAACTGGCTGCTGGGCAACCGTGCCCGCACCGCGGCGCTGGAGATCACCCTCACCGGCCCCGAGGTGGAGTTCACCGGTCCGGCCGCGTTCGCGCTGACCGGGGCGCCCATCCCCGCGGAGCTGATCCCGGCGGACGGCGGGTCGCCCAGGCCGGTGCCCGGGTGGACGTCGGTCCTGGCCGGCCCGGGTGATCGGCTGCGGCTGGGAACGGTCAGCGCCGGATGCCGCGCCTACCTCTGCGTGGCAGGCGGGTTCGACCTGCCGCCGGTGTTGGGCAGCCTTTCCGAGGACCTGTTCGGCCACGTCGGCCCCCTGGGCCGTCCCCTACAGGCCGGGGACTGGCTGCCCATCGGACTGCCGCTTCATCCCCCAGCCGACCTTGCCGGGCGGTCGCTGCCGCCCGACGCGATTCCCGCGTTTGAGGGGCGGGCCGTCATCCGGCTGATCCCTGGGCCGCAGGCCGACCAGTTTGCCGAGGAGAGCCTGGCGCATCTCTTTGCGGAGGAATTCCAAGTCGGTCCCCACTCGGACCGGCAGGGCATCCGGCTGACAGGTCCGAAGCTGCAGCCGGCAGGGCCGGCGCAGATGCTCTCGGAGCCGATCCCGCCCGGCGCGCTGCAGGTGGTGCCCAGCGGCCAGCCGATCCTGCTGCTCAGCAACCGGCAGACCCTCGGGGGCTACCCGAAGATCGCCACCGCCGTCTTCACGGACCTCTGGCGGGCGGCGCAGCTGAAGGAGGGCGACCGGATCACGTTCGAGCAGGCGGACGTGGCGGAAGGCCACGCGATCGCCTGGCAGGAGCGCCGCCGGTTGGGGCAGATCCGCCGGTACCTCGAACGGCGCGGGCCGGCGCCGCTGCGACCGGCTGACGGGGTGAAGATCCACCAAGGCGGAAATCTGACCCCCGGGGGCGCGGGGGCGACCGCCTCCGTGGCGCAGGGAGACCGAAACGGGCCGGTTCGCCCGGGCGTGCGCGTGTACCGCATCGCGCTCGAAGGCATCGAGTTCCTCTGCGCGGTCGAAGAGGTCCCGCTGCACGGTGAGCGCTGATTGGGGCGTGATGTGGAAGGGGGCTGTTCCGGGGTCATCCGTAGATGACACCTGGAACAGCCCCCGTGTAGGCTACCGGATGTAGAAGGCCGGCGGCTGAATACCGAGTATGCGCAGGTAGGTGTACCCCTGTCCCCGGTGGTGGATCTCGTTTTCCAGGGTGTAGACCAGCCGGCTGAGGTTGGACTGCGGCTCGCTGCCGAAGAAGGGGTCGATCTCCTCCTCTGCCAGCCGCTCTGCGGTGATCCGCGGCCACAGCTCAAGGGTCCGCCGCCGCACCGCCGCGCATGCCTCCAACAGCTCCTGCTTGGTCTTCACCACCCTCTTCGGCGAGAAGGCCCACTCCCGCGTGGCGATTCCGCGCACGTAGCCCTCCTCCATCTCCAGGATTTCGTTCACCATGTCGGCAAATGGCCGGAGCGGCGGGGCTGGAGTGAAGTGGAACAGGGCGTCTTCGGGAAACAGCTCCACAACCCGCAGCGTCAGGCGCCGGTTGCCCTCCAGCATCGCGAGCAGGGACTCCGGGGTCAGCAGTTCCCCCACGACATGCACCTCCAAGTTCCCGGGCGTGCGCCGGGAAGAGTCAATGTTCCTTACGGCAGTGTCGGGTCCGATCCCTGCGCCACTGGGGGAGACCAGTGTTCCGGTGCCCCTCGGACACAACGCCGCGGGTGCTCCCCCGCGGCGCCTGGCAGCCCGAGGCCGCCGACTCCCCATCGGTTCGCCCACGCGTACGACATGGATAAGCCGAAAGCCACCGGAAACTCCGGTGGCTTGTTCTCAGCGCTTGCTCCCCACGGCCGCCCGCTTCATGCGCCGCACCGGGATGCTGGCCACGAGGGCGACCTGGTTCTCGGCCGTCTGAAGGGTGACGTCCATGCCTTCTTCCTCGATCTCCATGTAGCGGGAGATGACCTCGATCAGCTCCTCCTTCAGCATCTCGAGGAACTGCGGCGATACGTTGGTCCGGTCGTGGACGAGCACCAGGCGCAGGCGCTCCCGCGCGATGTCCGCACTGGAGTGGTCGCGTCCGAAGACCCGGGAAATGAGATCCAGCATGCCACGCCCTCCCCTCTAGCTCCGGCCGAGCCCCACAATGCGCTTGAACCTGGACCACAGGGAATCCTCCGCGTCCAGATCCATGATCGGCACCGCCTCACCCATGAGCCGCCGGGCGATGTTGTGGAACGCCTTGCCCGCCTTGCTGTCGCGGGAGTAGACGGCCGGCTCGCCCCGGTTGGTGGACACGATGATGTGGTCGTCCTCCGGCACGACCCCGAGGAGGTCGATGGCCAGCATTTCCAGCATGTCGTCGATCTCCAGCATGTCGCCGCGCGCGATCATCCGCGGCCGCACCCGGTTGACAATCAGCATGGCCGGGCTGCGTTCGCCTTCCTGGGCATCCCACAAACCGATGACGCGGTCGGCGTCGCGCACCGAGGAGACTTCGGGGTTCGCCACGATGATCGCCTTCTGGGCGCCGGCGATGGCGTTCTTGAAGCCATCCTCGATCCCCGCGGGGCAGTCCACCAGGACATAGTCGAACTCCCGGGAAAGCTGCTCCGTCAGGTTCTTCATCTGTTCGGCCGAGACGTCCTTCTTCTCCCGGGTCTGGGCCGCAGCAAGCAGGTAGAGGTTCTCACACCGCTTGTCCTTGATCAGCGCCTGCTTCAGCCGGGCGTTGCCCTCAACCACGTCGACCAGGTCATAGACGATCCGGTTCTCCAAACCCAAGACGACGTCCAGGTTGCGCAGGCCGATGTCGGCATCCACCAGCACAACCCGGTTGCCCAGCTGGGCCAGTGCCGTGCCCAGGTTGGCCGTCGTCGTCGTCTTGCCCACGCCGCCCTTGCCCGAAGTCACCACGATGACCTGTCCCATCAACGATCCTCCTTCGCGCCGACCGCTTCCAGCGCACTCACCTGGCGCTTCTCCGCAGAGGCCTCCACCACGATGAGGTCCCCCTGGATGCGCGCCACCTCAGGATAGGACTGTGGAGCGTCACCGTCGGGCGCCCGCCCGATCACGTCCGCAATTCGCAGCTGTGTGGGGCGGAGCTTGGTCGCCGCCACGATGGCCGTCCTGTTGCCGGTGCATCCGGCGTGCGCCACGCCCCGCAAAGCGCCCATGACGACAATGTGGCCGGTCGCCACCACCACCGCGCCCGGATTGACGTCGCCCAGGATGATCACGTCGCCGTCATGTCGGATCTCCTGGCCGGAGCGGACGGTCTTGGTGACGACCAGTGTGTGTCCGGAGGGCGAATGCGGCGCCGGCGGCGCCCCGGCTTCCGGTGCCTGCGCCTCGGCCGAGGGGTCTTCCCCTTCCCTCACGCCGAGGAGCACCATGCCACTCCGCCGCAGGGTCTGCTCGAGCGCCTCCCTCTCCTCCGGGGAGAGCCGGCGCTTGCCCACGTAGACCTGGACCCGGCCGCCGGCGAAGAACCGGCCGCTGCTGGCCAGCCGCTCGGCAAGCCGCTCCAGCACGGCGGCGAAGTCGCCTTCCTCGGGGAGCAGCAGCACGAGCCCCGTTCTGGTCGTCCCGCGAATCACGATGTCCTGACGCATGCTTCCTTCACGACCCCGGCGGTAGTTTTATCCTTTTCGTCTAGTTCGCCTCTGGCAGCGAATCTCCTCCTGAGATTTACAAATAATGTCGGCGGCGACTGCCGCCGACATTGCTGCCACGAAACCGCGCCTACCGGTACCGGAGCACGATGACCCCGCGCGGATCGGGCTTGATGAAGGTGTAGAGGCGGAAGACCCGCCAGTAGACCAGCGCACACAGCACGGTGTCGTACGCCGCCGCGGGCAGCAGCCTGCCGCTGAACTCGCTCAGCGAGACGTGCCGCCCGAACAGGAGAAGGCAGGCGAAGACGACGCTCTGGCCCAGCACCGACCCGACCACGCCGCCGATCAGCGGCAGCAGCAGGTTGTCCTTGAACACCCGCTCCTCCACCAGGCCGGCCACGAACCCCACCAGAGCCCCGGCAAGGGCGTGGCTGCCGATCAGCTGTCCCACGGTGAGGTCCAGGAGGAGGCCGCCGGCAAAACCCGCCCCGAGCCCCACCTGCCAGCCGAACAGCAGGCCCAGGGTCACCCCGACCACGAAGACGACGTTGGGGGCGGCTCCGCCGATGGCCAGGAACGGGCCCAGGACGCTCTCGACCAGATAGGCCGCCACCACGATGGCCGCCACGACCCAGTACCTCATGGGGCGCTCGACCCCCTGTCATCCTCTACCAGGGTCAGGACGACCTGAACCACCTCCAGCTTGTGCACGTCCACCGCCGGGCGCACCCGGGCGGTCTTGACGAACGAGGAGCTGGTCTCCACCTCCTCGATCCAGCCCACCAGCAGGTCCGCCGGCAGGATGCCCTGCCCCGAGGTGAAGACGGGCTGCCCGACCTCCACCGAGGGGGCGGTGGACCAGAAGCGCATGCGCAGGTAGCCGCCCTCGACCGTCTCCAGCACGCCCTGCTCGCCGTTGGGGAGCCTCGCGCCCGCGCCAAAGCCGGCCTGGGTGAAGCCGGCGTCGCTGACCAGCTGAACCGTTGAGGTGTACGGGGTGGTGTACGCCACCTTGCCCACCAGGCCCTGCCAGTTGACCACGGCCATGCCCGGGCGGACGCCGTCCCGGCTCCCCCGGTTGATGATGACGGCCTGGTACCAGCTCTCCCCGGACCGGCTGATGACCTCCGCCGTCAGCATGGGGTACGGAGAGCGCTCCTTCAGGCCGAGCTCCTTGCGGAGCCGCTCGTTCTCTTGCTCCAGCTTTACAAGAAGGGCCCGGTCCTGCGCCATCTCGGCCACCTGCTGCCGCAGGGCCGCGTTCTCCGCGCGCAGCCGGGTCAGCTCGCGTACGGAATCGACGATCTCCCGGGCCTGGTCGCCGACCCAGTCTGTGGCCACTTGCAGCGGGTAGAGCAGCGTCGCGATCCCCTTCTCGATCGGGGTCACCGCCGTGCGCCCGCGCGCCGTGAGGGCCATGGTGATGAACAGGACGACCAGCGCGCCCAGGGCGACGCCAAGAAAGCGTAGGTGCCGATTATACCGCATAGGTGCAGGCCTCACGCCCCCCGGGCGGCCGGCGCGCCGCTAGGAGTTGCGCGCCACCCGCTTCAGGATGTCCAGGTTGTCCAGGCACTTGCCGCAGCCCTTCACCACGCAGAGCAGAGGTTCATCGGCCACGTGCACGGGCATGCCGGTCTCCTTGGAGATGAGCACGTCCAGGCCCTTGAGCAGGGCGCCGCCGCCGGTCATGACGATGCCCCGGTCCATGATGTCCGCGGCCAGCTCGGGCGGCGTGTTCTCGAGGGTGACCTTGATCGCCTCGACGATCGCCGCCACCGGTTCGGCCATGGCCTTGCGGATCTCCTCGGACGTCACCCGCAGGGTCCGGGGCAGCCCCGTCACCAGGTCGCGCCCGCGGATCTCCATGGACTGCTCCTCACCGACGGGGTAGGCGGAGCCGATGGTCTGCTTGATCTCCTCGCCCGTGCGCTCGCCGATCAGGAGGTTGTAATGGCGCTTGATGTACTGGACGATCGCCTCGTCCAGCTCATCGCCGGCGACGCGGATGGACTTGGCGGTCACCAGCCCGCCCAGGGAGATGATCGCCACCTCCGTCGTGCCGCCGCCGATGTCCACGACCATGGAGCCGGTGGGCTCCTCCACGGGCAGGCCGGCCCCGATCGCCGCCGCCATCGGCTCCTCGATCACGTGCGCCTCGCGCGCGCCGGCCCGCAGCGCGGCTTCCTGCACCGCGCGCCGCTCCACCCCCGTCACGCCCGAGGGGATGGAGATGATGATGCGCGGGCGGAAAGGGGCCCGGCGGCTGCCGGCCTTGTTGATGAAGTACTTCAGCATCATCTCGGTGGTGTCGATGTCTGCGATGACGCCGTCCTTCATCGGCCGGATGGCCACGATGTTGCCGGGGGTGCGGCCCAGCATCTGCTTGGCCTCCAGCCCCACCGCCAGCGGGACCTTCCGGTCGCGGTCCACCGCGACCACAGACGGCTCGTCGATGACGATGCCGCGGCCTTTGACGTATACCAGGGTGTTCGCGGTACCGAGGTCAATCCCCATGTCGCGTGCAAAAAACTGCCAGAAGGACACCGCACTGTTCCCCTTTCTGCTCTGAGCGCGTACGGACCCCCGGCTTCCTCACCCGGTCAGGAGGCCACGCTCGCGAAAGCTCGTGTAGCCGCACTGACCCACCACCAGGTGGTCCAGCACTTCGATGCCGATCACCCGCCCCGCCTGCACGAGCCGGCGGGTGACCTCCCGGTCCTCCCGGCTGGGGGTGGGATCGCCGCTGGGGTGGTTGTGGGCCAGGATGACTGCATGTGCGCTCCTGCGGATGGCCGTTCTGAACACCTCGCGCGGGTGCACCAGCGAGGCGGTCAGCGTCCCTTCAGAGACACATTCGACGTCGATCACCTGATTCTTGGCGTTGAGCAGAATCACGTGAAACTGCTCCTGGCTCAGGTGGGCCAGGCGAGGGGCCAGGAACTCAAAGACGGCCCGCGGGTTGGAGAGTTCCACCCGCCGGAGCGGCGCCGCGCTGGCGCGCAGGCCGAGATGAAGGCCGGCCAGGATGGTGCACACCTTGGCCGGGCCCAGCCCCTTGACCAGCTCGCTGCGCTCCGCTTCCCGCAGGTGGAGCAGAGCCCGCAGCCCGCCGCCGGGATCTTTCGCCTCACAATGATGCAGTAAATCACGGGCGACTTCAATCGCCGAGCGGCCTTTGGCACCCGTTCCTAGGAGAATCGCCAGGAGTTCCACGTCGGACAGCTTCTCGGGACCCAGCCGGAGCAGCCGCTCCCGCGGCCGGTCCGCTTCGGGCAGCCTCTTCAGGGATGCCGTCACGACCCGTCGCTCTCCCTTCAGCCGGCACCTCCCGCGAAGATCGGGTACCCGAACTGCGTGAGCATCTGTACCGTGCGGTGGAGGGGAAGGCCGACGACGTTGTAGTAGTCGCCGGAGATCGATGGGATCAGCGCGGCGGCCCGGCCCTGGATGCCGTAGGCCCCCGCCTTATCCATCGGCTCCCCGGTGTCCAAGTACCACTGGATCTGCTCCCGGCTGAGGGGCGCGAACCGGACGACGGTCTCCTCGTGGGCCACCAGCTCCTCGCCGTCCCGCACCAGGGCCACGCCCGTCAGCACCTGGTGGGCGCGGCCCGAGAGCCGTCTGAGCATCGCTTCGGCCTCCGCCCGGTCCGCGGGCTTGCCCAGGATCTCGCCATCCACGACCACGATGGTGTCGGCGCCGAGCACGAGGGCGCCCGGGTGGCGGGCGGCCACCGCGCGCGCCTTGCGCAGGGCCAGCCGCTCGACCAGCTCCGCAGGGGAGCCGGCGTGCACCGCGTGCTCGTCCACCTCCGGCGCCTCGACGACGAAGGGGATCCCCAGCTGCCGCAGAAGCTCCTGCCGGCGGGGAGACGATGAGGCCAGGATGAGCTGCTGCAAAGCCGTCACCTCACATCAGCGCAGGGCGAGCCAGAGCGCCAGCACGAGCCCGAAGGCGCCGGCGACCGTCAGCTTGAGCGAAAGCCCGAAGGTCATCACGAGGAAGTGGAGATCGAGCGTCGTCGGCGCGAGGCCGAGGGAAATGTGGTAGTTCAGGATGGGAACGTACTGCGAAAGGGCGGCGCCGAGGAGCTGCCCCACGACGGCGCCGATCACGGCCCACAGGAACGCCAGCCGACCGCGCTTCACGACACTGCCCCCTTCGCTGACGCGGCTCTTGATATGACGCACTTCAAACAGCGTGAGTTTCGAGGTTTCCCGGCGAGATTCCTGCGCGGGAGGCAGATCCGCCACCAGCATAGCACGGGGCGTCGGGATTGGCAATATATGGAACGGGGCCATCCTGCGATGGCCCCGCGTCCTGGCTAATTGTCGGAGGCATCCGCCGCATAGAAGTTATGGTACTGCTCGAGCAGGCTGACGTACCCGTTCATCGCCCGCTGGAACTCCTCGCTGCCGGGCTCGGCGCCCGCCGCGACCTCGATGTCCGCGGCGTTCACCATGGCCATGTCCGCCAGCCCCAGGAACTTGGTGACCGCCGGGTTCTCCTCGACCCCCGCCAGCTGCGCCGCCGCCTGCCGCATCTCGTGGCCCAGGGCGACCAGCACCCCGCCGTCAGCCGGTTCGCCCGCCGCCCGCTTGGCGAACCAGGCGCCCGCTTCGTACAGGTAGTTGTTCAGGGCGTCGAGGCCCGTCTGCAGATCGGGGTTGGCGGATCCGGCCATGGCCATGACCGCCTCGGGGGCGTAGTCCACGTCCAGGGCCACCGTGAAGGCGTTGGGGGCGACCCCGGTCTCCCGCATCACGTCGAGGACCTCGCTGGCCTCCTCCCCCGACATGAAGGGCCCGACGTAGACCTTCACCAGGCCCATCGCGTTGCGGGGCGTCATCGCCGCGATCACCTTCTGGCCCGCCAGCTCGCTCACCAGGTTGCGGGCGGCTCCCTCGGACCGGAACGCGCCGACCTGCACGAAGTGGACCTGGAAGGGCCGCGGGACGATGGTGACCTGGCCGGGAGCGCCCGACGTGCCCGTGAGCCCGGCCCCGCCTTCCGCCCCCGGAACGGGTTCCATGGCGGCGTGTCGCTCCTCGCCCAGGAGGTTCCCCAGGACGCCGCCGAGCTGCCAGGCACCCACCACGGCCAGCACGACGGCCAGGATAAACACGCCGCCCCACCGGTCAGTTGCTCGCTTCTGCACGGATCGCCCAAACCGATGCATGGTGTCCCCTCCCGCTTGGGTGGTTCGCCCGCCGGTGGAGCTTACGGTTCGGGGCGGCCTTCGGTGTCGGCCCCTGACCGCTCGCCTGTGCGGGTCGTTTCCCCACCATGCCTATGCGGGGGGGAGGGCTTGTATAACCTGGCCCCGGACAAGAATCCGCCGGGCCGGTCCAACGGTGTAGAAGGATCCGGTGATGACCAGCAGGTCGCCGGGTGCGGCCCCGGCCAGCGCCGCCTCCAGGGCCTGGGGCAGGTGCGCGACGGCCTCGGCCGGGCGCCCCTGCCGCCGGCACTCCGCCGCCAGATCCGCCGCCGGCAGGGCCCGCGGGCTCTCCGGCGTCGTCGTCCAGACCCGCTCCGCCAGCGGCAGGAGCGGCGCCAGCGCGTGCGCCACATCCTTGTCCGCCAGCATCCCCACCAGCAGGCGGATCGGCCGCTCGGGGAAGAGCTCGGCCACGGCGCGGGCCAGGGCCTGACACTTGGCGGGGTTGTGGGCGGCGTCCAGCAGCACCGGCGGGCCGCCGGCCACCTGCAGAAGCTCCATACGGCCCGGCCACACGACGTGCGCGAAGCCCTCGCGGATCGCCGCCTCCTCGACGCCGAGGAGCTCCAGGAGGCGCAGGGCGACGGCCGCGTTGGCCACTTGGTGCCGGCCCAGGAGGCGAAGCCGCACGGCCCGGTACCAGCCGCGCTCGCCCCGCAGGTCCGCCACCTGGCCGGAGAGGCCCGCCTCCCGCACGCGGAAGTCCGCCGGCGTGACCCGGATGAGCGGCGCCCCCTGCTCCCGCGCGACCCCCTCGATCACCGCCAGGGCGCCGGGGTGATCGGTGCCGGTGACGCAGGGGACCCCGGGCCGGATGATGCCGGCCTTGTCCCAGGCGATGGCCTCGTGGGTCTCGCCCAGCCACTCCGTGTGGTCCAGGCCGACGTTGGTGATGGCCGTGACGGCCGGCCTCTCCACGACGGTGGTGGCGTCGAACCGCCCGCCCATCCCCGCCTCCAGCACCAGGTCGTCCACCTGCTGCTCGGCGAACCAGGCCAGGGCCATCGCCGTGATGGCCTCAAACTCGGTGGGCGGGTCCTGCCCCGCGGCCGTCAGCGCTTGGGCCGCTTCCGCCACCCGGGCGGCGAGCCGGACCACGTCCGCCTCGGGGATCTCAGCGCGGTTCACCTGCATGCGCTCGGTAAACCCCATGAGCGGCGGCGAGGTGAAGAGTCCGACCCGCCGCCCGGCGGCCCGGAGCCCCGCCTCGACCATCGCCGCGACCGACCCCTTGCCGCTGGTGCCCGTGATGTGCACCACCCGCCCGACCCGGCGGTCCGGCCGGCCCAGCCGATCCAGCAGCGCGGCCGTCCGCTCCAGGCCCGGCTTCATCCCAAAGCGGCGCAGCCCGGCCAGGTAGGCCAGGGCTGCCTCGTAAGTCGTGATCCTCATCCCTGCATGCCCCTGAGCATCGCCAGGCGGGCCTCCAGGGCCTGCTTCTTCTCCCGCAGCGCGGCGGCCTCCGTGCGGGTCTTCTCGACGATCTCGGGCCGGGCCTTGGTCAGGAAGCCCTCGTTGTTCAGCTTCTTCTCCAGCTTCTCCAGCTCTTCGGCGGTGGCCTTCAGGTCCTTGGCGGTCCGCTCGATCTCCTTGGGCAGGTCGATCAGGCCGCCGATCGGCACGTAGATCTCGGCGCCCGGGACCACCGCGCCGGCCGCGTTCTTCGGCTTCTCCTCCGCCACCGGCTGGATCGTGAGCTGTGCGGTCCTGGCCAGGTTCTCGATGAAGGCGCGGCCCTCGTTCAGGATCTCCAGGGCGCGGTCCGAGGTGGCCATGACCACCGCCTCGATCCGGGTGTGCTCGCCCAGGCGGAACTCCGCGCGGATGGAGCGCAGCGCGCGGATCGTGTCGATGATGAGCCCCATCCGCTCGTTGGCCTCGGCGTCCGTCCACTCGGGGATCGGCGTCGGGTACGGCGTGACGGAGATCGACGGCGGCAGCTCGGTCCGCCCGGCCGCACGGGCGATCTCCGGGGCGATCTCCACCTGCGGCGACTTCACCGGCAGCTTCTGCCAGATCGCCTCGGTGATGAACGGCATGAACGGGTGAAGCAGCCGGAGCGTCCCCTCCAGGACCCGGGCCAGGGTCTCCTGGGCGGCCGCCCGCGTGGGATCGGACGGGTTGTAGAGGCGGGGCTTCACGAGCTCGATGTACCAGTCGCAGAACTCGCTCCAGATGAAGTCGTAGATGGTGCGGGCCGCCTCGCCGTACTGGTAGTCGCCCAGAAGCTCGTTCACCGCCCGGGCCGCCTCGTTGAACCGGTGGCGGATCCAGCGGTCGGCCACGTCGTACTGCAGCGCCGCCCCGCTCTGTGCGGGCTGCCAGTCGGCCAGGTTCATCAGGACGAACCGGCTGGCGTTCCAGAGCTTGTTGGCGAAGTTCCGGGCGTTCTCCACCCGCTCGGTGTGGAACCGGATGTCGTTGCCCGGGCTGGAGCCGGTGACCAGCATGAACCGCAGGGCGTCGGTGCCGTACTTCTCGATGACATCGATCGGGTCGACGCCGTTGCCCAGCGACTTGGACATCTTCCGCCCCTGGGCGTCCCGGATCAGCCCGTGGAGCACCACGGTGTGGAACGGGATCTTCCCGGTGAGCTCCAGGCTGCTGAAGATCATGCGGGCGACCCAGAAGAAGAGGATGTCATAGCCGGTGACGAGCACGTCGGTGGGGAAGAAGTACTCCAGGTCCTTCGTCTGGTCCGGCCAGCCCAGGGTCGAGAAGGGCCACAGAGCCGAGGAGAACCAGGTGTCCAGCGCGTCCTCGTCCTGGCGGATGTTCGTCGAACCGCACTTCTCGCACGCCGACGGGTCGGTCTCCGCGACGGTGAGGTGGCCGCAGTCGTCGCAGTACCAGACCGGGATGCGGTGGCCCCACCAGATCTGCCGGGAGATGCACCAGTCCTGGATGTTCTCCATCCAGTGCAGGTAGACCTTGGTGAACCGCTCGGGCACGATCCGGATCTGGCCGCTCTCCACCGCCCGGATCGCCGGCTCGGCCAGCGGCTTCATCTTCACGTACCACTGCCGGGAGACGAGCGGCTCGATGACGGTGCCGCACCGGGCGCAGCAGCCCACCGAGTGCCGGTGCTCCTCGACCTTCACCAGCCAGCCCTCGGCCTCGGCGTCCGCGACGATGCGCTTGCGGCACTCGTAGCGGTCGAGGCCCGCGTACTTGCCCGCCGCCTCGGTCATCTCGCCCCGCAGGCCGATGACCTGCAGCATCTCCAGGCCATGGCGCAGGCCGATCTCGTAGTCGTTGGGGTCGTGGAACGGCGTGATCTTCACGCACCCGGTGCCGAACTCGGGATCCACGTACTCGTCGGCGATGATCGGGATCTCGCGGCCCGTCGCCGGGTGGCGCAGCATCTTCCCGATCAGGTGCTTGTAGCGCTCGTCGTCGGGATGCACCGCCACCGCCGTGTCGCCGAGCATCGTCTCCGGCCGGGTGGTGGCGATGACGATGTGGCCGGAGCCGTCCGCCAGCGGGTAGCGGAAGTACCACATGTGCCCCTGGCGCTCCTCGTAGTCCACCTCGATGTCGGAGAGGGCCGTCTGGTCCTGCGGGCACCAGTGGGTGATGCGCGTGCCCTGGTAGATCAGCCCCTTCTTGTAGAGCTTCACGAAGAAGGCGCGCACCGCCCGGGAGAGCCGCTCGTCCATGGTGAACGCCTCGCGGCTCCAGTCGACCGAAACGCCCAGCTTGCGCAGCTGGCTGGTGATCGTCGCGTGGTAGCGCTCCTTCCAGTCCCAGACCTTGGCCACGAAGGCCTCGCGGCCCAGCTCGTGGCGCGTCGGGCCGCCGGACTTGCGCAGGTCCTCCTCGACGCGGATCTGGGTCGCCAGGCCCGCGTGGTCGGTGCCCGGCAGATAGAGCGTGGGATACCCCTGCATCCGCTTCCAGCGGATGAGGATGTCGATCATGGTGTTGTTCAGGGCGTGCCCGAGGTGCAGCGTCCCGGTGACGTTGGGCGGCGGGATCACGATGGTGTAGGGCTGCTTGCCCTCGACGATCGGGGCGCGGTAGAAGCCGCCGTCCATCCAGTACTGGTAGTACTCGTCCTCCACCTGCTTGGCGTCGTAGCGCGGCGCGAGCTCCGTACCGACCTGCTTCTGCTCGGCTGTCACGTCGGAGTCCCCCCTCACGAGATCAAACCCCGGCACGTCCCATAAGGACGAGCCGGGGCTCGCGGTACCACCTTATTTCCCCATACGGGGCACTCTTGCGCTGTAACGGGCTTTCCCGGCGCTCCTTCAGCGGGCGGGTCCGGAACCCGGCCCGGGTCGGGAGCGCGGCCTCCGCGGCGACTTCACCCGCTCCTGGCCTGGGAGCCCTTCCACCCGCGGGGCTCCCTCTCTGCGAGGCGGTGTGCGGGTTACTCCTCCGCTTCAACGCCTTTGCACGTCTGCGTATGCAATCATGATAGGGCGCGCGGGCCGTGTTGTCAACCTACCCCCCGCCCTGCGCGCGACCGCGCCAGCCAGCGCCCGCGCGTGAGGCTCATCAGCAGCACGGGCGCCGGGTCCGACCGGCGCCGGCTCGGCGCCAGCAGCCCTTCGGGCCGGAACCCCAGCTTTTCGTAGAGGGCGATCGCCCGCCGGTTGGTGGAGAAGACCCGCAGGTAGACGCTCTCCAGCCCCATCGGCCCGAAGGCCTCGTCCAGCAGGGCGGACATGGCCGCCGTCCCGATGCCCCGCCCCCACAGGGCCTTCTCGCCGACGCAGATTCGCACCTCCGCCGTGCCAGCGCGCCGGTTCAGCTGCGCCAGCTCCACCTCGCCCACCGACCGGCCCTCCCACTCGATCATCCACACCCGGCAGGACCTGCTCCTCCGCACGCCCTCCCACCACTCGGCCGGGCTCAGCCGGGCAAACCGGCGGCCCATCAGCGCGCCGATCACCGAGTCCTCGTCCCAGCGGGAGAGCAGCGCAAGGTCGGCCTGCTCCACCGGCCTCAGACCCACCCGGGGCAGACCCGGCAATGCGTCCTCCGTCGTTGCCATGTCGAAGGCTGCACCCTCACTCCGTAGACTGTGTGACGTTCCAAGGGCTGAGGTTTCGACGGGCGGCGGCAGGCCCCCTTCAGGGAAAATGTGTCGGCGGGCGGCCGGCGGAGGCCCCCCCCCCCCGCC
>QGVE01000190.1 GCA_003242675.1 Bacillota bacterium | reverse complement strand
TGCGGGGGGGCCAAAGGGGGGGGGGTGTCACCCTGTGCTGGGCTGCCCGGGCGGGCCCCCTCCTTGACCCCACGGTGCCGCCCGCAGAGTGGGCCGCCGCGCGCCGCAGGCAGCGGGTGCGGCGGGCCTGGCTGCTCGCCGTGGTGGCCGTGCTGGTCGGGCTGGGCGCCTGGGGAGGGCTCACGTTTGCCGATCGCACGCGCGGCCTCACCCCCGAGCAGGTGGCGGAGGCCGCGGGGCTTGCCTTGCTGGAGGCGCGGCGCTACGACTTTCGCGCCGCGCTGACGGGGCAGTCCCCCGACGGGTTTTTCCCCAGCGCCTGGCTCGAAGGGGAGTTTCAGGCCGAGCCCCGGCTCCTGCACCTGCGCGGCGAGGTCGGGAGCGGGGCGGCCCGGACGCCCATCGAGTACCTCCTCTGGGGCGACGCCCTCTACGTGCGGCAGGCGCGGGGCGGCTGGGTCCGCTCGCCGACCGCGGACGTGCGGGACGTGACCGCCTTCCTGTCCGACCAGCTCGCGGCCCCGCTCTTGGCCGGCGTGGTCCGCGCGGAGTGGGTGGGCCGCGAGCAGGTCGGCGGCGTGCCGGCGGCGGTTCTCGCGCTGGAGCTCGATCCCGCGGTCATGCAGGTGGCGCCGCCCGCGCAGGATGAACGGATAGAATACCGGCTGTGGGTCGATGTCTGGCGCCTGCGCCCGGTGCGGTTCGCCATCCGCGCGGAGCGGCCGGCGGGCCGGGGCTCCAGCTTCGCCTACCAGCTGGACTGGACCTACCCGCGGGACCCCGGGCCGCTCACCGTGCCGGATGAGGTGCGGCGGGCGGCGGGGCCGACGGAGTGAATGGAGGAGACGGCTTGCGATACCTGGAGATCCGCATTCGGTGCCAGCGGGCCGCAGCCGACGCCGTGGGTCACCTGCTCCTTCAACTCACCGGCGCCGGCTACGCGGTGGACGACCCGCTGATCGTGGAGCAGAACCGGTCCCGCTGGGACCTGACCGACCTCACGCCCGGCGACCCGGAGTGGGTGACGGTGTCCGGCTGGCTGGCCGAGGCCGGCGATCTGGAGCAGCGGCGGCTGCAGCTCGAGGCGGGGCTGGAGGAGATCCGCACCCTGGGCCTGGGGGTGGTGGAGCCGCCCGCATTCCGCTGGGTGGCGGAGGAGGACTGGGCCCACGCCTGGAAGGCGTACTTCCGGCCGGCGCGCGTCGGCGACCGGCTGGTGGTCGTCCCCGCCTGGGAGGAGTACACGCCCCGGGACGGGGAGCTGCCGATCTACGTGGATCCGGGCATGGCGTTCGGCACCGGGACGCACGCCACGACGGCGCTCTGCCTGCGCTGGCTGGAGCAGCTGGTCACCCCGGGGTGCCGGGTGATCGACGTGGGCACCGGCTCGGGCATCCTGGCCGTGGCGGCGAAGCGGCTGGGGGCCGCGGAGGTGGTGGCCGTCGACGTGGACCCCGTGGCCGTGGAGGCCGCGCGGGAGAACGCCCGCCGCAACGGCGTGGAGATCGACGTCCGCCCGGGGACGCTGGACCAGGTGGCCGAGGGCGGGGCGGACCTGATCGTCGCGAACATCATCGCCTCGGTCATCGTGGAGATCCTGCCCGACGCCGCGGCCCGGCTGAAGCCGGGCGGCCGGTTCCTGGCCTCCGGCATCATCGCTGCGAAGAAGGAGGAAGTGACCCAGGCGATGACCGAGACGTGGCTCCTCCCCCTCGGCGCGCGCGAGCAGGATGGCTGGGTCGCCATCCTGGCGATGAAGCCGTGATCCCGCGCTTCTTCCTGGACCGGGTCGAAGGGGACGAGGTGGTCCTCACGCGCGAGGACTCGCACCACCTGCTGCGGGTGCTCCGGGCCGCGCCCGGATCCCCGTTCGTCGTCCTGGCCGGGGGCGTGGCCTACGACTGCGTCCTGGACCGGGTGGAGGACGGCCTGGCCCGGGGGCGCGTCCGCGCCGCGGCGCCGGCCGGGGGCGAGCCGGCCATCCGGATCACGCTGTTTCAGGGGCTCGCGAAGGGCGAGAAGATGGAGCTCGTCGTCCAGCACGGCACCGAGCTGGGGATCACGGAGTTCGTCGCCGTCGCCGCGGCGCGCAGCGTCGTGAAGCTGGACGAGAAGAAGGCCGCCCAGCGGAGGGAGCGCTGGCAGCGGATCGCGCGCGAGGCGGCGGAGCAGTCGCGGCGGGGGGCCGTGCCCACCGTCCGGCCGCCGCACACCTGGGAGGAGGCGGTGGCCCGCATCCCCGAGTTCGACCTGGCCCTGGTGGCCTGGGAGGGGGGAGGCGAGCCGCTGCGGGCGGTGCTGGAGGCCCGCCCCGAGGCGCGCGCCTTTGCGCTCTTCGTCGGCCCCGAGGGCGGCCTCACCGCCGAGGAGGTGGAGCTGGCCCGCCGGGCCGGGGCGATCCCGGTCACCCTGGGCCCGCGCATCCTGCGGACCGAGACGGCGCCGCTGGCGGCGATCGCCGCCATCCTGTACGCGCGGGGCGAGTGGGGGTAGGGCGGCCGGCTACAGCAGCCGGCTGAGCCCCTCGGCGTAGGCGACGCCCGAGCGGCCGGCCATGATGCGGGCCAGAAGCCGCACGGCACCGTCGGTTGCGTCCTCGTCCAGGTAGACCATCTGGCTGCGGTGCGCCTTCACCGCCCGCAGCTTGTCCGCGATGACCGGGGAGATGTCCACCAGCACGTCCGGGCTCCGGGTGCCGTAGAAGTAGACCTGCGCACCGGACGAGACCCGGGACCTGGCCAGGTCCAGGATGGCGCGCCCCAGGGCCTTGTGGTCGCGGTTGGCCATCCGCGGCAGCAGCTCCTTGGGATCGAGGGCGAAGACGACCTGGGGGGCCGCCTCGTCCCAGGCGCGGGCGAGCAGCCGCTCCAGCCGGGGATCCTCGGGCAGGCCGAAGTCGGGCAGCCCGAGGAAGGTGACGGACTCGTAGCCCTGCAGGCGGGCCGCCTGCCACTGCTCGGCCTGCCGCTGCTCCGCCAGGTCGAGCCAGTTGCCGCGCTTTTCGCCGTCCGTCAGGACCACGGCGGTGATGCGGCTCCCCGCCAGGGCCATGCGCCGGAGGGTGCCGCCGCAGAAGAACTCCAGGTCGTCGGGGTGCGCGGTGAACGCCAGCACCCGCCGGGCCGTGCTGACCAGCAGTTCGCCCTGGGACAGGGCCAGGAGGGCGTGGTCCGGCGCAACGAGGCGCGCCGCCAGCCGCTCCACCGGCGGCAGGCTGCCGATCCGGCACAGCGCGGCGAACAGCCGGCGCTTGACGGCGAGGCTGCGATCCGGGCGGGCTTCGACCTTCTCGGGCATCCGCTCACCCCCTCACACCAGCCGGTAGAAGGCTTCGGTGTACAGGGCCGGCACCCGCCCGGAGTGGAGGCGGCTGATCCAGCGGGCGAAGTGATCGACGGCCCGGTCAGGGCCGATCAGCTGGCTGCGGTGGGCCTTCAGGGCGGTGAGCTTCTCCGGCAGCACTTCGGTGATGTCCACCAGCACGTTGGGCTGGCGGGCGGCGTAGAAGTAAATGCGCTCGCCGCGGCCGAGCGCGCTGCGCGCCCGGGCGAGCACCGCGGCACCCAGGGCGACGTGGTCCGGGTTCTGCCCCAGCGGCGTCGGGCCTTTGGGGTCGAACGCCAGCACCAGCTCGGGGCGGGTGCGCACCCAGAGGTCCTCCAGGGCCCGCTCCAGCTCGGGGCCGGGCCGGATCCGGCCGTCGGGCAGGTCCAGCTGTACCAGCTCGGCCCGAAGGATCGCTGCCGCCTGCTCCGCCTCCCGCGAGCGGATCTCGCCG
>QGVE01000052.1 GCA_003242675.1 Bacillota bacterium | reverse complement strand
CGGGTTTGCCCACCTGCAGGACGGCTCCGGCCGCCTGCAGATCTACCTGCGCCTCCCCGAGCTGAGCGACCGGGACCGCCTGATCTGGGATCACCTCGACCTGGGGGACATCGTCGGCGCCGACGGCGTGCTGATGCGCACCCGCACCGGCGAGCTGACGGTGAAGGTGCAGCGCCTGACCATGCTGACCAAGGCGCTCCGGCCGCTGCCCGACAAGCATGCCGGGCTGCGGGACGTGGAGCTCCGCTACCGCGAGCGCCACCTAGATCTCCTGGTCAACCCCGAGAGCCGCGCCGTCTTCGAGGCGCGGTCCCGCATCGTCTCCAGCCTGCGCCGCACGCTGGACGAGCTGGGATTCATGGAGGTCGAGACCCCGGTGCTGGTCCCGGTGGCCGGCGGGGCGGCGGCCCGTCCGTTCCTCACCTACCACAACGCCCTCGGCCGGCAGCTCAGCCTGCGCATCGCCACGGAGCTGCACCTGAAGCGGCTGGTGGTCGGCGGCTTCGAGCGGGTGTACGAGATCGGCCGGGTGTTCCGCAACGAGGGGATCTCCACCCGGCACAACCCGGAGTTTACCTCGCTGGAGGCGTACCAGGCCTACGCGGACTACCGGGACATGATGGACCTGACGGAGCGGCTCGTCCAGAACGCGGCCCTCGCGGCCAACGGGCGCCTCCAGGTGGGCGAGATCGACCTGACCGGCCCCTTCCGGCGCGTGACGATGGTCGAGGCGGTGAAGGAGGCCACCGGCCTCGACCTCCTGGCCCTGGGGGACTCGGGGGACGACCGGAAGGACGCCGAGGCGGTGCGGACCGCGGCCGAGGCCGCCGGGTACGCGGTGGAGGCGACCACCTGGGGCGGGCTCCTGGCGGAGCTGTTCGAGCGGTACGCCGCGGACCGGCTGGTGCAGCCCACGTTCGTCATCGGGCACCCGGTGGAGACGTCGCCGCTCGCCAAGCGCGATCCCCGCGACCCGCGGCTCACCGAGCGGTTCGAGCTGTACGTGCAGGGGCGGGAGCTGGCCAACGCCTTCTCCGAGCTGAACGACCCGGAGGACCAGCGGCAGCGGTTCGAGGCCCAGCTGGCGCAGCGGCGGGCCGGCGATGAGGAGGCCCACCCGATGGACGAGGACTTCCTGGCCGCCCTGGAGGTGGGCCTGCCGCCCACCGGTGGGCTGGGCATCGGCGTGGACCGGCTGGTCATGCTGCTCACGGGGGCGCCGTCCATCCGCGACGTCATCCTGTTCCCGACGATGCGGGAGCGGCAGGACGACGACTGACAAACATGCGACGGAGGCGGCTGCACCGCCTCCGTCGCATCACTCTACACGGCCTGCGCGCCAGGGCCGCCATCACCTCGGCCAGCCCGACGGACATCAGCTAGTTCGGTCGACCACTGGAGAGTTGCGACCAGCCCGAGATCTCCCGCATCTTCTCCCGCAGTGAGGCGGCCTCCGCGCCCTCTAGCAGGTAGGGCTGTTCGGCCTGGATCCAGACCGGGTGAACCGCGACCTGCTTCACCCCGTCCGGGCCGATCAGGAAGTCGAGGATCATCGACTCCCGGGCGAGGTCGGTGTCCTGCCGGTCCATGATGAAGTTGCCCAGGCTGTAGGCGATGAACCCGCCGTTGTATACCTCGAAGCCCTGGATGGCGTGGGGGTGGCTGCCCAGCACCAGGTCGGCCCCCTGGTCCACGATGTAGCGGGCGAGCCGGCGCTGCTCCTCCGTCGGGTAGTTGCTGAACTCCACCCCCCAGTGGAGCGCGACGGCGACCACGTCCGCCACCTCCCGGGCGGCCCGGATGTCCTCGGCCAGCCAGTCCTCCCGGATGCCGGCCACGCCCGGCCGGTCCTCCGTGGCGGCGAAGCTGCGGGGGTAGTCCCAGTCGAAGAAGAGGTCGGCGAACTCGCTGTAGCCCAGGAAGGCGATGCGGACGCCCCGGGCCTCCAGCACCAGCGGCCGGCGCGCCTCCGCCAGGTTCCGGCCGCCGCCCGTCCACGGGATGCCGGCCTCGGCGAGGAGGTCCAGCGTCTCCAGGAAGTTCTCCTCGTCGTAGTCCAGGATGTGGTTGTTGGCCACGGTCACCCCGTCCAGCCCCGCCGCCTGCAGCACCTCCACGGCCTGCGGCTCTGCCCGGAACCAGATCTGCTTGCCGGGGAGGGGTCTGCCCTTTAGGCCAATGGGCGACTCCAGGTTGGCGAAGGCCAGGTCCGCGGCGGCGAGGTGATCCCGCACCCGCTCGATGGGGTAGAGCGTGCCGTTTTCGCCCATGGCCCGCGCCACGCCCCGGGCCAGCATGATGTCGCCGACGACGGAGAGGGAGACCCAGTCGTGCAGGGCCTCCGCCCCGGCGCCGTCCGGGCCCTCGCCGGCCCCGCTGCCGCTCAGCGCTTCCCGCAGCGCGGCCCCGAGCGGTGCGACGCGCTCCGCATCCTCCGGCCGGTAGGCCAGCAGCAGCCGCTCGGCCAGAGGGTACTCCCCCGACCGCACGCTCTGGGGCGTGGGGGTGACGCCGTCCACCGGCACCGCCCGCCAGCCGGGCCGCAGGTCCGCGAGCCGCCCCGCGGCGAGCGCGCCGCGACCGGGCTCGCCCGGCGGGCCGAGCGCAGGCAGCAGGGCCTCGGCTTCGGCAAGGGTCAGCGACAGGGGTTCGTCCAGCCAGCCCTGCAGGATGACGCGCTCCACGGTCCGGAGCGGGAGCGCGGTGAGCGTCGGGGGCGGGTCGCCGCTCATCACGGCCGCGTCCGCCTCGCCCCGCATGAGCGCCGCAGCCGGTTCGGGCGTGTACAGCACGTGGACGCCTTCCAGAACCGGCAGCAGCAGGCCCTCCGGTGCGGCGAGCACCAGGGCTGTCGGGTCCCTGTCCACGCCGGCGCCCGCGCCCCGGGGCGGGTCGCCGGGGCCGGCGCCCGGCGCAGGGCCGCGGCTGCACGCGGACAGGAGGATCAGCGCGGCCAGGAGGAGCCTGGCCGGTTTCGGCAGGGTCACGGGTCGGCCTCCCTTCTGTGGGCGGTGCGGCTGGCGACGCTGCCCACCTCGCCTGTGAGACGCCGGTGCCTGACCGCAGGTCGCGCCGCCCGGGATTCCCGCTACTTCTAGCATCCCCCCTGCCCCGCATACCTTCCCAGTGGACGGGCCATCGCACAGGGAGGGGGGCGGTTCCGTGCAGCAGCGGCGGAGAAGCCTGGGGGAGCGGCTGGTCTCCCTTCTCGAGCTTCCGGGCGACGCGGTGCTGGACGTGCCGCGGGCGGTCCTGATCGGCAGCATGGAGCTGGTGGTGGAAAATCACCGGGGGCTGCTGGAGTACCGGCCGGAGCGGGTGGTGCTGCGGCTGCCGGATGGGAAGATGACCGTCGACGGCGCGGACCTGCGCATCGGCTTCCTGTCCCCGGAGCAGGTGGTTATCCGCGGGCGGATCGACGGGCTCCGCCAGGCACCGGCGGAAGGAGGCGGGGCGTAGGATGCTGCGCCGCCTGGTTCGCTACCTCCTGGGCACGCTGCGCGTCGATGTCACCGGCGGGGACAGCGAGCGGTTCCTCAACCGCTGCCTGGAGGAGGGCATTCTGCTGTGGGACCTGCGCCGTACGCCGGAGCGGCTGGATGCTACAATGATGCTGGCGGACTTCTTCCGGCTGCGCCCCATCGCCCGTGCCGCCCGGTGCCGCGTTCGCATCCGCGAGCGCGAGGGCCTGCCCTTCCTGATCCGGCGCCTGCGGAGGCGCCCCTTCCTTCTGGCCGGTGCCGCAGGCAGCCTGGCTGTGCTGATCTGGGCCGGAAGCCACATCTGGGTGGTGGACGTGCGGATCAACGGCCCCGGCTACCTGGACCCGCGCGCGGTCCTGGCCGCGGCGGCGGAGGCCGGGCTGCGGAAGGGGGCCTGGAAAGCGCGCGTCGACGTGAACCACGTCACCCAGCACCTGAAGTCCCGGGTGGAGGAGCTCTCCTGGGCGGTGGTGCGGGTGGACGGCACCCGCGCGGTGATCGAGGTCGTCGAGAAGGGCGCGGTGAAGCCCCCGGACCAGGCGCTCTGCGTTCACCTGGTCGCCCGCAAGGCCGGGGTGGTGGAGCAGGTGATCCCCTTCCAGGGGGAGCCCCTGGTGAAGAAGGGGGACCTGGTCCAGCCCGGGGACATGCTGGTGGAGTGCGCCCTGCGCTACTGGGCCGGCGGGCGGCCTCTCGTCCTCCCCGGCATGCCCCTGCCCCCGCGCGCGGACCTGGCGCGCACGGTCGTCGCCCAGGCGACGGTGCGGGCGCGGGTGGCCTATCGCCAGTATTATGAATACCCGGCGGTGGAGCAGGTGAAGGAGCCGACGGGGCGGCGGCACGTGCAGTGGGTTTTGAACTGGAACGGCCGGTCCATAATACTTCGCGGGCGCGGCCCGGTGCCGTTTGCCGAGTACGAGGTGACCACCCGGACCCTCACCCCGGGCCAGTGGAGGAATTGGTCCCCACCTGTCGAAATCGTGATTCGTGAGGCCCTGGAGGTCTCGACACGGGCGGAGCCCGTGCCGCTGGAGGTGCTGAAGGAGCGGGCGCTGGCCGCCATGGAGCGGCGGCTCGCCTGGATCCTGGGGCCGCGCGACCGCGTGGTGGAGCCGCTCACGGCAGAAGTGGTGCAGCAGGAAGGCGGTTACGTGGGCATTCTGGTCACGGTCGAGACGCTGGAGGAGGTATCCGCCCCTCTGGAGGGGCCGATGTTGACCACGGGCAGGTGACCGGGTTGGATGAGACCCAGGAGAGAAGAATACTGATTGCTGACAATGACCGCGCGCGCGAGCTATTCGGGTTGAACGACTCGCACCTGCGCTTCATCGAACAGGGCTTTGATGTGACCATCGTGCCCCGGGGCAACGAGGTCATCATCCGGGGGCAGGAGGACGAGGTCGGCCGGGTCGTCCGGCTCTTCAACCGGCTGACGGCCATCCAGGAGCGCGGCGGGCGGGTGACCGAGCGCGACGTGCGCTACGCCGTGCGGCTGGCCCGGGAGGGGGTCGAGGAACCCCTGGCGGAAGCCCTGACCGATGTGATCGTCACGACCTACCGCGGCAAGCAGATCCGGCCCAAGACGATCGGGCAGAAGGAATACGTTGACGCGATCCGGCGCAGTGGCGTAACATTTGGCATCGGGCCTGCCGGAACGGGCAAGACCTACCTGGCGATGGCCGTCGCGGTGGCCGCCCTGAAGGCGAAGGAGGTCGCCCGCATCATCCTGACCCGACCCGCCGTGGAAGCCGGCGAGAAGCTGGGCTTCCTCCCGGGCGACATGCAGCAGAAGGTGGACCCCTATCTGCGTCCGCTCTACGATGCCCTGTTCGACATCATGGGTTCGGAGACGTTTGAGCGGCTGATGGAACGCGGGGTCATCGAGGTGGCCCCGCTCGCGTTCATGCGGGGGCGGACGCTGGACGACTCGTTCATCATCCTGGATGAGGCGCAGAACACCACCCCGGAGCAGATGAAGATGTTCCTGACCCGCATGGGCTTCGGGTCGAAGGTCGTCGTGACCGGCGACATCACGCAGATCGACCTGCCCGAAGGCACCCGGTCCGGGCTGGTGGACGTCCAGCGCGTCCTGCGCGGCGTTCCGGGGATCACCTTCTATTACCTTACGGAGCGCGACGTCGTGCGCAACGACCTGGTTCAGCTGATCATCAAGGCCTACGAGGCCGCAGGGGGCGGCGGGACTGGCTCCTACCCGCCCCGGCCCGGGGCCGGTCGGCCGGACGGGTCGGAGACCTCGTGAGATGGGGGGTAAGGGGACGGTAGAGCCAGACCCTCCCAGTCAGATCTATGCGCATATGGCAACAGCTACGTGAACGCCTGGAGAACCTGACCGGACAGAGCCGCTGGAAGAACTCCCGGTTCCGCAGGGTGATCTGGGGGGTTCTCTTCTTCGCGCTGCTGACCCTGGTCCTGGGCAACCAGACCGTGCCCGCCCGCCTGGACGTGCAGGTGGGCGACGTGGCGCCGCGGGACGTGCCCGCGCCGCGGGCGGTGAAAAACGAGATCCGCACCAAGGAGCAGCAGGAGGCGGCAGCGCAGGCGGTCAGCCCCGTGTACAAGCGGGAGCCGGCCATCCTCGAGAACGCCGAACGGTATGTGAAGGCGATCTTCACGGAGATCCGCCGGATCCGGGGCCAGTCGGAGGTCGACCTGGAGACCCGCGTGCAGAACCTGGCCGATCGGATCCGGCTGACGGTGCTGCCCGAAGAGGTCTATGAGGCCCTCCTCACGGCCGGCGACGCGCAGATCGCCGCCGCGGAGGACGAGGCGCTGGGACTGCTGCAGACGGCCCTGGGCGAGGACGTGTTCGAGCGGGACGTGGCCCGCGTGAAGGCCGGCATCGACAGCGGGGCGGAGCCGTTTACGCTTTCGATCGCCGACCCGGCGCTGGCCCAGTTCGTCCGGGAGCTGGTGAAGAGCCGCATCGAGGCCAACATGGTGGAGGACCAGGAGCAGACCGACTGGCTCCGCCAGAAGGCCGCGCAGGAGGTCCCGGAGGTCTGGTGGCAGCCCGGGCAGCTGATCATCGAGAAGGGCAAGACCATCACCGCGGACCAGTACGAGGCCCTCGTCGCCCTCGGGCTCGTGGGCCAGAAGGCCGGCTACCAGGGCTGGGCCGGTGCGGCCCTGATCGCGCTGGTGGTCGTGGTCATCATGGCCATCTCCATCGCCCGCTGGCGGCCGGAGCTTCTGGAGCGCGACTCCAAGCTGATGCTCCTGGGGCTGGTCGGTTTCATTACGCTCTTCCTCTCCCTGGCCGTGAACCTCTTTTCGGCGCAGCTGGGCGAGTCCGCGTCCTACCTCATGCCGGTTGCGCTCAACGCCGTGCTGGCCGCCATCCTGCTGGATCCCCGGGTGGCGCTCCTGCAGTCGGTCATCCTCGCCGTGCTGCTGGGCATCTTTGCCTCCTCGGCGCACGTCGGGGCCGTCGCCGTCGGGGTCGTGGGGTCGGCGGTGGGGGTCTACACCGTGGCCCGGGTGGAGAGCCGGAACGACCTGTACCGGTCGGGCCTCTTTCTGGGCATCGCCAATGCCGTCACGATCCTCGCCCTGCACCTCCTGGAGTCGACGCCGCTCCTGGAGTGGCAGGTTTGGCGGGACGTCGCCCTGGGCCTGGTGAACGGCCTCCTGGTGGCGATCCTGGCCACCGGCGCCCTGCCGCTGTTTGAGACGGTCTTCGGCATCGTCACGCCGCTGAAGCTCCTGGAGCTCTCCAACCCCAACCACCCGCTGCTGAAGCGGCTGATGGTGGAGGCGCCGGGCTCCTACCACCACACCATCCTGGTGGCGAACCTCTGCGAGGCGGCCGCCGAGGCCATCGGGGCCGACCCGGTGCTGGCCCGGGTCGGGGCCTACTACCACGACATCGGCAAGATCAAGCGGCCCGCCTTCTTCGTGGAGAACCAGTTCGGCGGCGAGAACCCCCACGACAAGCTGCCGCCGAGCCTGTCCGCGATGATCATCACCAGCCACGTGAAGGAAGGCGTGGAGCTGGCCCGGGAGGCCGGCCTGCCCCAGGAGATCATCGACTTCATCCCCGAACACCACGGCACCATGCTGGTCAGCTACTTCTACCACATGGCGTCGCAAAACAGCCAGTCCGAGTACGTGCTGGAGAAGGACTTCCGCTACGAGGGCCCCAAGCCCCGCAGCCGGGAGACGGCGATCTGCATGCTGGCGGACGGGTGCGAAGCCTCGGTCCGGGCGATGCGCCAGCGGGGGGAGCTCTCCCCGGAGCAGATCGAGCAGCAGGTGCGCAAGATCATCAACGACCGGCTCCAGCAGGGGCAGCTGGACAACTGCGACCTGACCCTGAAGGACCTGGACACCATCGCCCGGGTGTTCGTCAAAGTGCTGAGCGGTGTGCACCACGCCCGCATCGACTACCCCGCGCAGCAGAAGCCGGTGAGCGGCGCCGGGCAGGCGCAGGAAGGCGCGGGGCAGGAGGAAGCGCCTGAAGGGGAGGACGGCGCAGAGGAGGCGGAAACGAATGGAGATCTGGGTGAACAACGAGCAGGAGACGGTGGAGCTGACCGCGGAGCATGAGGAGCTGATCCGGCGGGTCGCCGAGCGGGCCCTGCAGCTGGCCGGGGCCCGGCTCGGCACGAATGTCTCCGTGTCCATCACCCTGGTGGACGACGAAACCATCACCGACCTGAACCGCGATCACCGGGGCCTGGCCAGCCCGACCGACGTGCTCTCCTTCTCGCAGCTGGAAGGGGAGGAAATGGGCGACCTGCCCGAGGGGGAGCCCCTGCCCCTGGGCGACATCGTCATCTCGGTGGAGCGATGCGTGAGCCAGGCGGCCGAGTACGGCCATTCGTTCGAGCGCGAGCTGGGGTTTCTCACGGCGCACGGCATGCTCCACCTGCTGGGCTGGGACCACCAGACCCCGGAAGATGAGGCGGCGATGATGGCCAAGACGGAGGAGATCTTGGCGGGACTGGGGCTGAGCCGATGAGCGGCCGGCCTTACCGGCACGCCGCGCTCCTCCCGCGCTTTCGCGATGCGGGCCGGGGGCTGGTGCGGGCGTACCGGGAAGAGCCGAACCTGCGCTTCCACGTGTTTGCCGGAACCTGCGCGGCCGTGGCCGCCTGCGCGGTGGGCCTGGCGGATTGGGAAGTGGCCTACCTGCTGGTCACGGTGGCGCTGGTGCTGCTCGCCGAGCTGGTGAACACGGCGGTGGAGCGGGTGGTGGACCTCGCCGCCGGCACCCGTCCCAGCGCGCTGGCCGGGGCGGCGAAGGAGGTGGCCGCCGGCGCCGTACTGCTCGCCGCGCTGCATGCCGTCGGCGCGGCGGTGCTCCTCTTCGCGGTGCGGCGGGAACTGGCCGAGAGCGTGCAGGCGGTGCTCGGCTTCCTGCTCCGCCGGCCGCTGTGGCTCCTGCCGCCGGCCATAGCCGGGCTGCTGGGCCTCTTCGGGGGTGCCCGGCACGAGCCTTGAGGAGGGATCTGCCCATGACCGATGCCGAACTGATCGCCGCCGCCCGTGAGGCGCGCGACCGGGCCTACGTGCCCTACTCGCGCTTCCCGGTGGGGGCCGCGGTGCTGGCCGAAGACGGCACGCTCTACACCGGCTGCAACATCGAGAACGCCAGCTTCGGGCTGACCAACTGCGCCGAGCGGACCGCGATCTTCAAGATGGTCAGCGAGGGCCGGCGGCGCTTCACGGCGATTGCCGTCATCGCCGACACCGACGGGCCCTGCAGCCCCTGCGGCGCCTGCCGCCAGGTGATGAGCGAGTTCGGGCCCGACGCCCGGGTCATCCTGACCAACCTCAAGGGCGACACGTGGGTGACCTCGGTGCGCGAGCTGCTGCCCGGGGCGTTCGCCCCCGCCGACCTGCCGGGTCACGGGGAGGTACGCCCATGAGCGAGACGCCGTTCCGCTCCGGATTCTGCTCGATCGTGGGCCGGCCTAACGTGGGCAAGTCCACCCTGCTCAACGCCTTCGTCGCGGCCAAGCTGGCCATCATGTCCGACAAGCCGCAGACCACCCGCAACCGCATCCTGGGCGTCTACAACCGGCCCGACGCGCAGGTGGTCTTCCTGGACACGCCGGGCATCCACAAGCCCCGCCACCGGCTCGGCGAGTACATGAACAAGGTGGCCATCAGCACCATCCCCGAGGTGGACGTCGTCCTCTTCGTCGTCGACGGCTCCGTGCCGCAGCCCGGCGAGGGCGACAAGTACGTCGCCGACGTGGTGGCCCGTTCCGGCCGCCCGACGATCCTGGTCGTCAACAAGATGGACAAGGTGCGGAAGGCCGACTGGTACGGGGTGATGGATGCGTACAAGGCCCTGGCCGACCCGCGGGTCCGCAGCGAGAACCCCGAGCCCGGCGCGCCCACGATCGACTGGGTGGACATCGTGCCGGTGTCGGCCCTGGAGCACAAGAACGTCGACGCGCTGCTGGACCTGATCGTGAAGCAGCTGGACGAGGGGCCGAAGTTCTACCCCGACGACGTGATCACGGACCAGCCGGAGCGCTTCGTGATCGCCGAGCTGATCCGGGAGAAGATCCTCCACCTCACCCGGGACGAGGTCCCGCACTCGGTCGCGGTGGACGTGGAGCAGCTCGAGCGGCGGCCGACGGGCACCGTCTACGTGAGCGCTTCGATCTACGTGGAGCGCGAGAGCCAGAAGGGGATCCTCATCGGCAAGCGGGGGTCGATGCTGAAGGAGATCGGCACCCGGGCGCGGCAGGACATCGAGCAGCTGCTGGGATCGAAGATCTACCTGGAGCTGTTCGTCAAGGTGAAGGAGGACTGGCGCAACAAGGAGTCGGTCCTCCGGAGCCTCGGGTATCGGGAGGAGTAACAGAAGTGCAGTGCCTCCGGGGTGAACCCGCGGAGGCTCTCTTTTTCCCAGTTAGAGAATGCATGTATACTGTGTACGGAAAAAGTGCGAGTACATCCTGAAATCGGTGTCGCGAAGGGATGCAGCGCGTGGGGCGGCGAGGTCAACGGTGGAGCGGTCACCCTGGCACCTGAAGGTCACGCGTTCGACGGCGCGCACCACGTGCTGCTGACGCTGCTTTGCACCGCGTGCGCGATCACGCAGGTCATTCTGTACTGTAGAGGAGAGGATCACGGGCCATGGAAAATTTCGTGTTCCACAATCCCACCCGGCTCATCTTCGGCCGGGGTCAGCTGCAGTCCCTGCGCAAGGAGCTGGAGCCGTATGGGAAGCGGGTGCTTCTGGTGTACGGCGGCGGCTCCATCAAGCGCATCGGCTTGTACGATGAGGTGATGGCCATCCTGCGGGAGGCCGGCTGCACGGTGTTCGAACTGCCGGGGGTGGAGCCGAATCCCCGGCTGAGCACCGTTCACCGGGGCGTGGAGATCTGCCGTCGGGAGCAGATTGAGTTCATCCTCGCCGTCGGGGGCGGCAGCGTGCTCGACTGCGCGAAGGCGATCGCGGTGGGCGCCCGCTACGACGGCGACGTGTGGGAGGTCATCACCGGGAAGGGGCGGGCGACCGGCGCGCTGCCCTTCGGCACGGTGCTGACCCTGGCGGCCACCGGTTCGGAGATGAACGCGAACTCGGTGATCACCAACTGGGAGACCCGGGAGAAGATCGGCTGGTCCGCCCCGCCTTACACCTATCCCGCCTTCTCGATTCTGGATCCGGTCTACACCTTCTCGGTGCCCAGGGATCACACCGTGTACGGCGTGGTGGACATGATGTCCCACGCGCTGGAGCAGTACTTCCACACCGCGTCCAACGCGCCTCTCATCGACCGCTGGATCGAGGAACTGCTGCGGACGGTCATGGAGGCGGCGCCGAAGGCGGTGGCCAACCCGGAGGACTACGAGGCCCGGGAGACGCTGATGTTCTGCGGCACCATGGCCCTGAACGACCTGCTTGCCATGGGCACCGACGGGGGCGACTGGGCCACTCACGAAATCGAGCACGCGATCTCGGCGATCTACGACATCCCCCACGGCGGCGGGCTGGCCATCGTCCATCCCAACTGGATGAAGTACTGCCTGGACGCAAACCCGGCGCGCTTTGCCCGCCTGGCGGTGCGGGTCTTCGACGTGGACCCGGCCGGCCGCACCGACCGGGAGGTGGGGCTGGAGGGGATCGAGCGGCTGCGCCAGTTCTGGACCAGCCTCGGGGCGCCGTCGCGGCTTGCCGACTACGGCATCGGCGACGACCAGATCGAGCGGATGGCCGCCCTGGCCACCCGGGGCCGGACGACGATCGGCAAGTTCCGCAAGCTGACGCAGGAGGACGTGGCCGCGATCCTGCGGATGTCGCTGTAGGCCCTGGCCCGGGCAGTTCGCGATCACCGGGTCCGGCGCGCAGAAACGGAGGCCGCCACGTCGGTCCTGGCGGCCTCCGTGTTTCCTCAAGCCAGTCATTCTGCACAGCAGGGGAGAGAATCACGCGCCATGGAAAACTTCGTGTTCCACAATCCCACCCGGCTCATCTTCGGCCGGGGTCAGCTGCAGTCCCTGCGCAAGGAGCTGGAGCCGTATGGGAAGCGGGTGCTTCTGGTGTACGGCGGCGGCTCCATCAAGCGCATCGGCTTGTACGATGAGGTGATGGCCATCCTGCGGGAGGCCGGCTGCACGGTGTTCGAACTGCCGGGGGTGGAGCCGAATCCCCGGCTGAGCACCGTTCACCGGGGCGTGGAGATCTGCCGTCGGGAGCAGATTGAGTTCATCCTCGCCGTCGGGGGCGGCAGCGTGCTCGACTGCGCGAAGGCGATCGCGGTGGGCGCCCGCTACGACGGCGACGTGTGGGAGGTCATCACCGGGAAGGGGCGGGCGACCGGCGCGCTGCCCTTCGGCACGGTGCTGACCCTGGCGGCCACCGGTTCGGAGATGAACGCGAACTCGGTGATCACCAACTGGGAGACCCGGGAGAAGATCGGCTGGTCCGCCCCGCCTTACACCTATCCCGCCTTCTCGATTCTGGATCCGGTCTACACCTTCTCGGTGCCCAGGGATCACACCGTGTACGGCGTGGTGGACATGATGTCCCACGCGCTGGAGCAGTACTTCCACACCGCGTCCAACGCGCCTCTCATCGACCGCTGGATCGAGGAACTGCTGCGGACGGTCATGGAGGCGGCGCCGAAGGCGGTGGCCAACCCGGAGGACTACGAGGCCCGGGAGACGCTGATGTTCTGCGGCACCATGGCCCTGAACGACCTGCTTGCCATGGGCACCGACGGGGGCGACTGGGCCACTCACGAAATCGAGCACGCGATCTCGGCGATCTACGACATCCCCCACGGCGGCGGGCTGGCCATCGTCCATCCCAACTGGATGAAGTACTGCCTGGACGCAAACCCGGCGCGCTTTGCCCGCCTGGCGGTGCGGGTCTTCGACGTGGACCCGGCCGGCCGCACCGACCGGGAGGTGGGGCTGGAGGGGATCGAGCGGTTGCGCCAGTTCTGGACCAGCCTCGGGGCGCCGTCCCGGCTTGCCGACTACGGCATTGGCGACGACCAGATTGAGCGGATGGCCGCGCTGGCCACCCAGGGCGGGACGATCGGTCAGTTCCGCAAGCTGACGCAGGAGGATGTGGCCGCGATCCTGCGGATGTCGCTGTAGGCGCAGGGAAATAACAGGGGCCGCCAGGTCGTTCCTGGCGGCCTCGGGTTATTCTACCCACATTACGCTGCCGGTCGACAGCGAAACCCAGCCGGTCTCGCCCGCCTGCGTGCGGACCCAGGCCCACATGTGGCCGTCGCGCCAGTCTCTCGCCCAGAGCATCTTCCGGGGCGCTGTCGACAGGTCGGCCACGGCCAGGCGGGTGCCGCCGGGCAGGCAGCGGATCACGGCGCCCCGGAGCGATGGATCCTGCCGCAGATTGACGCAGCCTTCCTCCGGGTCCTGCACGATCAGCAGGTAGGGGTCGGGGAAGGGCGGTTTCTGCACCACCGTGGGCAGCGGCAGTGGGTTGCCAAGGTTCCCCTTGCCCGACGGCAGGTAGATCTCGAGGATCACCTCGCGTCCCGATGCGCCCCACTGGGGGTTCAGGACCTTCCAGTCGCCCTCGGGAAGGGCGATCGTGTGGAGCACGTTCCCGGCCCCGTCGACGATGGAGAGCCCGGCCAGGAAGCGGTCCGGGTCGTCGGGGGCGGGGACGAGGCGAGCCTCCCATACGGGGGGCCAGCCGCCCCCGGGGATCGCCGGCGCCTCCCGCAGCTCGCCCTCCCGGGAGACCAGGAATGCACGATCGCCCATGGGGACCTGCAGCAGCAGGCCGGCAGAGTCGGCCGTCCACTGGACGGATCCGGCGTTCAGCACGCGGAACAGGGGCTGTCCTGTGGCCGCGTCGGTGACGAAGGTCGTCCCCACGAGATTGTACAGCTCCGTCCCGGAAGCGATCAGGCGCCCGTCGGGGGAGACCCCCACAACCTGGCCGGGTACGGCGAACTCGGCCAGCAGCGCGCCGTCCCAGGCGTACCGCCGGATGATGGACTCCGTCCGGGACTCGCCCCACGGTTCCTGGACGGAGACGCTGTAGTGCGCGATCAGCGCCTCCTCCGTCGGAATCGGCCTGACGCCCCAGACGCGGCCCTCGGCCGGCTCGGGCGGTGCGCCCAGGTCGCGGACCTGGAGGCTCGCCAGGTCAACCAGGTAGATCCGCACGTCGGCAGCCGGATCCAAGGTGCCCCAGCGGGAGGTCGCCAGCACGACCTGCGCGCCGTCCGGCGAGAACGCCGCCTCCGCGGCGCCCTTCCCCCCGAGGGCCACGGTGAACGTCTGCTGCAGCCGGAACTGGCCGTCCGTGACATGGAAGGTCAACGGGCCCTTCCCGTCCTGCACCGCCAGGAACAGGAACCGATCGGGGCCGGCGGCGAGCAGATGCAGCTCGTCATCCTTCCAGGAGAAGGCGTCTCCGCTCTCCCGGTTGACCCAGGTCCGCTCGCCGCTCCAGTTCCACAACACGATCCAGCGGCGGTCGTCAGAGAGGTGGACGTACGTCTCCTCCGCCGCTTCCCGCCGAGGCCGCCAGGTCTCCACACGGCCGCTCTCCAGATCCACCACGTAGTATCCAGGCCCGGGAATCTCCAGGGTAGATTCGTAGAAGACTCGCTCCACGGCATCCCGGGAGCGCTCGACGGCCAGCGCGGGAGCCACTTGCCGGCGTTCCGGGGTGGCTGTTGGACCCGCCTGGGCCTGGGATGGCGCCTGTCCGACCTTGTCGGCGCCCGGCCCGGGTGCATCCGCCGTGACGGCGGCCTTGCCCCGGTCATCCGGCCCGTCCGATCGGTGAGATGCCGTGCCGCCCGCGGCGCAGCCCGCGGCCAGCACGGCCGCGAGCGCCAGCGCCAGCGCCAGCAGGTTCCGCTGCATGTTGCGTCATCCTCTCTGGACGATGTCTCCTATTGACCGTAACGGAGCGACCGACTCTGAGGTTGCGCAGGAGCGGCCACGCGCCGGTCCTGCGGTCGCGTCTGGGCAAGTGGTGGAAAAGATATCGAGTATTGCTAATCAGGACCGAAAAAGTGCCGCTTGTCGTTACGTTGACTCTCATGTTAATTGTGAATTACGGAGCCTGGCTCTTGCAGGCAGCAGCAAGGAGTGGAGGGCGCGGAATGCAAAAAAGCTTCAGGTTTCCTCTTGCTTTGTTGGCTGTCATCGTCGCGGTCTTGGCGTCGGCGTGTGAGGTAGAGGACAGGAACGCGTCGATTCCGTCGGTTCCCACAGCGGCTTCCTTTCTGGATGACAGCCACGGCTGGATAGGGGCTGCAGACGGGATCTGGTATACCGAAGACGGCGGCAAGACATGGACTCGCCAGTTCCCCAGTCAGGAGCCTGTCATCCGGCTGGGTCTTCTGGATTCCCAAAACGGCTGGGCGCTTACACAGTCATTTGCCGTTCTCAGTACGAGAAACGGCGGAAAGGACTGGATCACGGTAGAGATTCCAGGAGTGTCGCTGCGGGCTGTTGATTTTGTAGGTCCTGCTCATGTGGTCGCAACCGATGGAAACGGCCTTCTCGTCAGTCGGGACGGCGGCAAGACCTGGGACAGGATCGGCTCTGACCTTCCTTTTGCCGACCTGGACTTTGTCAGTGAGGAAGAAGGATGGGCAGCCGGGCAGGGGCAGGTCTGGTACACCAGCGATGGCGGAAAAACATGGATCCCGCAGCTCACGCTTCCTGAACCTGACAAGTGGCTGGGCTACACCTCTGTCCGTTTTACAACGGCGAACACCGGCTGGGTTCTGTTCTGCCTCGGGCAGGGGGCCGGATCCCAGGAAGCCTATCTGCTCTATGGCACCACGGATGGGGGCCGAACGTGGACGCCCCAACTGGTCAATCCCTGGCCGTGGCCGTTTCAGGCGGAACAGCCTGAGGGGCCGCTCGGCCCCGGTGGGTATCCGCGCGCTTTTGATGCGTGGGCTGACACCGCCTGGGTGGCGGTATATTCGCCGGCTGCCGGCCACTTGGAGGTGGTACGGGTGACCATGGACGGTGCACCGCCGGTCTCAGGCGACCCGATCCCTGTCTCCGACCCGACCGTGGACATTTCCTTTGTGGATGCGCGGACGGGCTGGCTGGTGGTGAGCGACAGCCAGCGCACCAAGGCGGCCATCCTGCGCAGCGCCGATGGCGGCCAGTCCTGGACGGCTATCATCGGGGACCTGGAATAGTCGGAACGCCACCCGAGGATGGGAGCATCCCGGGTGGCGTTCCGACTTTGGTGCAAGTCAGAAAGCTGCTCGACCTTGACTCCCACGTGCGCCCGGGTCTGGGTCACCAGTTCTCCCCGCGTCGGGCGGACGACAGTCGGACGTATGGTCCGATCGCGCCTGAGGTGATATCCGTTGTGGCCGACTACCTGAAGCAACAGGTCGCCCGCCGATGACTGCCGCCAGCATGTCTCCCCGTTCCGCCCGCCCCTCAGGAGACGGCGAGGCCGCCGGGTCGGACCGGCGGCCTCTGCCCTTACTCTGCCCACACGACGCTGCCGGTCGTGAGCGCCACCCAGCCGGTCTCGCCCGCCTCCGCGCGGACCCACGCCCAGCAGTGCTGCCCGCAGCCAGCGCCGCGGCGAGGAACCAGGCAACCCAGCGAATCCCGCGCATGCTCCCATCCTCCCGGCGGCCTAGTCAACGATGCAGCGCCCCGAATGGTTACGCAGGTGCGACCCGCGCCCACCCCGCATACCATGATGCTGTCTGGAATGCCC
>QGVE01000189.1 GCA_003242675.1 Bacillota bacterium | reverse complement strand
GTACAAGGACTAGTCGCAGGCATGAAGGGTTTCACCGGCTCAATAGGTTCAAACAGGCGCGGCACGCTCTGGACCGCGCGGAGAAGCGGGCGATCGAGCGGGAAGCGGCGGCCGGGGCGGCAGGCGCAAAGGCGGATCTGAGAGAGGAGGGGACCCCTGATCATGCGGACGGAAACCGTGCCGACACCGACGAGCGCCGGCGTGACGATCCAGAACCGCCTGATGGGACCCGAGGGGGGAAGCGACCGGCTCCTCGTGCTCTTGCCCGGCAACAACTACAGCTGCGACGCGCCGGCCTTCTTCTACCTGAAGCAGGCCGCGGTCCAGGCCGGCTGGGACGTGCTCTCTACCGCCTACGCCTTCCAGGTGGTGGGCGGCGAGATCGACCGCGAGGCGATGCTGGCCGACGTGCGGGCGGCCCTGGACCGGGTGCTGCCGGGGCGCTACCGCCGGATCTGCATCGCCGCCAAGTCGCTGGGCTCGGCCATCGCCCTGCCCCTGGCGCGCAGCCTGGCGCAGTACCCGGTGTCCCTGCTGATCCTCACGCCGATCCCCCAGTTTCTCACCGAGCCTCTGGACGGCCTGCGCACGCTGGTGGTCATCGGCACCAACGACCCGGTCTACCACACCACGGAGTGCGCGGCCGCGCGCGCCCGGGCCGACGCCGAGTGGGCGGTCATCCCGGGGCTGGACCACGGGTTCACCGTGACCGGGGACTGGAAGGCCTCGGTGGCGGCCCTGGAGCAGGTGATCGCGCCCTGCGCCCGGTTCCTCGCCGAGGCCGGGCGGCACTAGGCCGGGCCGGATGGCGGAAAACGCGTCGGGGGCGGCCCGGAGGCCGCCCCCGCTTTCTTGAGGTCTTATGCCCGCGTCGCGGTCCGGTAGGCGTGCTGCAGGGCCCGGACGACCGGTCCGACCTTGCCGTCGCCGATGGGCTTTCCGTCCACGGCGACGACCGGCATCACCTCGGACGTGGTGGAGGTGAGGAACAGCTCCTGGCAGCGCCCCAGGGCGGCGAGCGGGATCCCCTGCTCCAGCACGGTGTAGCCGAGGGCGCGGGCGTCCCGGATCACCCGCTGGCGGGCGATGCCATTCAGGATGTAGTTGCAGGCCGGATAGGTGACGATGGCCCCGTCGATGACGGCGAACACGTTGCTGCTGCTGCCCTCGATGACGAAGCCGTCCCGCACGAAGAGCGCCTCGTAGGCCCCCTGCTCTACGGCCTGCTGCTTGGCCAGCACGTTGGGCAGGAGCGACACGCTCTTGATGTCGCACCGGGCCCAGCGCTGCTCGGGCACCGTGATGGCCCTGACCCCTTCCTGCCGGCGCCGCTCGCCCTCCGCGATGGCCTCGGGCGACAGCGGGTGGGTGAGCACGAGCACCGTCGGCTCGACCGGCCGTGCGGGGAAGGCGTGGGCCCGGGGGGCGTGCACGCCCCGGGTGATCTGGTAGTACAGCGTCCCCTCTTCCAGCCCGTTGCGCCGGATAAGCTCGTGGGTCACCCGGGTCAGCCCCTCCAGGTCAGGCTCGGGCAGACGCAGTTCCCGGGCGCTGCGGGCCAGCCGCGTGAGGTGCGGCTCCAGGTCGAACGGCCGGCCGCCGTAGACCCGGACCACCTCGTAGATGCCGTCGGCGAAGAGAAACGCCCGGTCCTCCACCGGGATCTTCGCCTCTTCGTACGGGACAAACTGACCGTTCAGGTACACGGTTGCTGACATGCGCCCGCCTCCCCAGTGGTGGTGGAATCGTTTCACAGGACATTACGGGCTCCGCCCACCGGTCTCCTGCCGGACCGGCCGGGCGGATCCCGCTGTTCATCCGGGATTGGCGCGCCGCCAGAACATCCGCTCCAGGAGCCCCGGATCGCTGCGCCGCACCGCCACCCGGAGCCAGACCTGCCCGTCCTCGTCCGGGGGCGGGGCCCCCGGCATGTGGACCGTAGCCTGCCGGTCCAGCAGGCGCAGGTGCAGGTTGGGCACGTGCGGGACCACCTGCACCTCGTCGCCGAACACCGAGAGGACGATGCTCTCGGCCACGGCGTCGATCAGCTCCGGGCCGGTCATCACCGACTGTTCGATCCTGCGCGCCGGCATGACCCTCTCCTCGGCCCTGCCGGAGCGGCGGACGAAGGTCAGCCAGATCTCATGTCTCCCCGGGCGCACCTTCGGGATGCCCGTCTCGGCGCGGATCACCTCGGCCACTCTCCGGATCATCCGCTCCAGCTCCGTCAGCCCCATCGGACCACCCCCGTCGCAGGATGGGGAACCGCTCGGGATCCGGAGTCACCCACAGGGTCTTGTGGTTCTCGTAGATGACCATCCCCGGCCGGGCACCGGCCGGCTTCCGCACGTACTTCCGGGC
The DNA here is from genome assembly GCA_003242675.1 of Bacillota bacterium. Next base: position 1,517 of record QGVE01000189.1, on the reverse strand, counting down.
CGTGTAGTCCACGGGAACGTTGGACGACTGCCTGGCCTTCGAGTGGTAAGCCGCCAGCACCGCCGCCTCCAGAATCGACCGCTCTGGCACCTCCTTTCCGGGCGGTACCCGCAGGATCACATGGGAACCGGGAATCTCCTTCGTGTGAAACCACAGGTCGTGGGGGTTGGCGAGCTTCAGCGTGAGATAGTCGTTCTGCCGGTTGTTGCGGCCGATCCAGATCTCGAGCCCGTCCGAGGAGCGCAGCGTGATCGGCCGCCGCAAGGCCTGCTCCTTCCCGCCGCCGGCCGCCTGGCGGCGCCCCGGCTCGGCCCCCCGGCGGGAGGCCTCCTCCCGCAGGTAGCCCTCGGCCGCCAGCTCCCGGCGGATCTCCTCCAGATCCGGCAGCGACTCGGCCTGCTCCAGGGCGACCTCGACCTGCTCCAGGTAGGCCAGCTCCGCCCGGCTGCGGGCCAGCTGCTCCTGGATGGCGCTGAGGCCGGCGCGGGCCTTCTGGTAGCGGCGGTAGTACGCCTGGGCGTTCTCGCTCGGGCTGAGCGCCGGATCGAGGGGGATGACCACCTCGCGGCCCTCCGGGTCGTAGTAGTTCACGACCCGAACCTCCGCCATCCCCTTGGTGACCTGCCACAGGTTGGCGGTGAGGAGCTCGGCCTGCAGCCGGTAAGTCTCGGCGGACTCGGCCGCCGCCAGCTCCTCCTCCTGCGCCTTCAGCTTCCGGCGCACCCGGGCGATCTCGTCGCTGACCTTGCGGGCGAGGCTGCCGCGCAGGGAAAGGAAGCGCTCCTCCTCGATCCGCTGGCCGAAGTAGGCGTCCAGGCAGGCGGAGACGGAAGCAAACCCGGTCTCGACCCTGCCGGGCCAGTGCGAAAGCGGCAGGACGTGGAACTCCTTCAGGCGCCCGTCCGGGGCGTAGAGGAGGCGCGGCGCCCAGTCCCGGGCCTCGGCCAGTTCCCGCACCGCCCCGGCCAGCCGCTTGGGCTCCACCGCCCGCAGCGGGGCGTCGGCGGGTGCCCCGGCGCGGTGCACCGCTTCCCGGGCGAGGAGCGGGCCCAGCCCATCCACCCGGTCGAGCACGACCTGCCAGGCCGGCCGATCGGGGTCCGCCTGGCCGAGGTCGGCTCCCGTGACCGCGGCCGGATCCAGCTTGCCCGTGGCCGGCGGCGGCACGTAGGGCAGGCCGGGGAGCACCTCCCGGTGCCGGTTCACCTCCCCGGTGACGCGGCGGATGGCGTCCACGATGCGCCCCTCGGGGTTCAGGAGCACGATGTTGGAGTGCTTGCCCATGACCTCGGCGACGAGCAGGTAGGTGACCGGGTTGCCCAGCTCGTCGGCGCTGCGGATGGCGATGCGGCAGATGCGGTCCCGCCCGACCTGCTCGATGGCGACGATGCGGCCGCCCTCGACGTGCTTGCGCATCAGCATGCAGAACAGGGGCGGGGTCGGCGGGTTGCGCTTCTCGATCTGCGTCAGGGGGATCCTGGCGTGGGGGGGGGGGGGGGGGAGGGGGAGCCGGGGGG
>QGVE01000188.1 GCA_003242675.1 Bacillota bacterium | reverse complement strand
CGGCCGTGCACCCGGCCGCCTCTGCTGGGTCGGCTGCTGGCGATGCCGCACGGCCCCCACCCAGTAGACGCAGGGGGAGGGGCCTTCGTTTGGCGGAAATGGCCTCCGCGGACAGGCGCGAGGCTTGGAAAGGTGTCGCTCCCCCTGTCCCCGGTCTGCCCATCGGGGCCGGGAGGGGCGCATTTTTTATTTAGAATGAGAATAAATCTCAGCAGGATTCGGCTTGGGCGAGGAGAATTACATTGGCAACAAATAAGTTCAAATACCAAAGGGCATGGAAGGGGGACCCACATGAGCCGGGACGAGGACATCCGCTCCGTCGCGGGCAAGGGCACGAGCAACAAGGACTGGTGGCCCAACCAGCTCAACCTGAGGATCCTGCACCAGCACTCGGAGAAGGCCAACCCGATGGGCCCGGAGTTCAACTACCGGGAGGAGTTCAAGAAGCTGGACTACTGGGCCCTGAAGGAGGACCTGCGCAAGCTGATGACCGAGTCGCAGGACTGGTGGCCGGCCGACTTCGGCCACTACGGGCCGCTCTTCGTCCGCATGGCGTGGCACAGCGCGGGCACGTACCGCATCCAGGACGGGCGCGGCGGCGCCGAGTCGGGCAGCCAGCGGTTTGCGCCGCTCAACAGCTGGCCCGACAACATCAACCTCGACAAGGCCCGCCGGCTGCTCTGGCCGATCAAGCAGAAGTACGGGCGGCGCATCTCCTGGGCTGACCTGATGATCCTCGCGGGCACCGTCGCCCTCGAGACCATGGGCGTGCGGACCATCGGCTTCGCCGGCGGCCGGGAGGACGTCTGGGAGCCGGAGGAGGACATCTACTGGGGGAAGGAGCGGGAGTGGCTGGGCGACGAGCGGGTCAGCCAGGAGGGGGAGCTGGAGAACCCCCTTGCGGCGACGCAGATGGGGCTGATCTACGTGAACCCGGAGGGGCCGAATGGTGAGCCGGATCCCCTGAAGGCCGCCCAGCAGATCCGCGAGACCTTCAAGCGGATGGGCATGAACGACGAGGAGACCGTCGCGCTCATCGCCGGCGGCCACACCTTCGGCAAGACCCACGGCGCGGCGCCGTCCACGCATCTCGGCCCCGAGCCCGAGGCCGCGCCCCTCGAGGAGATGGGCCTGGGCTGGAAGAACAGCTACGGCACCGGCAAGGGCGCCGACACGATCACCAGCGGCCTGGAGGTCACCTGGACCACCACGCCGACCAAGTGGACCAGCAACTTCCTCTGGAACCTCTTCGGCTACGAGTGGGAGCTGACCAAGAGCCCGGCCGGCGCGTGGCAGTGGCGGCCCAAGAACGGGGCCGGCGAGGGCACCGTGCCCGATGCGCACGACCCGAACAAGCGGCACGCGCCCGGCATGCTGACCACGGACATCGCCCTGCGGGTGGATCCGGTCTACGAGAAGATCGCGCGCCGCTTCCTGGAGAACCCGGACGAGTTCGAGCGGGCGTTCGCCCGTGCCTGGTTCAAGCTCACCCACCGCGACCTGGGTCCCCGCTCCCGCTACCTGGGTCCCGAGGTGCCGGAGGAGGAGTTCATCTGGCAGGATCCGCTGCCGGCCCGCGACTTCGACCTGATCGACGAGGACGACATCGCGCTCCTGAAGAAGCGGATCCTGGCCAGCGGGATGTCCATCCGCGAGATGGTCATGACCGCCTGGGCGGCGGCCTCCACCTTCCGCGGCTCCGACAAGCGGGGCGGCGCCAACGGCGCCCGCATCCGGCTGGCGCCGCAGAAGGACTGGGAGGTCAACGAGCCCGACCAGCTCCGGACCGTGCTGGAGGTGCTGGAGGGGATCCAGCACGAGTTCAACCGGTCGCAGACGGGCCGCAAGCGCGTGTCGCTCGCGGACCTCATCGTCCTGGCCGGCTGCGTCGGCATCGAGCAGGCCGCCCGCAACGCCGGGCTTACGATCACGGTGCCGTTCACGCCGGGCCGCGTCGACGCCACGCAGGAGCAGACCGACGTCGAGTCGTTCTCCTACCTGGAGCCGGTGCACGACGGGTTCCGCAACTACCTGAAGCGGAAGTTCTCCGTCCCCGCCGAGCACCTGCTGATCGACCGGGCGCAGCTGCTCACCCTCACGGCGCCGGAGATGACGGTGCTCATCGGCGGCCTGCGGGTGCTGGAGTGCAACTGGGGCCGGACGAAGCACGGCGTGCTCACCGACCGGCCCGGGGCGCTCACCAACGACTTCTTCGTCAACCTGCTCGACATGCGGTGGCAGTGGAATGCGACTGACGACGAGAACGTGTTCGAGGGGCGCGACCGCGCCACCGGCGAGCTGAAGTGGACCGCCACCCGGGTCGACCTGATCTTCGGCGCCAACTCGCAGCTGAGGGCGATCGCGGAGGTCTACGCCTCCGCCGACGGCCAGGAGAAGTTCGTCCAGGACTTCGTCAAGGCCTGGACCAAGGTGATGAACCTGGACCGCTTCGACCTGCTGCCGCGGTAAGGGAAGCGGGCCGGCGGGCAGCGCAGTAGCCCGCCGGCAGCGCGGCGCCGGCCGCCAGAGCCCCTCTGGCGCTCGGGCGGCCGGTCGCGCGTGTTCCAGCGGTGCTCCAACCTGCTTTGGTTTTCACGGCAGCTCCGCCCGGATGCGGGCGGCCAGGGCGTCCAGAACCGCGCGGGGCTTCGGCGGGGGCAGGCGTTCCGGGTGCACCCGGAACCCGATGCGGGGCACACCTCATCACTTCGCCGGCCGGGCGGCGTGTCCTACCGGCCGTGCAGCAGACCGAGGCCGGGCGCCGATTTTGCCGCTGGGACGGCGGATCACGTGGGCCCGCCGGCGTAATCAGGCTCGGGTGCGGGCCGATAGGGCGGAGTGCGGACTGGGTAGGGCCTCGCAGGTAGGATCCGCGCCGGTCGAATAGGTCGTGCGGCCGAAAATTGGCCATAAAAAATAAACGTATGTTTCGTAACCGCGCCTCATGCGGTGTCTATTCGCGGCCCCCATACTGGAGGTAAACGCAGATGGGGGTCGTTCGCATGGCAGTTGAGACGCGCCGCGACTTTCTCAAGGCCGCGGGCCTCGTGACGGGCGGCCTGATGGTTTTCGGACTTGCTGGATGCACTGCCGGTGCCAATGAACCCAGTAACAATCACGGAAGTTCCACCCAGACCCCATCGACCCCGGACGACGGGCGCATGGACTGGCAGGAGATGGACCGCCACCACAAGGAGGGTATCGAGGCCTTCCCGGCGGCCACCGAGGGCAAGGGGAACCAGCTTCTGCCGTACACCATGGACGGCGACGTGAAGGTCTTCGAGCTCACCTGCACCGAGATCGAGTGGGAGACCCAGCCCGGCAAGAAGGTCCGCGCCATGGCCTACAACGGCACCGTGCCCGGTCCGATCATCCGGGTGACCGAGGGCGACAAGGTGCGGATCCATGTCAAGAATGAGATGAAGGAGTCCACCGCCGTGCACTGGCACGGCCTGCGGGTGCCCAACAACATGGACGGCGTGCCGTTCATCACGCAGGACCCGATCCCGCCCGGCGGCAGCTTCACCTACGAGTTCGTCGCCAAGCCCTTCGGCACCCACATGTACCACTCTCACCACAACTCGACGGAGCAGGTCGGGCTCGGTCTGCTCGGCGCCTTCATCGTCGATCCGAAGGATCCGGGCGTCGAGCCGGCCTATGACCGGGAGTACCTGATCGTGCTCAACGACGGGGCCCACGGCTATACCATCAACGGCAAGAGCTTCCCCGCCACCGAGCCCCTGGTGGCGAAGAAGGGCGAGCGCGTTCGCATCCGGTTCCTGAACCAGGGCGCGATGTACCACCCCATGCACCTGCACGGGTTCGCCTTCGAGGTCTTCGCGCGGGACGGCTACCTGCTGCCGAACCCGTACCGGTGCGACACGCTCAC
>QGVE01000187.1 GCA_003242675.1 Bacillota bacterium | reverse complement strand
GGTGGACGTGATCGTCACCGTGCCCGGGGACCAGGCGCAGCGGTACCGGACGGAGCTGCTCCTGGCCGGCCTGCCGGTGGTGGAGGTGGCTGCCGACCGCAGCTGGGTGGGGGTGGAGGTGCCGGCAGAGAAGGCGACCGCGCTGGTGGGGATGCAGGTACAGGCGGTCCAGATGCAGCTCCTGCGGGTGACGCCGGAGCCGGAGGGGGCAGCGACATGAGCGGTCTGGTCCTCTGTAGCGCGGATCGCCACCTGGCCGAGTATCTGAAGGCCACCGCCCAGCGGGCCGCCATGGCGGCCACGCTGGTGCAGCAGCCGTCCCAGGCGATGCGGCTGATGGGGGAACTGAGCCCTGATCTGATCCTCCTGGACGAGCAGTTCAGCCAGGGCGCGACGCTGGAGTTCGCGGCCAACCTGATGGCGATGTTGCCCGACGCGAAGGTGGTCCTGCTCCTCCGGGCCCACAACTTCGAGGTGGTGCGCGCCGGGATGGGGGTGGGGGTTGTGGACGCCCTCTTGGTACCGGATGGACCTGGCCGGGTGGCCGACGTCCTCAGCCGGCTGTACCAGGCCCGGGCCGATCGGGCCGCGGCAGGACGGGTGCTGGCCTTCTTCCGGGCCAAGGGCGGGGTCGGCGCTACCTTCCTGGCCGTCAACACGGCGGTGGCGGCCACCGCCCTGGTGGAGGGCAAGGTGCTGCTGATCGACGGCAACCTGCTCACGTCGGACGTGCCGGCGATGCTCAACCTGAAGTCCCAGCGCACCATGCTGGACCTGGCCCCGGTCCTGGACGAACTGACGCCGCGCCACATCGAGGATGTCTGCGCCCACCACGCCAGCGGCCTGCACGTCCTGTTGGCCCCGCCGGAGCCCGCCATGGGCCACGCCCTCGCCCCGGAGCACCTGGCGCTGATCATCCGGGTGGCGCAGCGGGCGTACAAGGCGGTGATTATCGACGCCCCGCCCGTCTCCGACGAGCGCTGCGAGGCGGTGCTGCGGGCGGCGTCCCGGCCGCTGCTGGTGGCCACGCCGGACGCGCTGTCGGTCTTCGCCTGGCGCCGGCTCCATCCTCTGGTCGGCGACCTGGGCGGCCGGGCCGGCCTGGTCCTCAACCAGGTGACCGTCAAGGCCGAGTTCAGCGCCCAGGAACTGGTGGAGTGGACCCGCCTGCCGCTGATCGGCCAGGTGCGGTACGACCCGGCCCTGGTCGGTCCCCTGGTCAACACCGGCAGGACGCTGCTGGAGGCCCGGAGCGGCCGGCGGTTCGAGGTCCGCCCGCCCGGCATCATCCGGGACGTGGTGAGGCTCGCCCATCAGCTTCTGGGTCAGGAGAGGGGGGCAACGGCATGATCCCCACCGGACTGCGCAGCGGCACCTATCTGGAGGAGATCGCACAGCGGTACCGGGCCCGGCTGCTCCAGGAGGCCAACCTGGATCAGCTGGCCGGTCTGCCCCGCCCGAAGCTGCGCCAGACCCTGGAGTCGCTGGTGACGCAGATGATGACCGCCGACCGGGTGATCCTCACCCAGTCGGAGCGGCAGCAGCTGGTCAACCTGATCCTGGACGAGACGGTAGGGTACGGGCCGCTGGAGCCGCTGCTCCAGGATCCCACCGTCACCGAGGTGATGGTCGTCCGGCCCGACGAGGTGTACGTGGAACGGGACGGGCGGATCGAGCGGGTGAGCGTCCGCTTCCGGGACCTTCAGCACGTGCGCCACGTGGTGGAGCGGATCATCGCTCCGCTGGGGCGCCACCTGGACGAGCTGACGCCGATGGTGGACGCCCGGCTGCCCGACGGCAGCCGCGTCAACGCCATCGCGCCCCCGCTCTGCGTGGGCAGCATCGCCCTGACCATCCGGCGGTTTCCCTCCCGGCCGCTGCGGCTGGAGGACCTGGTCCGGCTGAGCAGCATGACGCCGCAGATGGCCCAGTTCCTCGCCGCGGTGGCCAGGGCGAAGCTGAACCTGCTGATCTCCGGGGGCACCGGCAGCGGCAAGACCACCCTGCTGGGGGCAATCGCCTCCCATATCCCCACTGATGAACGGCTGGTGATCATCGAGGACATGAACGAGCTTCGGCTGGAGCGGGACCACGTGATCTACCTGGAGAGCCGCCCCCCGAACGTCGAGGGCAAGGGAGAGGTGACCATCCGACACCTGCTGCGCAACGCCCTGCGCATGCGGCCGGACCGGATCATCGTCGGCGAGGTGCGCGGCGAGGAAGCGCTGGATATGCTCCAGGCGATGAACACCGGCCACGAGGGGTCGCTCACCACCATCCACGCCAACAACCCGCAGGACGCCTTCCGGCGGCTGGAGGCGATGATCACCATGTCCGGGGCGCAGCTGCCGGTGCCGGTGCTGCGGGAGCACCTGGTGGCCGCCCTGAACATCGTGGTGCAGACCCAGCGGTTCGAGGACGGATCGCGGCGGGTCGTGGCCATCGCCGAGGTGCAGGGGGTGGGCGAATCGGGGGAGCTGCGGGTGGTGCCGGTCTTCCGCTTCGAGCGCACCGGCGTGGACGCGGAGGGCCGGGTAACCGGCCGGTTCACGGTGTCCCCCGCTCCCCCGGCGTGCCTCCGGCGGATGCGCGGCTACGGGGCGCACATCGGGCTCGGGTCGCTTCTTTCCTTGTGGGGGGAGGACCCGTGATCCCCACCCGGATTCTGGTCCCGCTGCTGGCCGGCGCCGCGGTCTTCTGCGGCTGCTGGGGCTTCTGGTGCCTGTACTGGTACCGGCGCTCCGCCGCGGCGGCCCGGGAGCGGATCCGGGTCGGCCTCGGGCTGCCGGAGCCGGACGGCGATCCCCTCAACCGCCTCCGGGCCGCCGTGGGTCAGCTGGCCTGGGCGCAGGATCTGGAGCGGCTGCTGGTCCGGGCGAACCTGTCGGTTCCGGTGGCGGACCTCATCCTGCTCCTGGCGGGCGGCGCCCTGCTTCTGGCCTGGGTGGTGAGCCGGGGATTCGGCGTCCCCTTCCTGCCCAGCCTCGCCCTGTCGTTCAGCGTTGCCCTGGTCGGCACCCGGATCTTCCTGAAGCGGCGGACCGCCTCCCTGGCCCAGGGGGTGAGCGTCCAGATGGCCGAGGCGGCCCGCATCCTATCCAACGCGGTCCGGGCGGGGCTCTCGGTCTGGCAGGGGCTCACGGTGCTGGCCCGGGAGCTTCCGGCCCCCCTCGGCCCGCTGATTCAGCGCACGGTCCACGAGATCCAGCTGGGCGCCACCCTGGAGGAGGCCCTGGACGAGCTGGTGGACCGGGTGGACAGCCCGGATCTGCGGCTGCTGGTGACCACCCTCCTGCTGCAGCACGAGCTGGGAGGCGACCTGGCCGGCGCCCTGGACTCGGTGGCCGGCGCGCTGGTGGAGCGACGCATGGTGGAAGGGGAGGTGCGGACCTTGACGGCGGAACAGCGGTACGTGGCGGCGATGCTGCCGGTGATCCCCCTGGCGGGCATGATGATCCTCAACCTGAGTCACCCCGGTTACATCCGGGTGCTGACCCAGCCGCTGGGGCTGGTGCTGCTGGCGGTCAGCGGGGGGCTGCAGCTCCTGGGCTTCTTCCTGATCCACCGCACCGCCCGCATCAAGGTGTAGCCATGGACATCCTCGCCATGGTGCTTACGCTGGACGTGCTCAGCCTCGGGCTGGCGCTGATCTGGGTCCACCACCTGATCACCCGCCGCCGGCAGGTGCTGGACCGGGTCAACCCGCCCGGCCGGCGCAAGCAGCAGGAGGGCCGTCTGCCCGCATGGCTGCTCCGGCTGGCGCAGGACGCCGCTGCCCTGGCCACCACCCGGGCGATCGCAGACCTGCTGCCCGCGGCGGTGGAGGAGGAGGCCCGGGAGCGGGTGGACCGGGTGCTGAGCGATCCCGAGGCCAACGAGGAGATCGAGGAGC
>QGVE01000186.1 GCA_003242675.1 Bacillota bacterium | reverse complement strand
CGGGTAGTTTTTTATAGGGGCCTGGTCGCGTCCGCCCCCCCTTCCCGATGGCGACGATGCGGCCGCCCTCGACGTGCTTGCGCATCAGCATGCAGAACAGGGGCGGGGTCGGCGGGTTGCGCTTCTCGATCTGCGTCAGGTGGATCCTGGCGTGGCGGGGGTGGGCGGAGAGGAGGAGCCGGTGGTCCTCTCCGCTTGCGTAGCAGATGAGTGCGAGTTCGTCCGGCTCGGGCTGGTAGATCTTGCTGATGCGGCCGCCGAGCAGCCGCTCGCGCAGCTCCTCCACGACGGCGGCCATGACCTTGCTGTCGAATGCCATCCGATGGGCTCCTTTGTTCCGGTAGTCTCTCTCTATCTTTAAGCTTACCATGCCGGTGGACGCCCTGTCATTCTCTGCATCCCCCTGCGCAGCCGGCCGCCGGCGTCCGCGGCGCCGTGCCCCCCGCATGCGGACCTGCCCCGCTTTGTCCACCCGACCGGTCTACCCCCTGGCCCTCGTGCGTACGGTTGGACAGAGGTGAGGCCCGCATGTCGACACCGTGGCACCAGATGGAGGCGGCTGAGGTCGCAGCCGCCCTCCGGACCGACCTCTCCGCCGGCCTGACGGAGGCCGAGTGCCGGCGGCGGCTGGAGGAGTACGGCCCCAACCAGCTCGAAGGAGCGCCCCGGGTTCCCTGGTGGCGCATCCTGCTCGCCCAGTTCCAGGACTTCATGGTCGTCGTGCTCCTGGTGGCGACGGCCCTGTCCTACGGCATGGGCGAGACGGCCGACGCGGTCACCATCGTCGTCATCGTCGTGCTCAACGCCCTGCTCGGCTTCGTGCAGGAGTACCGGGCCGAGCGATCCCTGGAGGCGCTGAAGGAGCTCGCGGCGCCCACCGCCAGGGTGGTTCGCGGCGGCCGGGAGGTGACCGTCCCCGCGCGGGAGCTGGTCCCCGGTGACGTGCTGCTGGTCGAGCCCGGCGACCGCATCCCCGCCGACGCCCGGCTGGTGGACGCGCCGGGGCTCGAGGTGGAGGAGTCGGCCCTGACCGGCGAGTCCCTGCCGGTGCGCAAGTCCGCCGGCTGGGTGGGCGATGCCGATGCGCCCCTGGGCGACCGGCGCAACATGCTCTACATGGGGACCACCGCCACCCGCGGCCGGGGCCGGGCCCTGGTGGTGGCCACCGGCATGCAGACCGAGATGGGCCGCATCGCCCATCTGATCCAGGAGGTCGGGGACGAGGAGACCCCTCTGCAGCGGCGGCTCGCCCAGCTGGGCCGGTGGCTGGTGGTCGCCTGCCTGATCGTGTGCGCCATCGTGGTGGCCGCCGGGCTGCTGCGGGAGAAGGCCCTGACCGGCCCGGTCATCTCCCAGCTCCTCATGGCCGGGGTGTCCCTCGCCGTGGCCGCCATCCCCGAGGGGCTGCCGGCCATCGTCACCGTCGCCCTCGCCCTGGGCGTACAGCGGATGATCCGGCGCAACGCCATCGTCCGCCGGCTGCAGGCCGTGGAGACCCTGGGGTGCGCCACCGTCATCTGTTCCGACAAGACCGGGACCCTGACCAAGAACGAGATGATGGTGCGCGTCGCCTGGGCGGGCGGCCGCCGCTACACGGTCACCGGGGACGGCTACCGCCCGTCCGGCGAGTTCCTGTGCGATGGCCGGCCGGTGAGCCCGCAGCACGAGCCGGACCTGGCCCAGGCGCTGAAGTCGGCCGCCCTCTGCTCGAACGCGCGGCTGGTGGAGGCCGCGCCGGCCCGCCGCAGGGGACGGGGCGCCGGACGGGGGGCATACAGCGTTCAGGGCGACCCCACGGAGGGCGCCCTGATCGTGGCGGCGCACAAGGGCGGGTACCCCGCGGCTTCCCTGCACCAGCGGTACCCGCGGCTGCTGGAGCTGCCCTTCGAGTCGGAGCGGCGGCGGATGAGCGTGCTGACCGAGGGTGATGGCGGCGGCTGCGTCCTGCACGTGAAGGGCGCGCCGGACGTGGTCCTGGCGCTCTGCACCCACGTGCTGAAGGACGGCCGGGCCGTGCCCCTCCGCGACGAGGACCGCCGGGAGATCCTGGGCGAGAACCTGCGCATGGCGGATCAGGCCCTGCGGGTGCTGGCCGTCGCCTACCGGCCCCGCCCGCTGGCCCCGGGAGAGGGCCCGGCGGGCCTGGCGGAACTGCCGGCCGACGAGGCCGCGGCGCGCCTGGAGCGGGACCTGGTCTTCCTGGGCCTGTTCGGCATGATCGACCCGCCCCGGCCGGAGGCGAAGGAGGCGGTCGCGGCCGCCCGGCGGGCGGGGATCCGCACGGTGATGATCACCGGCGACCACCCGGCCACGGCCCTGGCCGTCGCGCGCGAGCTGGGCATCGCCGGGCCGGATGGGCGGGCGGTGACCGGACAGGAGCTGGAGCAGCTGAGCCAGCCGGAGCTGATCGAGACCGTGCGGGAGTGCCAGGTCTTCGCCCGGGTCTCGCCCCAGCACAAGCTGCAGATCGTCCGGGCCCTGAAGGCGCTGGGCGAGGTGGTGGCGATGACCGGCGACGGCGTCAACGACGCCCCGGCCGTGAAGGAGGCCGACATCGGCGTCGCGATGGGCCGCACGGGGACCGACGTCACCAAGGAGGCGTCGGCGATGATCCTGGCGGACGACAACTACGCGACCATCGTGGCCGCGGTGGAGGAGGGGCGGGGCATCTACGACAACATCCGCAAGTTCATCCGCTACCTGCTCTCCTGCAACACCGGCGAGGTGCTCACGATGTTCCTGGCTGCGGTCATGCGTCTGCCGCTGCCGCTCCTGCCGATCCAGATCCTCTTCGTCAACCTGGTCACCGACGGGCTGCCGGCGCTCGCGCTGGGGGTCGACCCGCCCGAGCCCGACGTGATGCGCCGGCCGCCCCGCCGACCCGACGAGGGCGTGTTCGCCCGGCGGTTGGGCGTCAAGATCCTGGGCCGGGGCATCCTCATCGGCCTCGGCTCGCTGGCGGCGTTCCTCATCGCCTTCTTCACCCTGCCCGGGACGCCGGGCATCGCTCCCTTGGAAGACCCGGCCGTGATCAACCCGGCCCGCACGATGGCCCTGGCGACGCTCGTCTGCGCGCAGCTGATCCACGTCTTCGACTGCCGCTCCGAGAGCCGGGCCTTCTGGGAAGTCCCGCTCTCTTCCAATCCGTGGCTGGTCGCCGCGGTCGCCTCGTCGGTCACGGCCCTGCTGCTGGCGATCTACTGGCCGCCCCTGGCCGCGATTTTCGGCACCGCGCCGCTCAAGGCCTGGCAGTGGCTGGTGGTGCTGCTGCTGGCCGGAGCCGGCGAACTGCTGGTCGCCGTGCGGCGCCTCATCCTGTTCCGCCGGCCGGCGCGCTTGACCGCGCGCATTCAGGAGGAGGCATAGAGTGCACGGGTTCCGGTCAACCTATCCGCAGGTCGTGCGACTACGAAGCGCATGCAGCAAGCAAGACCTGCAAGGAAGGGAGATCGGCCGTGAAACGCTCTCTGCTGAAGCGGCTCGGCCTGGTCGCGGCGGCCGCCCTCGTGGCCGCCGGGTGCACGGTCCAGCCGCAGGACGCGAACCGGCTGAACCAGGGCAACCTCTTCACCACCACCGGCGACGCCGACACCTGCGCCGCGGCCCTGGGGAACACCGTGGCGACCGCCATGGGCCGCGCCAACCAGAACGTGACCGCCAACGGCGTCATCATCGGCAACGTGGCCCTGGTGGCCCTGCCGAAGGAGTCGCAGCGGACGCCCGTGACCGGCGCCCCGACCGGCACAGGGGTCGCCCCGGGGACTGCGCCGGGGCTGGGTGCCCGCACCGGCGCCGCCACCGGCACCGGCCCCGCCGCCGGAACCGGCTCCGCCGCGCCCATGAACACGGCGACCGCGACGGGCACTGCCGCCCGCACCAACACGGCGACCGCGACCG
>QGVE01000004.1 GCA_003242675.1 Bacillota bacterium | reverse complement strand
CGGCAGCCGCCGCAAACCCGCTCCTTACCACTCCTGCGCACGGCACCAGACCACACCCCCTCACCCCCACGCGACCTCGACCCACACCCGCTCGATCCCCAGCCCCCGCACCGCCGTGCCCGCCACGGTCCAGGCCGTCGGCGCCGAGTCATCCCCAGCGGCAGCGTCCTCGTGCGTGTGCGGCACCGTCAGCACAACGGTCCGCAGCCCATCAACGCCGCGCACCAAGCAGCGCAGCCCCTCGGCGCAGGGCGCCGCGTCCAGCACCCAGCGAACCGGCTCCGGCAGCGGGCACCACCCCCCGCGGCCCGCCGTGCGCGGCAGCGGCATCTCCACGCCGCCCTCCGGCAGGGGAGCCGCCCGCACCTCCGCCCGCGGGCCGACCGCGGCCAGGCCCACCTGCCGCCCGGCCCCGCCGGGCAGGTCAAGGCGCGCCGTCACCGGCGAGCCGCCCCCATACGGCTCGGCCCGCACCTCCAGCGCCGCCCGGCCGCCGGCGCGGCGGATGCGGGCGCGGAGGGCCGTCCAGGGCCCCGCCATCCCGGTGTCCAGATTTACCTGGTGCCACCGGCCGGAAGCCGCAGGCGGCTGCGGCCGCGGAAACAGAGGCTCGTCCAGCTGCACCGTCGCCACCGCCTGGCCGACCACCTGCGCCATGCGGTACCAGGCGCCGCCGATCTCCCGATGGACCGGCCGCAGGGCCGTCACCCCGATCCCGATCAGCACCAGCGCCCGCGAATCGGCCCCCGCGCCCGCCCGGGCCAGCCGCTCCACCTGTGCCACCGGCTCCAGCTGGTCCCCCGGGCAGAGCCCGCCCAGGGGCACCAGGGCGCTGAAGGGAACCTCCCGGCAGGTCCAGCGGCCACGGCCGGAGCGGTCTGCCCAGGCCACGTCCAGCTGGACGGCCCCGGAGACCAGGGCCAGCCCCTCCCGGACCACCTCCGCCTCCAGCCGGGCGATGCGCGCGTCCACCCGGCGCAGCGCGGCCGGCCCGCCGCCGGCCGCGTCCCCGCCGTGCCCGGCGAAGGCTTCCTCCGGCTCCCCCCAGCACACGACGGCGACGTGCAGCCTCCCCTCCACAACCCCGCCCGGCTCCACCCGCAGGTCCACCCCCTCCACCGCCGCCCGGGCCCGCCAGCAAAGGTGCGGGTTCACCTCCACCGCCAGGTGCCGGCAGAAGGGCACGGCGCGGCGGAGGCGCGCCGCCGGCGCCTCCACCACGACCGCCGCGCGGCCCCGCAGGACCAGCCGCCCCGGCTGAACGGTGGGAAGGCAGAAGAGCTCGACGCGCAAACCTGTCACCGCGTCGACGCCCCAGGCCGTCAAATGGAAAGGCAGGGAAAACCGGTCCGTCAGCCGCTCCCTGCCCGACCGGCCCGGCACGGGGGCCAGCGAGAGCAGGAGATCGTCCGGCCCCACCTGGCAGCCGGCCAGGCGCAGGCGGCGCCCCGGCGCCAGGTCAGTGTGCAGCCAGCCCCGGTGGACCTCCACCGGTCCCGTGGGCGGGCCGCAGCGCACCACGACCCGCACCCGGGTGCTGAGGCCGGCAGGCTCGGGGGGCAGGGCGGGGCGGACCGGGCCCAGGGACACGTGCACCATGGCAGCGGGCCTGTCCAGGCGTGTGCGGTAGAAGAGCACCCGTCCCACCTCAGGTTACCCTACGCCCCGCCGCCGCGCCGCAGAACCGGGTTTCATCATTTCCCCTGAAGAGGAAAAAGAAGGAATTCGGAGAACTAGTCTCCACACGAAACCCGACGACCGAGGTGAACGGGATGGAACCGTTCGCAGAACACCTTTACCGGCGGCTGGCGGAGGGGATCCTGCTGGCCGATTGCCCCCGGCTGGAGGAGGCCTACATCCTCTCCCTCTACGTCGACTTCGACGACGGCCCCCATCGCATGAAGCTGTGGCTCTACTACAACACCCCTTCGCGCCTGCGGGAGGCCATCAGCCAGGGCGAGCAGCCCGGCGAGGCCCGCTGGTACTTTGCCCTGTGGGAGCCGGAGTTCGTCACCGCCGTGGGGCTGAGCAAGCAGGAGTGCGAGCGGCTGGCCGATGCCGAGAGCCACCGGCTCCTGGCCAGGTGGCTCGCGCGCCGGGGGCTTTACCGCAGTCCGGAGGAGCTGGCCGTGCTGCTGGAGCATCCCCGGCGGTACGACGCCTGGGAGGGCGCCGCGCGCGAGGCGCTCCTGGACCTGGTGGCCCGCGTGGCCCGGCGGCTGCACGACACCGGCATCATCCTCAGCCGGTTCGGCCGGGTCCTCCCGCTCCTGGTGCACCAGTGGGAGTACGACATGTGGTGCCTGGAGGCCACCCGCAGGGTGAATCCGCCAGGGCTGGTGACGGACTTCGAACGCTGGTGGTGGCTGGAGTGGTCGTGCGGCTGAGCGCGGCGGGAGGCGCCCCCGAGGGGGGCGCCTCCCGCGTTCCGCCCCCGGCGCCAGGACGGCTGTACAGCCCACCCGGCGCCCTGGCCCCGGTGAGCGGGGGCTTTCAGGCTTAGCCGGCGGCCAGCGGCAGCCCGGTCAGGGGCGCCTGGGCGATGCGGATGGGGTGCTCCTGGCTGGCGGTCACGCAGAGCAGGATCACCGTGCGCTGGAGCAGCCGGCGGAAAACCGGACGGCCCTCGTCGTCGTCCCAGTCGTCGCCGTGGGAGCTCACCCACACCTTGTCGAGCAGGTCGAAGCCCACGTGCTCCACCACCGGGGTGACGGAGATCTCGTCGCCGGGGTTCACCCCAGGCAGGTCGACGAAGGTGGTGAACGGGATGTCCTCGGCCTGGTGGCGCACGATGTCGTCCTCGCCGACGAAGAAGATCTGCTTGTGGAGCGTGCCGGTGATGATCACCTTGTTGGGGATGACCTCGACCGCCACGTCCTCCACCCGGGCCTGGATCTCCTGGATCTTCTGCGCCGGCTTGTTGAGGTCCGCGACGTTCTCCACCAGCACCTGCCGCTCGCCGGTGGCGATCACCCGGGAGGCCATCACCTGCGGGCCCGTCGGGTCCTCGGCCACGTTGATCTCGCAGGTGCGGGTCACCTTGATGAACAGCGAGAGCACCACCCGCTGCCGGAGCTCCACGCCGTCGGAGAGCACCTTGTCGACCCGGACGATCTGCGCCTGCAGGGTGACGTTGTCCCCCGGCTCGGCGCCGCAGACGTCGGCGATGCCGGAGAAGGGGATGCGCTCCTCCTGGAACAGCTCGACGTCCTCGTCCGAGATGTAGAAGATGTTCTTCACCAGGGTTCCCTGGAACATCACCTGATCGCTGGTGGCTTCCGCCTTCACGTCCTCCAAGGACACCTGGAGGTCCCGGATCTTGATCGCCCGCCGGTCCAGCTCGATGCAGTTCTCGATGGTGACCGCCTTGGTCGCCTCGCCCACCACGCACTCCGCCTTGACCAGCGGCCCCCGGGGATTGAGGCGCACGTTGACCTGGCAGTCCTCCGCGACCCGGACGATGAACTGGACGATCACCCGCTGGACGAGATCCTGCCCCCACTCCAGGCTGAAGTTCACCTTGGCGATGTTCGCCTTGACCTCCGCGACGTCGCCCGCCTTGGCCCCCGGGCAGTTCACGAAGGTGGTGAACGGCACGTCCTCCGGCACGTGATGTACGTGGTGATCCTCGCCGACAAAGAAGATCTGCTTGTGGACCACGCCCGAGATGCAGACCTGGCCGTCGATGACGTCGGCCTCCAGGTCCACGATGCGGGCCTGGATTTCGGCGATCTTCTTCGCCTTGCGCGGCAGCTTGAAACGAGACTCAATGCAGGCCTCGCCGGTATTCTCGCACACCAGGCACTGAAGCTTCAGAAGCTGGGTGCTGAGCAAGTCGGCCACGCTCGACTTCCCCCTTCCGTAGCGTAGACCCCAGGGGCGGCGCCGCGAAGGGAAGCTATGTGGCGGGCCGCACTCGGGGTGGAGGGGCGGACACGCGCCCGCCTCCTGCTGGCTATGATATGAACCCCTGTGTCAACCGGTGCGAACGGCCGCGCAAAAGCCCGGCCCCCCGCCGCATGCCGTGCACCTCGGCCAAGCAGACTGTGTATCGGGCACAAACCCTACCGGTTCCATACGTGCATCGTTCAAAAAGGCCTATAGGAATCTCTGCCGTTTCCCGGTATGATTGAGAAAGAACGAACAAACCTCGCTTCGCCGGGTAAGGAGTGTGACTATGTCGGTACGCATCTGGGGAATCGTCGGGACCGGCCCAGCAGGGCGCGGCATCGCGCAGCTGGTCGCCACCGAGGGCCTGGAAGTGATCATGGTCGGCCGCTCGGAGGAGGAGCTGGAGCAGGCCCGCCGGCAGCTGGACCTCTCGCTGCAGCACGAGATCGAGCGCTGGGCGCTCACCGAGTCCGAGAAGCGGGCGATCCTGGCCCGGATCAGCATGACCACGGACATGACCGAGCTGGCCCGGGCGGATTTCGTCATCGCCACCCTGGTGGTCGACATCGAGGAGGACAAGGAGATCTTCCGCACGCTCGACCAGATCTGCCGGCGCGAGGTCATCCTGGCCTCCAACACCTCCACCCTCTCGATCACCGAGATGGCGTCGGCCACCAACCGGCCCGACCGGGTCATCGGCTGCCACTTCCTGCAGCCCATCCCCCGGACCAAGGTGGTCCAGGTGGTGCGCGGCCTGAAGACCAGCGACGACACCGTCGCCCAGGTCATGGCCCTGATGGAGCGGATCGGCCGCACGGGCGTCGAGGTCTACGAGTCGCCGGGCTACATCACCACCCGGCTGATCATCCCGCTCATCAATGAAGCCTGCCAGATGCTCATGGAGGGCGTCGCCTCGGCCGAGGACATCGACACCGCCATGCGCCTGGGCTTCGAGATGGCCCGGGGGCCCCTGGAGATCGCCGACCGCATCGGGCTGGACACGGTCCTCGTCATGGCCGAGCGGCTCTGGCGGGAGTACGGTGACCTGAAGTACCGGCCGGCCCCGATCCTGAAGAAGCTGGTGCGCGCGGGCCACCTGGGCGTGGAGACCGGCGTGGGCTTCTTCAAGTACGACGCCGACGGCGATCGGATCAAGGAAGGGAGAGCTGGCCGATGAAGATCCTGGTGCTGAACTGCGGCTCGTCGTCCATCAAGTATCAGCTGCTGGACATGGAGACCGAGTCCGTCCTGGCGATCGGCAAGGTCGAGCGGGTCGGCATGGAGGACGCGATCTTCGAGTACAAGGGCGCCGGTGAGAAGATCAAGGAGATCGGCACCATCCTCGACCACACCGCCGGAATCCGCAAGGTGCTGGAGGCCCTGACGGATCCCGTCCACGGCGTCATCCGGGCGCCGGAGGAGATCGTGGCGGTGGGGCACCGGGTCGTCCACGGCGGCGAGGCCTTCGTGAACTCGGTGATCGTCGACGACGAGGTGAAGCGGACCCTCCGGGAGCTCTTCGACCTGGCGCCGCTGCACAACCCGGCCAACCTGACCGGCATCCTGGCGGCGGAGGCCGCCCTGCCCCACGCCGTCAACGTCGCCGTCTTCGACACCGCCTTCCACGCCACCATGCCGCGCAAGGCGTTCCTGTACGCCCTGCCCTACGCGATGTACAAGCGGCACAAGGTGCGCCGCTACGGCTTCCACGGCACCTCCCACAAGTACGTGTCGCAGCGGGCCGCGGTGCTGCTGGGCCGGCCGCTGGAGGAGCTCAACCTCATCACCTGCCACCTGGGCAACGGCTCTTCGGTCACCGCCGTGCAGGGCGGCAAGTCGGTGGACACCTCCATGGGCTTCACGCCGCTGGAGGGCCTGATCATGGGCACCCGCGCCGGCGACCTGGACCCCGGGATCATCCCCTACATCATGGCCCGGGAGGAGATCGGCATCTCCGAGGTCATGTCCATGCTGAACAAGCACAGCGGCCTGCTGGGCATCTCGGGCATCTCCAGCGACATGCGCCAGATCGAAGAGGAGATGGACAAGGGCGACCCGCGGGCGATCGAGACCTTCGAGATGCTGGAGTACCGGCTGCGCAAGTACATCGGCGCCTACGCCGCCGTGCTCGGCCGGGTGGACGGCATCGTCTTCACCGGCGGCATCGGCGAGAACTCGCCGCGCCTCCGCAAGGCCGTCTGCGAGAACCTGGGCTTCCTGGGCGTCACCTTCGATGAGGAGGCCAACAACTGCCGGGGCGTGGAGCGGATCATCTCCGGGCCCGACGCGAAGGTGGCGGTCATGGTCATCCCGACCAACGAGGAGCTGATGATCGCCCGGGAGACGGCGGAGCTGATCAAGAACCGGGCCGCGGCGGCGCGCAACTGAGGCGGCGCTCCGCCCGGCCGGCGGCAATCGCTGCAGCGCGAACTGAAGCGGCGCTGAGGCCAGCCGGCCGCAATCGCTCCTCGGCGAAAACAGTTTACGGCGGTGCACCACAAGTGCACCGCCGTTTCTATGCGCCTATCGATTGAAGAACCCGTGTATCCACAGTCTCAGCGAATCCCAGAGCCGCTTGAAGAAGTTGCCCAGCCGCACCTCTTCGGCCGCCACCAGGTCCACCCGGGCAATCTCCCTGCCGTCCGCGGCGAAGATCACCTCGCCCAGCTTCTGTCCCTTGGACACCGGGGCGATGACCGACTCCTCCTGCCGCACCGAGGCGGTGAGCGACGCCTCCTGCCCCTTCTCCAGCACCAGGGTCAGCGTCCCGCCGGCGGGCTCCAGGTTCACCTCGTTGGCGGCGCCCTTCCAGACCCGCACCGGCTTCACCTCGGGCATCTGCGGCTGCACGGTGACGAAGTTGTTGAAGCCCCAGCTGAGCAGGGCCGCGCCCTCCGCCTCCCGCTTGGCCGTGCCCTCGGGGATCGAGCTGGCCTGGACGCCCAGCAGCACGCCGATCAGCCGCATGTCGCCCCGTTTGGCCGTGACGGCCAGGTTGAAGCCGGCCTCGTCCACGTAGCCGGTCTTGAGGCCGTCGACGCCCTCGTAGGTCCAGAGCAGCCCGTTGCGGTTCTGCTGGGTGATGGGCCGGTGCGCCTCGGGCGACGTCGCGGCCTTCCGGGCGTCGGACAGGTTCTCGTACTGCGGGTACGAGAACTCCTTCTGGCTGTGCAGCATCTCCAGCGCCTCGGGGTGGAGCTGGATGTAGAGCCGGGCGAACTGGGCGAACTCCCGCGCCGTCACCTTGTTCTCGGGCGAGAGGCCGTGGGGATCGACGAAGTGGAACGTCTTGAACCCCAGCGCCTGCGCCTCTTCGTTCATCATCCGCACGAAGTTCTCGACCGTGCCGCCAATGTGCTCGGCCAGGGCGACCGCGGCGTCGTTGCCCGAGACGATGGCGATGCCCTTCATGATCTCGCCCACGGTCACCTTGTCGCCGGGCTCCAGGAACATCAGGGACGAGTCGGGGAAGTTGGCGGCCCAGGCGTTCCGGCTGACCTCCACCAGGTCGTCGAAGCTCATCTGGCCGGCCTCGATGCGCTTAAAGGCCAGGTGCAGGGTCATGAGCTTGGTCAGCGAGGCCGGGGAGATGGGTTCATCCGGGTTCTTCGCGTACAGCACCTGACCCGTCGTGAATTCCAACAGCACCGCGGCCCGCGCTTCCAAGTCCAGGGCGGGTGCCGCCTGTGCGGGTGCGGCGAGCGTTCCGGTGAGCAGCACAGCCAGCAGGGCCACCAGAGCGGCGACCCGGGCCGGACGAAGTCCCTTGCGGTTCAACAATGGGCACCCTCCTACTGCGAGACTCGCGAAGCAGCAGTCTCGCCGGCCCCTGCGTGCCGCCCGACCTTCCTCTCCGCAGCCTACTCCTCTCCCACCGCCAGCGCCCGGAGCACACCGGGCCCGGCCGCGGCGATCGCCGCCGGCACCACCTCGGCCGGCAGCCCCGCATCCACGAGGCGCCGGTGGAGTTCGGCGCGCGCCCCGGCCAGCACCTCGGCAAGGGCCTGGTCCGCCGCCGCGGCGATCCGCTCATCCCCCCGGACCACCGGACCCACGCCGGCCAGGAGCCCCGCCAGCAGGTCCGCCTCGGCGGGATCGGCGTGGTCGATCACGACGACGCCCCGGGCGCCCGAAGCCAGCTCCCGGGGATGGCCGATCACCTTGGCGGCAGCGGCGTGCACCCCGTCGTCCGCCAGGTCCGCGGTCGCCAGGTCGACGGCCGTGTTGACGACCAGGGCCCCGGGCGAGAGGTGGGGCCGGATGTCCGCCACGACCTGCGCGGCCTCGGGGGCGGGCACCGCCAGGAAGACCACCCGGCAGCCCCGCACGGCGCTCACCTGGTCGGAGGCGATGCCCCCGACCTCGTCGGCCAGGGCGACCGCCGCTGCCTTCGGGCGCCCGATGATCACCTTGCGGACGGAGGTGGGGATGCGCAGCGCCAGGATAGCCGCCAGCGGTCCGGCGCCGATGATCGCGATCTTGTCGTTCACCGCGCTGCCTCCTCGCAGAAGGGGTACAGGACAATGAAAGTCTGCCCATCCTCTCCGGGAGGCAACCGCCGCGCCCGCCGCGGCGCGGCAGGCTGAGGAGCGGTCGGGTCTGCGTGTCGGCGTCCGCACGAGCCGGACAGACAGCACACCTGCTTCAACGGTTTCATTATACACGAGTATGACGACCGGCGGGGCAGGGAGGTCGCGGAAAGCGGGAGCGGACGGCCACGTCCGCTCCCGCTGCGCCCGCCAGGCTTCCGGCCCGGCAGAGGCCGCCGGGCGACCGCCGGGTCCTGTCCGGGCCTACAGGTAGATGGCCCGGTGCGACCAGCCCTCCTGCAGCGGCACCTCCTCCACCAGCCGCCGGACCAGGTCCGGCCCGTACTTCACCAGGTAGGCGCAGACGCTGAAGGCGCGCTCCTGAAGCCCGTTGGGCATGAGGTTCGCCCGCAGCCGGTCGAACTGGCGCAGGGCCGTCTCGCAGTTCTTCCGGTGCTGCTGCTTCGCCTTCTCCTCCAGCCGGTTGATCTGGTGCTCGATCTGCCGCCGGTTCTCCTCGACCATCTGGCTGAGGCCGGGGTCCAGCTGCAGCACCAGGCCGGCCAGCTCGGCGTGGCGGCGCTCGAAGTCCTGGCGGAAGGAGGCGAACGCCTGGGCGATCCCCAGCCGGTCCTCCCGCTCCAGGAGCTCCTGCTTCCGCTCCTCCAGCCGGTGGAAGGCGTCGTCCAGCGTCATGGCGTGCTTCTGCAGGATGCGGGCGATCGGCGGCTCGACCAGGGTGAAGCCCTCCCGCGGCACCACGATGGGCATCTGCAGCCCCATCGTCTGGTACACGTCCCGCAGGAGCCCGAAGTAGCTGATCTCCCCCGGCCCGCCGACGTAGAACAGGTCGGGCAGCAGGTATGCCTGCACCACCGGCCGGAGCACCACGTTGGTGGAGAACCGCTCGGGGCTCCGCCAGGCCAGGTCCACCAGCTCGGCCCGGCTCCAGGAAAGCTCCGGCCGGCCCCGCACCCAGACCCGGTCCCCCTCGCCGGCGAGGGGCAGCCTCTCACCATCAATATAAATGAAGAGATTCAGGCTGTTCGGCATCTGCTCGACGGTGCACACAAACCCCAGTTCCCGCTCCCACCGGGCGATGCCGGCGGCGCAGGCCGCCTCCACCTCGGCCTGCTGCGTGAGGGCGCGGGCGAAGAACGGCGCCTCGATGCGCCGGAGCGCCGGGTCGGACGAGTTGAGGAAGACGAGGCCGGTGCCGCGGAAGAGCCAGGCCATCAGCCGGCCGAACCAGTCCGCCAGGGTCGGCGCACCGCCGGTCGCCGCCGGATCGAGCGCCGGCCCGCCGGACGCCGCCTCCCGGAGGCGCGCGACGACCTCTTCCTTGAACTCCGTGTCCGGCATCAGCGCGGCGAACTCGTCGATCAGCCCCGCCACCGACTCCGGCATGGGCGCGAGCCCCACCGAGCGCCGATCGCCGTCGAACCGCTCAGCCAGCGCAAGCCGGCGGGCCTCATTCCCCGCCGGCACCATCACCCAACTCACCTCTTGCCAGTCGTGGTCCTCGGCGGCGATCCAGAAGACGGGGACCACCGGCACGCCCAGCCGCTCGCTCTGCTGCCGGGCCAGCCGGATGGTGGTCATGGCCTTGTAGATCGTGTAAAGCGGCCCGGTAAGCACACCGGCCTGCTGGCCGGTCACCGCGGCGAGGGTGCCCGGCTGACCCAGCAGCCGGGCGCCCTCCAGCGCCGCTTCATCCGCGCCCAGGGCGCGGTTGTACCGCTCCAGGGCGGCCGCCACCGCGGAGCGGTCGCCGGTATACCCGCCGCCCAACAGGTAGGCCGCCCGCCGCTGAAAGCTCTCCTGACTGCGCCAGTCGTACTCGTACGCAGGAGCCACGCGCGCCCAGTCCCCCAGGTACGCCTTCACCGCTTCGCTGGGGCTCAGGGCGATACCCGGCACTCGCTCAATCTGCATCAGTCGATCACCATAATCTTCCCGGGATGCTCGGCCACCGCCTCGCCGATGACGGCAGCGGTGAGCGTCCCGTGTGCTTTGAGGGCCGCGGCCAGCTCCTCCGCCCGGTCGGCCCCCACCGCAATCAGGAGGCCGCCGGAGGTGACCGCGTCGCAGAGGATCATCCGCACGAGTTCGGGCACCGAGTCGGCGAACTCCACGTGCCCCTCCCCGGTCAGGAACCGGAAATTGGCCTTGGAGCCGCCGGGGAAGGCGCCCTGCTCGGCGTAGTCGTAGGTGGAGGGCAACACCGGCACGGCCCCGGCCGAAATCCGGAGGCCGACACCGCTCTGGCGGGCCATCTCGGAGGCGTGACCCAGCAGGCCGAAGCCGGTGATGTCGGTCATGCCCCGCACGTCGAAGGGGGCGAGCACGTCCACGACGTTGTTCAGCTTCGCCATGACCTGCGTCACCTCGTCGATGTCCGCCGGCCTGGCGAGGCCCCGCTTGATGGCCGTGGTGATGACGCCGACCCCGATGGGCTTGGTCAGGATCAGCCGGTCGCCCGGCCGCACGCCGGCCTTCGCCCCGACCCGGTCCGGGTGGACCAGCCCGGTGACCGCCAGCCCGTAAGTCGGCTCGGGGCCGTCGATGGAATGGCCCCCGATCAGCACCGCGCCCGCCTCGGCCACCTTGTCTGCGCCGCCGCGCAGGATCTCGGCGAGGATGCGCTTGTCCAGCTTGCTCACCGGGAAGCTGACGAGGTTCAGCGCCGTGATCGGCCGGCCGCCCATCGCGTAGATGTCCGACAGGCTGTTGGCCGCGGCGATGGCGCCGAACCAGTACGGGTCGTCGACGATGGGCGTGAAGAAGTCCGCCGTCTGCACCAGGGCCAGGTCGTCGGCGATGCGGTAGACCCCGGCGTCATCCGGCGTGTCGAGGCCGACGATGACATCGGCGTTGGGAATGGACGGGGGCAGATGCCGGAGCACCTCGGATAGGTCCGCCGGACCTATCTTGCACCCTCAGCCGGATTTCGCGGTGTACTGGGTCAGCCGGACTGCGTCTTCGGGACCGTTCAGCCGCACCGGGTTCACCTCCCCAGCAGTTAGACGATGGCGGACCGCAGGGCAGATACCACCACGTCCAGCTCATCGTCCCAGAGCGTGCGCGGGTCAAGGAGCAGATGCCCCGCCTGGATGCGCACCATCACCGGCGGGTCGAAGGCGCGCAGGCGCGCCTCCACCTCCTGCGGCGCGGGGTGCGCCACCGCCACGAGGCGCGTGGGCAGGTCCACCCCCGGCAGGGCGCCGCCCCCGGCCCGCGAGACGCCGTCGATCACCTCGCACTCGATCCCGGCTGCCCTGAGCCTGGCCGCCAGCGCCTCCGCCCGCGGGGCGATCTGCTCGCGGGACGCCGTCAGCATGCGCAGGACCGGGATCCGCTCCACGGCCCGCTCCGGCTCCAGGTAGAGCTTGAGGGTCGCCTCGATGCCCGCGAGGGTGAGCTTGTCCACCCGCACGGCGCGGGCAAGCGGGTGGCGCCGGCACCGCTCCACCAGGTCCCGCCGGCCGACGATGAAGCCGCCCTGCGGCGCGCCCAGGAGCTTGTCGCCGGAGAACGTGACCAGGTCCGCGCCGGCGGCGATGAGCTCGGGCATCGTCGCCTCGTGGGGCAGACCGAAGCGGGCCAGATCCACCATGACCCCCGAGCCCCAGTCCACCAGGCAGGGGAGCCCGTGCCGGTGGGCGATCGCCGCGAGCTCGGCCACCGAGACCTCCGCCGTGAACCCCTCCAGCCGGAAGTTGGAGCGGTGGACCTTCAGCAGGGCCCCGGTCTCGGGGCCGATGGCCTCCTCGTAGTCCCGGGGGTGCGTCTTGTTGGTGGTGCCGACCTCCACCAGCCGGGCGCCTCCCTGCTTCATGACGTCGGGCACCCGGAAGGAGCCGCCGATCTCCACCAGCTCCCCGCGGGAGACGATGACCTCCTTCCCCGCGGCCAGGGCGGAGAGCATGAGCAGCACCGCCGCGGCGTTGTTGTTCACCACCATGGCCGCCTCCGCGCCGGTCAGCTCCGCGAGCAGCCCCTCCACGTGTGCGTAGCGGGAGCCCCGCTCGCCGGTGGAGAGGTCGAGCTCGAGATTGTTGTAGCGGCCGGCAATGTCAACGATGGCCGCCACCGCCTCCTCCGCGAGGGGCGCCCGTCCCATGTTGGTGTGGATGACCACGCCCGTCGCGTTGATCACCCGGCGCAGCCGGGGCCCGAGCCGCCGCGTGAGGCGCGCCGCGGCCTCGGCCGCCAGCCCCTCCGGAGTGCAGTCCAGGGCCGCCAGCTCCTCCTCGCTGGACGCGGCCGTGATCCGCTGGCGCAGGGCCTCCAGCGCCTCGCCGACCGCGGCCACCACGAGCGCGCGGGCGCGCTCGGCCAGCAGCCGCTGTCCGGTCGGGGTGTCCAGGATCTCGTTCACCGGCGGGATGCGGCGCAGCGCCGCTTGCTGCCATGGCTTCATGTTCCGTTCCTCCGATCACGCGGCATCTGGACAAGAGTTCGCCCCCATTATACGCTTCCGCATCCCCGGGGGCCAAGCCCGGCGGGAAAGAGGAAGAACGCATCGTGAGCAGGAATATCCAGTGTGAGATGTTTCAGGGGAGGTAGGTTCCATGTCCACCCTCAGACCGCCGCGGCAGACCACGCCGCTATGGACCAGCCTGGTCAAGTACTACCGCAAGTGCCTCGAGCGGGAAGTGGAGCTGGGCATCCTGGTTCCTGCCGACCCCAATGCCCGGGTGATCCTGCCCGGGCTGCAGGAGCACCTGATCACCCACAAGGCGACGACGACGATCATCAGCGAGCCGGCGCACACCCAGCCGATCCTCGCCTACCTGAACCGGCGGGGGCGGGGGATCGGCGGGACCTTCTACTACGGGTATCCCCTCGCCCGCGACGGCGACCGGCTCGTGCCCATCTGCTGCACCGCGGTCACCCTGGAGCCCGGCACCGCACCGCAGACGGTGGTGCTGACCCGGGGCGTCAGCGAACTCCTGTTCAACCGGCGCTTTCTCCGCCAGGTCGCGGGCCTGACCGACGGCGAGATCGCCGAGCTCATGCGGGCGTGGCTTTCGACCCGCGGCCCGGAGCCGGCCGAGCTCCTGAGCCAGTACCTGGCCGGCGTGGACGTGCAGTACGACGCGGTGCTCTTCGGATCCGAGTGGATCGGCTCCCCCCGGGGCCCGGTCCGGGAGCTCCAGCTCATGGAGCAGCTGCGCCGGGACCGGCTGCCCGACGGCATCCGCATGTTCACCGGTGAGCAGGGGCTGCCCGCGGCGCGGGAGTCCGACGACTACCTCTCCATCCTGCCCGCCGACGCCGACCAGGTGCGGGTGCTGAAGCGGTGGCAGGCACCCTTCCTGGCCGTCGCCGGCCCCGCGGGCTCCGGCAAGAGCGCGGTCGCGGCCAGCCTGATCGCCTGCGCGGCCGCCCACGGGCAGCGGGTCCTCTACGTGACCCCGGACGGCCGGCTGCCCGGGGAGTTCCGCGAGGCCTTCCCGGGGGTGCTCCACATCGGCAGCCGGGAAGCGTGGCTCGAGTCCCTGCGCCAGACCCTGGAGGTGCTGGAGTCGCTGAAGGCCCGGGGCGAGGAGGCCCCGCCCGATTTGGCGGCGCTTACGGCGGAGAGCCGGGCGCTGGCGGAGGAGCTGGACCGGCTGCAGGCCGAACATGCCCGGGCCGCCTCCCTGGCGGAGCTGGGCGAGGCGATGGAGCCTGTCTCCCGGCAGGTGGAAGCCGGCCTCCCACACCACCCCAGGCGGGGCTGGATCGAGGCGCTGGCGGCGCGCGTGAGCCCGGCCAACGCGGAGCAGTTCCGGCCGGAGCAGCTCGCGGCACTGCGGCAGCTGCACCTCCGCGCGCTGGCGTGGCAGAAAGAGGGCGGCTTCGCCGCCCGGCTGAGCCAGATGCGGCGGGCGGGCCAGATCAAGAGCGCCCTGCGGCAGGCGGGGGTCCCGGACTTCTGCCATCCCGAGGGCGACTTGCAGACGCAGATCGAGGGCCTGGGGCTCCTGGTGCAGGCCTACCCGGTCCTCCTGGCGCGCGCCCGCCGGCTGCTGGCAGCCGGCGCCGCCGCGGACGGCCGGGAGCAGGCCGCCGCCCGGGCCCGGGAGGCCGCCCGGAAGAAGGCCGAGGTGGACCGCCGGCGGCTCCGCGCCGCCTGGCTCCGCAAGGTCGCCGAGATCCGGCCGAACCTGGACAAGATCATCGCCTCGGTCACCGGCGAGATCGAGTCCCTGGAGAAGGGCGGCCCCCGCACTTCGGTCCTCACCCGGCAGCGGTTCGCCGACCTGCTGGCCGCCTTCCCGGTGGTGGTCAGCCCCACCCTGGCCGTCGCCGGCATCGTGCCCAACGAGCCGGAGCTCTTCGACCTGCTGGTGGTCGACGACGCCGAACGGGTGCAGATCCCGTCCTTCCTGCCTGTGCTCTACCGGGCGAAGCGTGTGGTGCTGCTGGGCGACGAGGAAGGCGTCATGCCGCCCTCCATCCTGGGGCCGGACGAGGACGCGCGCCTGCTCGATCAGGTGGAGGAGCACAACCTGGCGCCGTTTGCCTACACTGAGGTCTCCGCCTTGCACCGCGCCCTGGCGGTGGCCGGACCCCAGGCCCAGCGGCTCCGCCGAACCTATTGCGCCCGGGAAGCCGTACAGTTCCTCAACGTGGACGACGGGCAGACGGTCTTCCCCGCACCGGCCGCGATCAGCCAGGCGCAGAACCCCCTGGAAGCGCGCGCCGCACTGCTGCAGGTGACCCGCTTCTTGGGCGCCGGCGTTGCGGACGTCGCCCTCTACAGCCCCTTCAGCGGGCAGGCGCGGCTGCTCCGCCAGCTGCTCGGGCGGCTCGCCGACGCGGAGCGGGACCCGGGGCGGGCCGCAGCCCTGCGCCGGATCCCGGTTTACGCGGCCGACGAGCCCATGGGCCGGCACCAGGCGGTGGTCATCTCGCTGGTGCTGGGCGCCGGCGCCACGCCCGAGAGCCTGCAGTGGCTGGGCGAGCGGAGCCGGGCCGTACTGCGCGCCGTGAACTGTGCGGCGCAGCAGGCTGTGCTGGTGGGCCGCCGGGCGACCCTTGCGCAGATCCCGGCCCTGGTGGACCTGACCGGCGCTGCCCGGCCGGAGGAGGCGGCGCAGGCCGCCGGCCTCCAGCCCGGGGCGCTGGGGCTCCTCCCTTCCGAAGGTCAGCTGCACGCGGCCTGCCTGACGGCGGCGGACGCCATCGCCGAAGGGCTGCAGGGCGACGAGCGGGAGCTCTACAACCGGCTGGCCGCCCTGCTCCGGCAGCGGGAGGTGCTCCTGGCGCCGCGCCTGCCGCTCGTATGGGTCCTGGGCCCCGAACGGCTCGCCGCGCTCCCCGGCGAGCTGCGGGAGAAGGCGGCGGACACCTACCCCCTCGTCACCGTGCTCGAGGCCCGCACGTTCCGGCCGCTGGCGGTCGTCGAGCTGGACGCGGGCCAGCCCGGCCCGGCGGCGGAGGTCTGCGCCCGGGCCGGGCTGCCGCACCATGCGGTGCGGCCCGGCGACTGGGAGCGGCTGCGGGAGCTGTTGCCGTAGCGGCAGTCGCGCCGCCGGATCCCGCACGGGAACCGGCCAAGCGCCGGTAAGTTCGAAGGCGACAACGCTCAGAAGCGCCTTCTCGCCCCCGGGTCTGCCCTGCAGCGCCCGGGGGCCGTCCTTTGCGTACCCGCGGCGCGCCAGCGGCCGCGGAAGCGACTGATCTTGCCGGGCGGCCGCGTCCTCCTCGCCTGCCGCGGGCACGAAAAGGAGCCGCCCGGTCATCCGACCGGAGCGGCTCCCTCTCAGGCGCTGGCGGGAGCATGTGGGAATCGAACCCACCGGCCGCAGGATCACTGCGGCCCAGACGGTTTTGAAGACCGCGCGGGCCACCAGGACCCGATCTACTCCCGACTGCACCCATGACTATAGCACAGCTGAACCGTCATCGCAATGGGAGCATCAGGTCCGCTTGAGTCGCACCGGCGGCAGGACCAGCGTGAGCAGAAGCGCGGGTGCGACCAGCGCGGCGATGACCCGCATGGCCGCCAGCACGCCGTAATGGTCGGCGATCACGCCGAGCACCGACGTGCCCACGCCGCCCATGCCGAAGGCCAGGCCGAGGTTGAGCCCCGAGGCCAGCCCCAGGCTGCGGGGCATGTACTCCTGCGTCATCACCAGGGTCGTCGTGAACGTCGACACCACCAGGAACCCGGCGGCAAAGAGGCCGATGAGCAGGGGCCATCCCCGCAGGGTGGAAAGCACGGCCTGCACCGGCAGGAGCAGGGCGAAGGAGGCGACGAGCACCGGCTTGGTGCCGAAGCGGTCCGCCAACGGCGCGCCCAGCAGCGTCCCCAGCACCCCGGCGAGCAGGTAGGTCATCTGCACCAGGCCGGCAGTGGCCGGGTCATTGCCCAGCACGTCGATCCAGAAGAACGGCACGTAGGTCGTCATGCCCAGGTGGATGATCGAGCGAAGGATCACCACCAGCGTGATCAGCACCGTGCCCCGCCAGTTGGTCTCGCCCGCCTCCGACTGCTCGCGCTGGCGGGCCACCGCCTCCCGCTCGTGGGCGCGCCAGCGGGGCAGGAGGCGCAGCAGGAAGGCGGCGAGCAGGAGCGGCAGCAGCGCGGCGAACCCCGTCCCCCGCAGGCCGAAGGCCGCGACCAGGGCGGCGGCGAAGCCGGGCCCCAGGGCGTAGCCCAGGTTGCCGCCCACGCTGTAGATCGCCATGCCCAGCGCACGGCGGTGGCCGGCCAGGTTGTGGGCCGCGTGCGCGCCCTCGGGGTGGAACGCCGCGCTGCCCAGGGCGGTGACCATCGCCGCCGCCAGGACCAGCCAGTAGCTGCGGACGTACCCCACCGCGGCCAGGCCCAACCCCGCCAGGGCCAGGCTGAGGGGCAGGAGCCAGCGCATCTCGGAACGGTCGCTGATGATGCCGAAGATCGGCTGGGTGAACGTCGAGGTCAGATTCGCGAACAGCGGGATGAGGCCGACCAGGGCGTAGGAGAGCGAATATGCCTCCCGCATGGCCGGCAGGAGGGCGATGAGCGCGCCGGAGGTCAGGTCGATGACGCCGTGGGTCAGGCTGAGCACCAGCAGGAGGGCCAGCATCGGCCGGCCCGCCGAGAGGGTCGTGTTCAAGGGCTTCAGATCCTCCTCGCGCGGCTGGTATGATAGAGCATAGATACCTTGACTTCGCCCCTGGCCCCCACGGATCCTCCCCCGGGGCCGCTGGAGGAGTCTGTTGCCGGGGGTCGAACAGAGCGGAGAGGAATCCCACAGCCCAGCAATTGATGGAAGTGGTGAACCGGTGAAGAGGACCTATTGGGGACTCGCGGTGGTGATGCTCTTCCTCGGACTCATGCTTACGACGCAGTTCCGCATCACCAGCGAACAGAAGCTCGATCCCACCCGGCTCCGCATGGACGAGCTGGTCGCCGCTCTCACCGACCGGGAGGCGCAGCTCTCGGCCGCGGAGGAGCGCATCCGGGAGCTGGAGCGGGAGGTCTCCGCGCTGCGCCATTCCCTGAGCTCGCCCGCCCAGGAGGCGGAGCTGGAGCGGCTCCGGCTGCTGGCCGGGACGACGGCGGTGACGGGGCCCGGCGTCGTCGTCACGCTCAGCGAGACGCCGGAGGCGGTCACCGCCAAGAACCGCGTCGCGGACGAGGACATCTGGCGGGTGGTCAATGAGCTGTACACCGCCGGCGCCGAGGCGATCGCCGTGGGCGGCGTGCGGCTGACCTCCGTGAGCGGCATCCGCAACGTCGGCGAGCGCATCCTGGTCGGGGAGACGATGATCGCCCCGCCCGTGGAGATCCACGCGATCGGCGACCCCGCCGTGCTGGACGCCTCGCTGAAGCTGCGGGGCGGCGTGATCGACCTGCTCGCCCGGTGGGGCATCAAGGTCACCGTGGTCAAGAGCGAGAGCCTGACGCTCCCGCCCCTGAAGACCCCGCCCTCGTTCCGGTACGCCAAGCCGGCGGATGCCGCGGGGTCCTGATGGCCCCGCTACAGCAGCAGCCGGCCGCAGCGGGTGTAGACCACCATGTGCTTCGGGCTGCGGGCGTACCCCACCAGATCGATGCCCAGGTGGGTCGCCAGCCGCACGGCCTGGTCGGTGGCGGCCGTGAGCGTGGCGCCCACGGCGATCCGGGCCCGGCCCAGCTTGGTGGCCGCCTCGTAGCTGATGCGTCCCGTGCTCACCGCCACCACCTGGGTGAAGTCCCAGCCCGCCCGCAGGGCGGCGCCGATGGCCTTGTCCAGGGCGTTGTGGCGGCCGATGTCCTCCCGCACGATCATCTCGCCGGTCCGGACGTTCTTCAGCCCCGCGCCGTGCACGCCGCCGGTCGCCGCGTAAAGCGGCGTGTTGCGCTGCATCTCCTTCACCCACTCCAGCAGGTCGGCCACCCGCACCGTGAGCGGGTGGTCCACTCTTTTCAGCAGCAGGGCGTCCTTCAGGGAGCTGAAGGTCACTCCCTTGCCGCAGCCGGCGGTGAGGTAGCGCTTGCGGGTCGAGGCGTCGGGCAGCTCCGTCAGGCCGGGCACGTCGACCCAGATCATCCCCCGGTCCTCGTCCACCGAGAGGCGGGCGACCTCCCCCAGGTCGCGGATGATCCCCTCGCCAAAAAGAAAGCCGAGCGCCCAGTCATCGAGGTGGCTGGGCGTCGTCTGCAAGGTCACGATCTCCTGATCATTGATGTAGAGCGTGGCCGGCCGCTCCACGGGCATGGGCGGCAGCTCTCCGAACTCGACCATCGGCCCCCTCCTCCGTCAGCTCGCGTCGGCCAGCAGCCCCTTCGTCGCCACCAGGGCCGAGCGCAGGATCTCCCCCGGGCGCTCCCGGCAGACCCGCTGGCAGGTGCCCAGCAGGTCGGCGATCCCGATGCCGCTTTGCCGCCGGCGCGGCGGCAGAAGCGGGAGGAACCGGGCCGCCTCCGGCCCCAGCCGCCGGAGCGCGGCCTCCTCGCCGTCGGCGAAGATCGCCCCCACGCCGCGCCGGTACGCGATCTCGGTCAGGAGTTCGATGGGCTCGGGAAGCATCCCTGCCTGGACCAGCCTACTCGCCAGGGCGACCAACCGCTCCGCGGTGGGCGCGTCCAGCCCCAGGTCGCCCGCGCGGCCGGCGCTCGGGGAGAGCTTTGCCGGGCAGGCCAGGCTGCAGCCGGTGCAGCGGGAGGGGATGGCCAGCGCATCCCGCACCATGATCGCCTTGATCCGCTTGCGGCCCAGGGCCGCGGCGACGCCGCTGCCGCCGGCGAAGTGGCCCTCGTGCACCGCTACGGCGAAGGGCACGCGGTAGTCCGCTGCGGGCCCCAGCACCATGGTCGCCCAGTAGGGGCCGGCCTCCAGGTAGAGGTGGCGGGCCACGTCCGGCACCTCCAGCCCCCACAGGTGGCCGGCGTCCAGGAGCCGCACCCCGTCCGGCTCCAGCATCAGCACGCCGGGGCGGTCCAGCCGGCCGTCGATCACGACGGCGTCGAAGCCGGCGCCCTTCAGGGCCGCCGCCATGCGGCCCCCCAGCGAGGCGAAGACCGGCCGGCCGCCGGCGACGGCGCCCATGGCCAGCCGGCCGGCCATCGCATCGGAGAGCGGGCCGGTGGCCAGCGTGACCCGGTCAGACGGGGCCTGGGCGAGCAGACTCGCCACGAAGCCCGCGCCGCCGACAAATCCCCGCTTCAGGGCGGACGGCGTCGGCTCCACCCGGGCCGCGCGCCGGGTGAGGTCGACGTAGAGAATCCGCTCGCCATAGGCCCACGTCGTCACGGGAGCTCCCTCCTCCGCTGCCGCAGCTCAGTCCCCCACGGCCTCCAGTTCCTCGGGTTCGCTCTGCCGCGGGCCGAGGATGGAGGGCAGCGTCTCGACGAACCAGGTGTAGATGACCACCGTGCCGGCCGTCGCGCCGACGCTGAACAGGATCTCCGGCAGGGACGGCGTGTACTGGGCCCCGAGGGCGTCCACCAGGGCGGTGAAGCCGACGTTGAGGCGCAGGGCGATCATCCCCAGCACGGTCAGCAGGCCGCCCAGGAACAGCCCCTGCCGGGTGAACCGGGCCTTCGAGGCCAGGATGGCGATCGGCGCCGCGTAGCCCAGGAGGATCTCCAGCCACCAGAGCGCCGTCTCCACCCGGGGCACGAAGATCTGCCCGATCTGGCCGTCGGCCGCCAGCCAGCCCAGCCGCCAGACCAGCACGAAGCTGAGGATGCCGGCGACCCACGGAGCCAGCCGCGCCAGCAGGTCGGTCTCGAACTTGATCTTGTAGTACCGGCTGGTCAGGTGTTCGATCACCATCATCATGCCCATGCCGGTCGCGATGGAGGTCAGCAGGAAGACGTAGTTGAGCCAGGGATGGTACCAGAGCGGGTCCATGCGGCGGCCGGTGATCATGAACAGCGTGCCCAGCGAGGAGTGGTGCATCGTCGAGAGCAGCACGCCGGCCAGCACGAACGCCGGCAGGACCTTGTGCAGCAGGTGGTCCGCCCTCTTCACCCAGGGCCGCCGCTGCTCCTCCGCCACCCGGCTGATGTTCTCGAAGAAGAGCACGATCAGGTAGAGGAACACGCACCAGGCGATCTCAAACAGCGGCGAGTGCAGGTTGCCAAAGCGCACGATCGGGTAGATGATGCGCCAGGGGATGCCGATGTCGAACGCCAGCCGGACGCCCATGGAGAGGTACATGATGGCCGCCCAGATCACCGCCCGGCGGTTCAGGTACTCGTACCGCTCCCCGCCCGGGGTGAAGTAGCGGATGAAGGCCATCACGAACCCGGTGGCGCCCAGCGGCACCACGACCACGACGTCGTAGATCTTCCAGAGGCCCCAGGGCATCGAGTCGTTGAGCCCCGTGACGGCGCCCAGTCCCAGGAAGAGCCGGGCGATCGCGACCGCCGCCGCGGCACCGAACAGGAGGAGCAGGGCCGCCTTGCCCGGCGTCAGCCGCCAGCGCCACCACTCGGGCCGGAGCCGGGCCGGCTTTCCGGCCACGTTGGCCGCGTTCCACGTGCTCACTGCGCACCGCCCCCCTTCTGCGCCGCCTCCAGCTCGGCGCGCCGCTTCGAGTAGGCCATCAGCCCCAGGGAAAGCACCGCCACGCTGCCCACCAGCGCCGGCAGCTGGCGCATGGCCTTCCAGGTGAAGCCCGGCACCGACTCGGTGGTGACGTCGGTGTTCAGGGCGGTGAGGTCCAGCGGCACCGGGGAGATGTACAGCACCGCGGTCCCGCCTGCCTCGTGCTCGCCGTAGACGTGGTCGATGTACCGGCCGTTCCCCTCGGCGATGCGCTGCTTGGCCAGCC
Organism: Bacillota bacterium; assembly: GCA_003242675.1. The sequence goes on along the minus strand of QGVE01000004.1, from coordinate 40,692 downwards.
TCAAGAGCTCGTCCCGCTCGCCGAACTGGATGGCGCCGCTCGGGCAGGTGGCCGCGCAGGCCGGCTCCAGCCCCTCCACGATGCGGTCGTAGCACATCGTGCACTTCCGCATGCGGGGCACCACCTGGTCGTACTCGTACTTGGGCACGCCGAAGGGGCAGGCCAGCTGGCAGTAGCGGCACCCGATGCACTTGTCGTGGTCGATGGTCACCGCGCCGTTCTCCTGCCGCTGGATCGCCCCGACGATGCAGACCGACTCGCAGGCCGGCTCCAGGCAGTGCATGCAGCCGGACTTGGTGAACGTCGCCACGGTGCGGCCGTTCACCTCGGCCGTCACGAAGTCGATCGTCGTCCAGGTGTAGGCCGAACGCCGCTGCGGGTTGGTGAAGTCCGGCCCCACGCTGGTCTCCTCGGCGGGCAGGTCGTTCCACTGCTTGCAGGCCACCTGGCAGGCCCGGCAGCCGATGCACTTGGACAGGTCGATGAGCATCCCGTAGGTCATGCGTCTACCCCCTCACCGGGCCGGAGCCGCCGGCCTTCCGGACGTTGCACAGGAACGCCTTGTACTCGGGAATCTGGGTGTTGGCGTCGCCCACGTGCGGCGTGAGCAGGTTCGCCGAGGCGCCGGTGTACTGGCCCATGTAGCCCCAGTGCCACGGCATGCCCACGATCTCGATCTCCCGCCCGTGCACCCGCACCGGCCGCATCCTAGGCGTGACCATGGCCGGGGCGACCAGGGAGCCGCGGACGGTGGTCACCTCGACCCGGTCGCCGGACTGCACGCCCAGCTTGGCGGCCAGGGTCGGCGAGATCTCCACGAACATGTCGGGCATCATCTCGCCCAGCCACGGGAGGGAACGGGTCATCGCGCCGGACTGCCAGTGCTCGGTCACCCGGTAGGTGGTGCAGATGTACGGGAAGTTGGGGTCTTCGGCCGCGGTGATGGCGCCGAACTCGCCCTTGCCGGAGATGACGATGGCCGGGTTGAACTGCCGCGGGCTGAACCGGTTGGTCACCGGCGACTCCACCGGCTCGTAGTGCTCGGGGATCGGGCCGTCCTTCATGCCGGACGGGGCCCAGAGCGCGGCCACGCCCTCCTGCATCATGATGAAGGGGTTCTGCGCCGAGACCTCCGGCGGGACCGCTGCGGCAAAGTCGGCCACGTCCTGGGCGATGTACTTCTCGCCGTCCCAGCGGAAGAGCGGCCGCTCCGGATCCCACGGCTGGCCGTGCTCGTCCATCGAGCAGCGGTTGTAGAGGATGCGTCGGTTGACCGGCCAGGCCCAGGCCCAGCCCAGGTGCGTGCCCAGGGTCTTGCCGGGCTCGTCCTTCACCCGGCTGCGGCACCTGGGCGTCTCGAAGTTGTCGAAGTAGCCGGCGTAGATCCAGCAGCCGCAGGCGGTGGAGCCGTCGTCCTTCAGGTCGGCGAAGGTGGTGAGCCCCTTCCGGTCGGCCCAGGTGTAGCCGTTGATCTCGAAGGCCACCTTGGCCGAGGACGGGTGGTCACCGTCGTCGTAGTCCCAGTGCAGGTGCAGGATCGGGTCCGGGAAGACGCCGCCCTCGGTGGCGTAGAGCTCCCGAAGCTTCTTGTAGAGCCGGTCCGCGATCCAGAGGTCGTCGTGCGCGTCGCCCGGGGGCTCCACGGCCTTGTCCCGCCACTGGATCCAGCGGCCGGAGTTGGTGACCGTGCCGCACTTCTCGAACGAGGCGGCGGCAGGCAGCAGGAAGACCTCGGTCTGGATCTCCGCCGGGTTCATGCCCGGGCCCTTCCAGAAGGCCGCCGTCTCGGTCTCGAAGAGGTCGACCACGACCAGCCAGTCAAGGTTGGCCAGCGCCGCCCGCTCCTTCGCGACGTTCGGCCCGCCGACGGCGAAGTTCTGGCCCCAGGCGAAGAGGCCCTTCACCTCGCCGCGGCCCATCGCCTCGAAGATGGACATGTGGGAGTGGTCCCGGCTGTCCAGCTTCGGCAGGTAGTCGTAAGCGAAGTCGTTCTCAGGCCGCGCGTGGTCGCCCCACCAGGCCTTCAGGAGCGAAACCATGAACTTGCGCCGGTTCGACCAGTAGCCCGACTTGGGGGTCGTCGCCTGGTAGGCCTCCAGGGTCGGGTGCTGCGCCGCGGAGGGCATCGGCATGTAGCCGGGCAGGTTGTTCCAGAGCATCGCCATGTCGGTGGAGCCCTGGACGTTGGACTCGCCCCGGTGGGCGTTCACGCCGCCGCCCGGGATGCCGATGTTGCCCAGGAGGAGCTGGAGCATCGCCACCGCCCGCACGTTCTGCGAGCCGTGGGTCGACTGGGTGATGCCCATGGCGTACATGATGTTGCCCGCCCGGTCCTGCCGGCCCGTGGAGGTGAAGAGCTCCGCGACCTCCAGGAACTCCTCGACCGACATGCCGCAGGTCTCCGCGACCATCTCCGGGGTGTAGCGGGAGTAGTGCTTCTTCATGAGCTGGAACACGCACTGCGGGTGCTGGAGCGTCGGGTCCTTCTTGATGTTGCCGTCCTCGTCCCGCTGGTACTGCCAGGTCGTCGTGTCGTACTTCACCTGGCCGTCCTCGCCCACCTGGGCCCCGGAGAAGAGGCCGTCCTCGAACTTGAAGTCCGGGTGGATGAGGTAGCTGGCGTTGGTGTACTTGACCACGTAGTCGTGGAAGTACCGGCCGTGGGTCATGGCATAGTTCATCAGCCCGCCCAGGAAGGCGATGTCGGTGCCCGGGCGGATGGGCACGTACAGGTCGGCCTTGGCGGCCGTGCGGGTGAACTTGGGATCGACGACGATCAGCTTCGCGCCCCGGGTCTCCCGCGCCCGGTCGATCCAGCGCATCGCGATCGGGTGGTTCTCCGCCGGGTTGGTGCCCAGCACCAGGAAGACGTCGGTGTTCTGGTAGTCGATCCAGTGATTGGTCATCGCGCCGCGTCCAAACGTGGGGGCCAGACCGGCCACCGTGGAGCTGTGTCAGAGACGGGCGTGATGCTCCAGGCGGACGACGCCCAGGCTGCGCATCAGCTTGGCCAGGACGTAGTTCTCCTCGTTGTCCAGGGCGGCCGAGCCGATGTGGGCGATCGCGAACGTGCGGTTGACGGTGACGCCGTTTTCGTCCACCCGCTCAAAGGTCGCGTCCCGGGTCGCCTTCACGTTGCGGGCGATGCGCTCGATCGCCCAGTCCCAGTCCTTCTCCTCCCACTCCGTGGCGCCCGGCGCCCGGTAGAGCACCTTGGTCAGCCGCCGCGGGTTGGGCCGGTACCGGTTGTGCTTGTCGGCGATCACGCGCAGGTTGGCGATGGACGCGCCCTTGGGACAGAGCGTGCCCTCGTTGATCGGGTGGTCGGGATCGCCGCTGACGTGGACGATCTCGCCGTCCTTCACCCAGAGCTGGATCCCGCAGCCCACCGAGCAGTAGCAGCAGATCGTACGGTAGTCCTTCGCGCCCTCGATCTTCAGTTCGCCCCGCGGCTTCGCCTCAGCCTTGTCGCCGAGCGAAAGGAGCGAGAGGGCGCCCCCCGCCGCCAAGGAGCTCTTGAGAAGTTCACGTCGGGTCAGACCCAAACTGTCCACCCCCATGTGAAGCGCCGCACGCCACCGCTTGGGTGGCACCGTGCGCCATTCGTGTGACGTACGGTTTACTTCCGATCATACCTTGGTCTATTCAGCGCCGGAATAGCTCAGGACGTTGGTTTCGCAATAGGACAGTTGGCCCCTGGGTCTATTTGTTAGCCAGATCACAAACCCTCGGAGAAGCTGTTACCCCTGTCACAAGCCGGTTTCACGAATCTTTTGCACCACTTTTGGACTAGTGCTGTTGTGCTACTTCCGGGATGGTCAAGCCTGCGTTTGGGCCGTGATTCTTACAGTTTTATAACGATCCTGCCAACATCCTGTCATGCCGCCGGATCCACTTGGCCAGCCGAACCGGCCGTATGGAGGTATCCCTAAGTCCGCATATGAGCGGCCGTAATAGCACGTCTGCGTTAGTTCTTTCTTGCCATGCTGAGACTGGGCCATGCTTGTTCAGGCTATCACGATCGTGGCACCACTTCCCTACCGCACCCGCTTCCGCAGCCCAACGCCCACCTCCGAAGTCGGCGCCTGCAGGCCGGATCCTGCAGGCGCCCGGGGCGCGGGTAGGACTGGACGAGCCCGCGCCGAATCCTTATGTGCACGAACGGTGGGAGGGACGTGGCCTTGCTGCATCTGCTGGAAAGCTTCTGCGCCGCCGCTGAGACCGGCAGCCTGAACAAGGCGGCCGAGATGCTGCACCTGTCGCAGCCCGCCATCACGCGGCAGATCAAGTCCCTGGAAGCCCAGCTCGGGGCGGTGCTGCTCACCCGCACGCCCCGCGGCGTGGAGCTCACGCCCGCGGGACAGGCCGTCCTGCCCCACGCCCGAGCGGCCCTGGCCGCGGTGGCCGCCTGCCGCCACGCGGCGGCCCAGGCCTCCGGCGCCGGCCCGGGCCGGCTGCGGATCGCCGCGGGGCTGATCATCACCCTCTACACCCTGCCGCCGGTCATCACCGCCTTCCGCGCGGCGTACCCCGCCATCCCGGTCGACCTGCGGCCGGGGCAGAACCGCGACGTGCTCAACCAGCTGCTCGAGTACGAGGTGGACGTCGCGTTCCTCGCCTCGCGCGTCTCGGCGCCGGGCGTCAAGGCCATCAAGCTCTTCTCCGACCCCATGCTCCTGGTCAGCCACCCGGCCGAGCCGCTGGAACGGCTGCGGGACCTGGCCGGGAGGACCCTGCTGGTCCTCCACCAGGGCGCCGGCATGCGCCAGGAGGTGGAGCAGGCGCTGGCGCAGCACGGCATCACCTGCCGGCTGGTGGAGCATCCGACCGTCGAGACGATCAAGACCGCGGTGATGCTGCAGATGGGCGTCACCATCCTGCCGGCATCGGCGGTGCGGGAGGAGGCGCGAGACGGCCGGCTCGCGGCCCGGCCCATCGCCGACTGGCCGGGCTCCAGCCGGACCGTGCGGGCCTACGTGCGGGCCGAGGGCGTCCTCCCCGAGCCGGTGCGGACCTTCATCCATATGGTGAAGCAGCACTACCGCAGCGGCTGACCGGTTTTGACGGCCGGCAGCCGGTGCGCTATTCTAACCGTTGGTAACAGTTATCTTTCGGCTGTTGCCCTTCCCCAACAGCCCCGGAAAGCAGGTGGATCCATGCGCTCTCCAACGCCCTCGGAAGGACTGCTGGCAGACGAATATGCCCTCGAAATGATGCGCGCCTACTGGCTGGCCGGCCAGCACCGGCGCCGGGTCGTCAAGGAGGTCTTCTTCCGCAAGGCCCCCTTCGGCGGCCAGCTGGCCCTGGCGGTTGGCATCAACCAGGTTGCGCAGTACCTCGCCGAGCTCAAGCTTTCGGAGGAGGACCTGGAGTACATCGCCGGCCTGGGGTTCGAGCCGGAGTTCGTCGAGCACCTGCGCGGCCTCCGGTTCACCGGCACGATGCGGGCGGTGGCTGAGGGCACGTTCGTCTTCCCCGGCGAGCCGATCATCACCCTGGTGGGCCCCATCGAGGAGCTGACCTACGTGGAGGCCCGCATCCTGAACATCGTCAACCCGCAGACCCTGGTGGCCACGAAGGCGTTTCGCGTGGTGGAGGCCGCGGAGGGCGACCCCGTGCTGGAGATGGGCCTGCGCCGGGCCCAGGGCGGCGACGCCGCCATCTACCACAGCCGGGCCGCGTACATCGCCGGCGTCGACTCGACCTCGAACCTCGAGGCCGGCCGCCTGTTCGGCATCCCGGTCAAGGGCACCCACGCCCACGCCCTGGTGATGCTGGGCGGCGACGAGAAGGAGGCCTTCCGGCTCTGGGCGCAGTCCCAGATCAAGCTGGGCCGGAACCCGACCTTCCTCATCGACACCTACGACTCCCTGCGCTCGGGGCTGCCCAACGCCATCGCCGTCGCGCGCGAGCTGGGCATCCGGATCGGCGCCATCCGCATCGACTCGGGCGACCTGGCCTACCTCTCCAAGGAGTGCCGCCGGATGCTGGACGAGGCGGGGTTCAAGGACGCCAAGATCGTCGCCTCCGGCGACCTGGACGAGTATGTGATCCGCGACCTGAAGCTGCAGAAGGCCCCGATCGACATGTGGGGCGTGGGCACCAACATGGTCGTCGCCGCCGACCAGCCGTCGCTGGGCGGCGTGTACAAGCTCGCCGCCGTCGACGAAAACGGCACCTGGTCGCCCCGCATCAAGATCTCCGAGAACCCCGAGAAGGTGACCCATCCGGGCGGCCCCAAGCAGCTTATCCGCTTCCGCAGCAAGGAGACCGGCTACTACCTGGCCGACCTGCTGATGCTGCCGGACGAGCCGCTGCCCGACCCGGATAAGCCGTTCCTCATCTTCGACCCGGTCCACACATGGAAGAAGACCGTCCTGCGCAACTTCACCGTGGAGGACCTGCTGCTGACCTATATCGAGGACGGCAAGCTGCTCCTGCCCGACCAGCCGCCGGACAGGGTGACCGCGGCGGCCCGGGAGTGGGTCGCCGTCCAGCGCAAGCGGTTCTACGAGGAGATCCAGCGGCTCACCAATCCGGCCAGCTACAAGGTGGACCTCTCCGAACCGCTGTGGAGACTGAAGATGCAGATGCTCGAAAGCATGGCCAGACACTGAACCTCCAGCCCCCCGCAGCCTGAGCGGCGGCGGGGGGCGCACCGCGCACACGGCCGGGGCGGCAGCCCCGGCCGTCCTCCTTTCGCGCCTCCCCGGCCGTGGCTTCAGGCGCGTCCGGGAGCCAGGAGGGCGTAAACCACCCGCACGCTGCGCGTGAGGGTGAGCGTGCCCGGCAGCACCGGCATCCCCTCAGCCGCGCGGGCGACGAAGGGGACCGGGCTCGCTTCGGCCACCACCTCCCGCACCGGCCCGAGCACCACCCCCAGGGACTGGGCCAGCACCGCGGCCTGCCGCCGGGCGTCGTGCACCGCCTGCGCCAGCGCCGCCGCCTCCGCCCGCTCCGCCTCCCTCACCGTAAACTGCACCCCGTCCACCCGATTGGCTCCGGACGCAACCGCCAGGTCGATCACCGCCCCCACCCGGGCAAGATCCCGCAGGGTGACGGCCAAAGTCGCCGACGCTTCGTAGCCAAGGAGCCGGCTTTCCCCCTCCTCCCCAGACGGCTCGTAGACCGGGTTCAGCGCGATCTCCCGGGTCTGCAGCTGTGCGGCCGTGAGGCCCGCCTGCATCAGCGCCTGGACCACGCGGTTCAGCGCGGCCGCCGTCTGCTCGTAGGCCGCGGCGGCCTGCGGCGCCCGGGCCGTGAAGCCCAGCGTGATCCGGGCCGTGTCCGGCGTCGCCTCCGCCTCGCCGACCCCCGTCACCTGGAGCGTCGGCGGTTCCGGAGCCCCTGGCGCCCCGGAGAAACCCGCGGGGTAACCCGCAAAGGCACCCATCGTCCCCCTCCCCTTCCCGTGTGCGCGGTCGCCACCAATGTATCGCGCCACGGGCCCGGGTAAGCCGGTCGGGCGCCGCTTTGCCGAACATCCCCATCCGCGTCCACAGCCCCCGCTGCCGCTCCTGGCGCTGGCAGCGCGCCCTCACACTTGACCTTTCATGCAATCAATGCTAGATTTGAGTTGCACGGCGATGCAATTCAAAGGGGTGAGCTGCGCTTGACCGACCACGACCGGCTGAGGCAGTTGATCCAGTTCCGCTACTCGCCGCTCCTGGACCTCGCGCTCTCCCTGCTGGTGATCCAGAACCGGGAGCGGTTCGGCACCGCCCAGCCCTGGGAGCAGCGGGTCCTGGACCGGCTCCCTCCGGGCCTGCTGGAGCGGCTGCGCGCCCACGCCCAGGAGACCGACCTCTTCGCCCTGGCCCTGGAGCTGGAGGAGTCGGCGCCGCTGCCCACGCCCGACGCCCTGCGGCGCCTGGCCGAGCGGCAGCCGGAGCTGGCCGCCGACCTGCTGGCCTACTGGGAGGCCATCTCGCCGGAGATCGGCGCCCGCGTGGGGCTGCTCACCGACTCGATCCAGCGGGAGGCGGCCCTGCTCCAGCAGATCGATCCGGTCTCCTTCATCTCCCGCTTCTCCGACCGGGTCGGGGTGGCGGGCGACGGCGAGGCCCTGATCCTCCACTGGGGCAAGGGGATGCGGGTCCCGCTGGGCGACCTCAGCCGCATCCTGTTCGTCCCCTCGGCCTTCAGCCCCCGCCGGCTGATGTTCTACCGGCTGGATCGCACGCAGATCTTCTTCTACAACCCGGAGCACACCGCGGCCAGCCAGCCGGAGGAGGCCCCGGAGAGCCTGCTGCTCGGCTTCTCCGCGCTGGCGGACGCCACCCGCTTCAAGCTGCTCCGCCTCATCGCCCGGGAACGGCTCCCCGCCCAGGAGATGGCCCGGCGGCTGGGGCTGAACGAGTCCACCGTCTCCCGGCACCTGCGGCTGCTCATCGAGGCCGGGCTGGTGGGGCGGGCCGGCCAGGAGGGCAAGTTCATCCTGTACGAGCTGAACCTGGAGCGCATCGACCAGCTGGCCGCACAGGCCAAGGCCTACCTCGGGAGGGATTCCGATGACCACATGGACGGTGATCTGGCCTTCGAAGGCCGCCGCTGAACCCTGGATGCAGGAGGGCAGCCTCCGCGATCTGGCCGCCCTCACCCGTGCGCTCGGGGGACGCGCCGCCCTGGAGGCGTGGGCAGGGCCGGCCGGCGGCAGCGCCGCCCGGGACGGCACCGCCTACGTCCACGGCGAGCGGCACGACCTGTGGTGGGAGTTCACGCTGGAGGCCTCCTTCCGGTGGCAGGCCCACCTCTGCCGGCTGCCCGCGCACGTCTACCGCCGCCGGCTCCACCGGCTGACCCGCGCCCTGGGGCTCGAAGGGCTGCTGCAGCGGGAGGTCTCGTCCCTCACCCACGGGACTCGGGCCCTGGCGGACCTGGCGGTGGTCCTGCTGCAGGAGCCCCGGCTGCTGCTCTGGGAGGAGCCCTTCTACTACATGAGCCCCGCGGAAGCGGCGCGCGCCGTGCGCCTGGTGGAGGCGGAGCACCTGGCCGGCATGGCCCTGGTCGCCGTGGCCCGGGAGGCGCCCGGCCTCGCCGACCTGCCGGACGAGCCCCGCCGTCCGCACCTGCGCGGGCGCTGCGCCGCGCCGTGAGAGGGAGGTGTTGCCGATGGGTGCGACATCCCGCCTGGCCCTGGCGTCGCTCGGGATGGCCCTGGTCATCGGGATCCTGGGCGATTGGCTGATCGTGCACACATACGGCCTCGGCCTCGGCGCCTTCCTCTGGGTTGCGGCCCTGGCCCTGGCCGTGGTCGCCCTCGCCCGCGGGCTGCCGCGGGACGGGACGGTGCCGGACGGGACCCTGCCAGACGGGACGATGCCAGGCATGCCGGTGCGGGGCGGGGCGCTCCGGGGCGAGGGTCGCTGGCTGCTGGCCGCGGCCGTGGTCTTCGCCGCCTGCCTGGCCTGGCGGGCCTCGCCGATCCTGCAGTTCCTCGACCTCATCGCCATCGGCCTCTGCCTGGGGCTGGCCGCGCTCACGCTGCGTGAAGGACAGGTCCGCCGCGCCGGCGTGCTCACCTACCCCCTCGGCCTGGCCCTCTCCGCCGTCCACCACGCGCTCGGCCCGTTCTGCCTGCTGTTTACGGACGTGGAGTGGAAGGCGCTTTCCCGGGGTCGCGGGCCCCGGTACGCCGCTGCCTTCCTGCGCGGGCTCATCCTCGCCGTTCCCCTGCTGCTCGTCTTCGGCAGCCTGCTGGCGGCGGCGGACGCCGTGTTCGCCGACCTCCTGCAGCGGACGTTGGTGTGGAACGTTGAGGACTGGCTCAGCCACGTGCTGGGCACGCTCTTCTTCGGGTTCCTCGCCGCCGGGTTCCTGCGCACCGCGCTCATCCGCCCGCCCGACGGGCTGCCGGCGTTCTCCCGCCCGGCGGGAGGCGGCTTCGCCCTCGGGGCGATCGAGGCCGGCGTCGTCCTCGGCCTGCTCAACCTGCTCTTCCTCGCCTTCGTCCTGGTGCAGGTGCGGTACCTGTTCGGCGGTGCGGACCTGGTCATGGCCACGGCCGGCCTCACCTACGCCGAGTACGCCCGCAGCGGCTTCTTCGAACTCCTGCAGGCGACGGCCCTGGTCCTGCCGGTCCTGCTGGCCCTGCACTGGGCCCTGCCGGAGGACGACGGCGCCGCGCACCGGCTCTACCGCGGGCTGGGCGTTCCGCTGGTCGGCCTGCTCTTCGTCGTCATGGCCTCCGCCCTGCAGCGGCTGTCCCTCTACGTCCAGGAGTACGGCCTGACCGAACTCCGGCTCTACAGCGCGGCGTTCATGCTCTGGCTCGCCTTCCTGTTCGTCTGGTTCCTGGCCACGGTGGTGCGGGGGGCGCGCGACCGCTTCGCCGCAGGCGCCCTGGCCGGGGGACTCGCCGTGCTGCTGGTCCTGCATGCGGTGAACCCCGACGCGCTCATCGCCCGCACCAACCTCGCCCGGGCCCGGGAAAGCGGCCGGTTCGACGTGGACTACGCCGCCTCGCTCGGGGCCGATGCCCTGCCGGTCCTGGCCGCGGGCCTGGAGCAGCTGCCGGCTGCTGACCGGCAGGCCCTTTCCGACCGGCTGCGGTCCCGCTACGAAGCCCTGCCGGGCGGCGACTGGCGGTCCTGGAACTGGGGGCGGTCCCGCGTCCCACAGGTGCTCTCAAACCTATCCACGGACTAGGAGAGACTAAGGGGGCGCAGATGGCGCCCCCTTTTCGTCTGTCTTGCCCACCTGGCGAACCTTCCGCCCCGGGAAACGACTCTCTCCGTTTAGGAAAGAGGGGCCGCATCCCGCGGCCCCGGCGCCCGCTCGCTGTACGACGTAGTACGGCACCTGAGGAGGCAATCCCATGGAACGCGTCAACTGGCACACGCTTCCCCACACTGAAGTGACCGCGCGGCTGGACGTGGACCCCGCACGGGGGCTCACGGCGGCAGAGGCCGCTGAGCGGCTGGCCCGGCACGGCCCGAACCAGATCGCCCAAGAGCAGCGGCGCAGCCTGCTGAAGGTCTTCATCGACCAGTTCCGGGATCCCCTGGTCCTTGTCCTCCTCGTGGCTGCGCTGCTCTCGCTCGGCCTGGGCGAGTACCTGGACGGCGGCGCGATCCTCGCCATCGTCATCCTGAACGCCGTGCTCGGCCTGGTGCAGGAGCACAAGGCCGACCAGGCCCTGGAGGCGCTGAAGGAGCTGAGCGCGCCCCGGTGCAAGGTGCGCCGGGACGGACGGGTCGCGGAGATCGACGCCCGTGAGCTCGTGCCCGGGGACATCGTGGTGCTGGAGGCGGGCGACCCGGTCCCCGCCGACCTGCGGCTGCTCCGCTCCGTGATGCTGCAGATCGACGAGTCGCTGCTCACCGGCGAGTCGGTGCCCGTGGAGAAGGACGCCGCCCGGACCCTGGAGGCGAGCACCCCGCTCGCCGACCGGGCGAACATGGCGTTCATGTCCACGGCGGTGACCTACGGCCACGGCGAGGGCGTGGTCGTCGCCACCGGCATGGAGACGGAGGTCGGCCGCATCGCCGGCAAGCTGCAGGAGGAGACGGAGCAGGCGACGCCGCTGCAGAAGCGGCTCTCCCAGTTTGCCCGGGTGCTGGGCGCGGGGATGCTCGTGATCACCGTGCTGCTGGGCCTCCTGGGGCTGTGGCGCGGGATGCCCTGGCTCGAGGTGCTGATGTTCGCCGTCTCGCTGGCGGTGGCCACGATCCCCGAGGGGCTGCCCGCCGTGACCACCATCGTGCTCGCGCTGGGCATGCAGCGCATGGCCCGGCGGAACGCCGTCGTCCGCCGGCTCTCGGCCGTGGAGACCCTGGGCTCCGCCACCTTCATCTGCTCCGACAAGACCGGCACCCTGACCCAGAACAAGATGACCATCACCCGGCTCTGGCTCCCGGACGAGTGGGTGGATCCGGACGGGCCCCATCCCCTGGAGACCCGCGCCGGCCTGCTCCTGGCCGCCGGCGCCCTCTGCAGCGACGCGAGCCTCTCCGAGGAGGATGGCGAGTTCCGGTCCGTCGGCGACCCCACCGAGACCGCCCTGGTGCTGGGCGCCGCCCGGGCCGGGCTCGACAAGCGGGCGCTGGAGGCCCGCCACCCGCGGGTCGCGGAGGTCCCCTTCTCCTCGGCCCGCAAGCGGATGACCACCTTCCACCCGCTGGGAGAGCCCGCCGAGGGCTACACGGGCATCGTCAAGGGCGGGCCGGACGTGGTGCTCGCCCGCTGCACCCGCATCCGCACGGCGCAGGGCACGGTGCCCCTGACGCCTGAACTCCGGCGGGCGGTGGAGGAGGCCAACCGGGAGATGGCCGAGCAGGGCATCCGGGTGCTGGCGGTGGCGTTCACGGCCCCCCAGGCCCAGCTCCCGGAGGACCTGGCCGCCCTGGAGCAGGACCTGGAGCTGATCGGCCTGATCGGCATGACCGACCCGCCCCGGCCCGAGAGCGCCCCGGCGGTGCGCAAGGCGCACGAGGCGGGCATCCGGACGATGATGATCACGGGCGACCACGCCACCACGGCCCTGGCGATCGCCCGGCAGGTGGGTATCGCCGACGCGCACAGCCGGGTCCTGACCGGCCCCGAGCTGGAGGAGATGGACGACGCCGCCCTGGAGGAGGCCGTGCGCACCGTGCCGGTCTACGCCCGGGTCTCCCCCGAGCACAAGCTGCGCATCGTCGAGGCCCTCCGGCGGCAGGGCCACGTGGTGGCGATGACCGGCGACGGCGTCAATGACGCTCCGGCCCTGAAGCGGGCGGACATCGGCATCGCGATGGGCCAGGTGGGCACCGGCGTGGCCCGGGGCGCGGCCGACATGGTGCTCATGGACGACAACTTCGCCACCATCGTCGCGGCCATCGAAGAGGGGCGCACCATCTACGCCAACATCCAGAAGGCGACCTTCTTCCTGCTCTCGGCCAACCTGGGCGAGCTCCTGATCATGACCATCGCGATGCTGGTCGGCTGGCCGGTGCCCCTCCAGCCGATCCACCTGCTCTGGATCAACCTGGTCACCGACTCGCTGCCGGCGATTGCCCTGGGCGTGGAGCCGGCCGAACCCGGCATCATGCGCCGCAAGCCCCGCGACCCCCGGGAGCCGGTGCTGCCGTCCCGGCTGATCGCGCTCATGGGCATCCAGGGCGTCTTCCGCACCTTCGCCGTGCTGGCCGCGCTCTGGCTGGGCATGCGGGCCGGATCGGCCGACCCGGCGGCGGCGGGGTCCACCTACGCCTTCGCCACCCTGGCCATCGGCGAACTCTGGTGGGCCCACAGTTGCCGCAACCTCGCCGCGCCCCCGTGGCGCGTCGGCCTCTTCCGCAACCGGGTCGCCTGGGTCGCCACCGGCGTCGGGCTCCTGCTGATGGTCAGCGTCATGACCATCCCCTTCCTGCAGCCACTGTTCAAGGTCGTGCCGATCGGCCTGGGAGGCTGGGTCACCGTCCTGCTCCTGTCGCTGATCCCGACGGTGGCGATGGAGCCGGTGAAGGCGATCTTCGCCCGCTGGCAGAAGTAGTCGTTCTCGACCCCGGGCCCGCGCAGGGCCCGGGGTTATCGCCGGTCAGCCATGGCTGCGACAACGACGGCGGGCCCTACCCCGTTTCGGGCAGGGCCCGCTTCTCACCGCTCACAGCCCACAGCTCACATCACTCCACGATGAGCCAACCCTTCACCCCGTACTTGCCGGGATCGCCGATCGCGTACCGCCCCGGCACCGTCGGCGTGAACTCCACGACCGCCGTTCGGCCCGGCGCGACGTAGATCTCCACAGCCGCGTGCCCGCGGTGCATGTGCAGCGCCGGGTCGTAGCGCACCATCTTCAGGAACCGGTGCGGCACGTCGTGGATGATGAAGTTGTGGATGACGTCCGGGTTCTCGTTGGTGAGCGAGACCCGCACCTGCTGCCCCGCCTTCACCGTGAGCTCCACCGGCAGCTCCAGCCCGCGGATGGTCAGGTCGTAGCGCACGGTGTTGAAGGGCTGCGTGTAGAAGAAGGCGAGCCAGATGGCGAAGCCCAGCACCACCGCCGCGGCGGCCTTGACCAGCGCGTCGCCCCGGATGCCGCCCTTTCTGCGGGGGTCGTAGCGCTTCAGCAGGAGCGAGTTGGAGACCACCGAGACCGACGAGAAGGCCATCGCCCCGCCGGCGATCATCGGGTTCAGGAGCCCGAAGGCCGCCATCGGGATGCCGATCACGTTGTAGATGAACGCCCAGAACAGGTTCTCCTTGATGGTCCGCATCGTCTGCCGGCTGAGCCGCAGCGCCTGGGCGATGCCCCGCAGGTCGCCGTTCATCAGCGTGACGGAGCCCGTCTCGATGGCGACGTCGGTCCCGGTGCCGATGGCGATGCCCAGGTCGGCGGTGGCCAGCGCCGGCGCGTCATTGATGCCGTCGCCCACCATCGCGACGACCTTCCGGCCGCCCTCCTTCAGCTGCTCCACGGCCTGCGCCTTGTCACCCGGCAGCACCTCGGCCAGCACCCGGTCCACGCCGACCTGCCGGGCGATGGCCTCGGCCGTGCGCCGGTTGTCGCCGGTGATCATCACGACCTCCAGCCCCAGCGCGTGCAGGTCCGCGATGGCCTCCTGCGACGTGGGCTTCACCGTGTCGGCCACGGCGATGATCCCGGCCAGCGCCCCGTCCACCGCCGCGAGCATGGCGGTCTTGCCCGCCGCCTCCAGCGCGGCCATCCGCTCCTCCGCCGGGGCGGTGTCGATCCCGCGCCCGGCCATCAGGAGCCGGGTGCCGACGAGCACCTCCCGCCCGGCCACCCGGGCCTCCAAACCGGCGCCGGGGATGGCGCGGAACGACTCCACCTCCGGCAGGGCGATGTCCCGCTCCTTCGCGCCCGACACGATGGCCTGGCCCAGCGGATGCTCGGACCGGGACTCCGCAGCGGCCACCAGGGCGAGCAGCTCGTCCTCAGCCATCGGCCCCAGCGGGACGACGTCGGTGAGCTCGGGCCGGCCCCAGGTGATGGTGCCCGTCTTGTCCAGGACCACCACGTCCACCTTGTGGGCCCGCTCCAGGTGCTCGCCGCCCTTGAAGAGGATGCCGACCTCCGCCCCCTTGCCGGTGCCCACCATCACCGCCGTCGGGGTCGCCAGGCCGAGCGCGCAGGGGCAGGCGATGACCAGCACCGAGATCGCGGCGTGCAGGCCGGCGTTCCAGTCGCGGGCAAGGAGCCCCCACGCCAGCAGGGTGACGGCGGCGATGCCCACCACCACGGGCACGAAGATGCCCGAGATCTGGTCGGCCAGCTTCTGGATCGGCGCCTTGGAGCCCTGGGCCTCCTCCACCATCCGCACGATCTGGGCCAGGGCGGTGTCCTTGCCCACCCGGGTCGCCCGCATCGTAATGGCGCCGTTCTTGTTGATCGTCGCGCCGGTGACGGTGTCGCCCGGCTTCTTGTCCACCGGGATCGGCTCGCCGGTCAGCATCGACTCGTCCACGGCCGATTCGCCGGAGAGGACCACGCCGTCCACCGGGATCTTCTCGCCCGGCCGGACGATGATGACGTCGCCCACCACCACGTCCTCGACCGGCACGTCCCGCTCCACGCCGTCCCGCACCACCCGGGCGGTCCTGGCCTGAAGCGAGAGGAGCTTCCGGATCGCCTCCGAGGTCCGGCCCTTGGCGATGGCCTCGAAGGTCTTGCCCAGCAGGATCAGGGTCAGGATGGTTGCGCTGGCCTCGTAGTAGTTCTCGCCGCCCAGGAAGAAGGAGAGGGCGACGGAGTAGAGGTAGGCCGCGGTGGTGCCCATGGCCACCAGCACGTCCATGTTGGCCGAGCCGTGGCGCAGGTTCAGCCAGGCGCCGCGATAGAACCGCCAGCCGACCACCACCTGGATGATCGTCGCAAGGGCGAACTGGAACCACCGGTTCATGAGCACCGGATGGTGGATCCGCATCGGCATCAGGATCATGTTGGCGACGAAGAGCGGCAGCGTCAGCGCCGCGGAGAAGGCCAGCAGGGCGATCTGCCGCCGCATCTCCTTCTGCCGCCGCTCCCGGTCGGCGTCCGCGGCGTCCGCAGCGAGCTTGGCGCCGTAGCCCAGGTCCGTGATCACGCGGATCAGGTCCTCGGCCCGGACGCCGACCGCCTCCACGGTCGCCTTCTCGGTGCTCAGGTTCACGCTGGCGCTGAGCACGCCGGGGACCCGGGAGAGCTTCCGCTCGATCTTGCTGGCGCACGCCGCGCAGGTCATGCCCGAGATGGCGAAGGTGAACTTGTCCTTCACGACCCCGTAGCCCAGGTCGGTCACCAGGTCCAGCAGCTTCTGCGGGGAGACGACGGCCGGGTCGTAATAGACCGTGGCCCTTTCCGTGGTCAGGTTGACGGTGGCGTCCATCACGCCCTCCGCCTTGGCCAGCCGCCGCTGGATGCGCGCGGAGCAGGCGGCGCAGGTCATGCCCGTCACGCGGAACTCCAGCTTGACGCCAGTGCGGGCCTCCGCACCCCCGACGAGGTGGATTGCATCGCTCATGATCGTGCCCTCCAGACGAGTCAGCAGTATCGGGTCCCGCCGGAGCGCTCGTACTGAGTACCCCTACGGGGTATGGGTTTGTGGTTCTATCGTAGTGCGGAAGGGGCCGCCGCGTCAAGGGCTCAAATGCAACTACCCGGCCTCGGCGTCAGTTTCCGACAGGTCGGCCGGCGTCATGCGCATCAGGTACTCCGGCGCCGGCTCCCCCGGGATCTCGGCGCGCTTCCAGAACCGGAACCCGGCCTTTTCGTAAGCCCGGATGGCCGCCCGGTTGCCCTCCTCCGGGCCGATCACGCACGACCGGGCCCCGAACGAACCGAAGACCACCTGCCGCATGAACGCGCGGATGACGGCCGGCCCCAGCCCGCGGCCGGTCAGCTCCGGTTCGCCGATGAACAGGTCGACCCCGGCCGTGTCGTCGTCCACGCCGATGTGGCGCGCGTAATCCGGCCAGTCGTTCACGCGGTAGGTCTGGATGTACCCGATGGGGGTCTCCCTGTACAGGATCACGTAGACCTGCGTGGGCTTCTCCCCGCGGATGTACGGAAGGTACTCTTCCTCCACCTGCTCCCGCGTGCGCCCGCCGGGGCTGTACCAGCGCATCACGTGGGGCGTGTTGAGCCAGCGATGCATCAGGTCCAGGTCGTCCGCCGTCAGGCGGCGGAAGCGGATCTCCTGCTGCACAGTCTACCTCCTCCTCTCGGGCCAAGCGCCAGTTTACCGGGCCGGAAGGGAGGACGTCAACCTGACGTCGAAGTATTTGGATGAATACTGTTTTACGGAGGAGTCGCGCGATGAAGGCGCTGCGAGCGGTGTCGCTGGCCAACACGGTGGTGATGCTCCTGGCTGTGCTCTGGGGCGCGTGGGTGACGTCCAGCGACTCCGGGGACGGCTGCGGGGCGTCGTGGCCCCTCTGCAAGGGCACCTTCATGCCCGAGTGGGACTACGCCGCCATCATCGAATTCGGCCACCGGGTCGTCTCCGCCCTGGCCGGGCTGCTCTCGGTCGTGGTGCTGGTCTGGGTCGTGCGGGCCCTGCCCGCCGAAACCCGCTTGAAGCGGCTCGCCCTCGGAACTTGCTTTTTCGTCGTGCTGCAGGGGGCGCTCGGCGCAGCCGCGGTGCTCCGGCCCCAGCCCGACCTGGTGATGGCCCTCCACTTCGGCTTCTCCCTGCTCTGCTTCACCTTTGCCCTGCTGGTGACCGTCGCCCTGGGGAACCTGGCGCGCGCACCGGCAGCCGGCGCGTTCCCGCCGGAGATCGACTCCGGCCTGCGCGTGCAGCTCTGGGGCCTGGCGGTTTACACCTATCTCGTCATGTACCTGGGCGCGTACGTCCGGCACCTCGGGGCCTCCCTCGCGTGCACCGGCTGGCCGCTGTGCAACGGCGAGCTGATCCCGCCGCTGTACGGCCCCGTGGGCGCCAACTTCGCCCACCGGCTCGGCGCCGCCCTGGCCGTGGTCCTGGTCCTCCGCCTCTGGTGGACCGCCCGCCGCCTGGCCGGCGTGCCCGACCTGCGCCGCGGGGCGGCGTGGGCGCTGGTCTTGATGCTGGCGCAGGTGGCCAGCGGCGCGCTGTTTCCCCTGGGGTACCTCAATCTGCTGACGCAGCTCCTTCACACCGGCCTGATCAGCGCATTCTGGGGCGTGCTCAGCTACCTCTGCTACCTCACGCTGCCGGAGAAGCAGCGGGCCGCGACAGTGCGGGTTTCGCAGATGGGCGGCTGAGCCGCCTCCCGCCCTGCCGGTACGGGGACGTCATCGTACTTGCGTACGACCTGGCGGTCGCGCGTACGAACGAGGCGCGGCCGCGGGGACGACGCCGGAGCCCTCCTGCGGCGGACCCGACGGCCGCACCGGGGTTGCACGGGCCCCTTTCCCCAACGTCCGCCGCAAGACTTCCCCCCGAGCCGATTTCGCCGCTGCCGCTTCCGGGTAAGCTCAAACCGTAGGGCAAAGGAGCGAACCGGAAGGAGGCACGGAACATGGTGCTGGTGGTCCTGCTGGGTCTGGCGAGCTGCGTGCTCTTTCCCCCCACCCCGGTGGAGGTGCGCCGGTGGGATCTGCGGGCGGCCCGTGAGCTGCAGATTTCCTGCTAAGGCTGTGAGCGGACATGCTCCGGCCGGGACCCCCAAGCCGGGCCTGCGCAGCACGGTGGGTGCGTCACGTCTGAAACTCGCAGACACCCGGATGGCCTTTCGCAATAAGAAAGCCATCGAGGCGCCGAGAAGCAGGACTTCTTCGCCTCGATGGCTTCATCGTTGAGATTGCACCAGCCCTTTTGTCGGTGCGGCCGGGTCTCCAACCCGGCTGTTTCCAGCCGGGGCGGGGACCCGCTCAGAAAGCGCCGCGGATCTGTGGCGGCCTCCCAGCGCTGGACCCCCTGCGCGAGCCGGATGCTTCGATTACAGCGTAAACACCCCGCGGGGCCGGACGCCCGACCGGGCCAACGCGCCCAGCGCCTGCTCCCGATCCGCCTCCGCGATCCGGACGGCCAGCCCGCAGTCCACCCGGATCGCGGCGGGCTTCTGCACCACCCGGCAGGAGAGGCCCGCCTCCCGGAGCAGCTGCTCTGCCTTCAGCGTCTCGTGGGTGGAGTGGAAGAGCAGGTAGGTCCGGCTCATGCTTCCCGCAGGTGGACGGCCACCATTGTCATGCCCCCGGGCCCGGCGGTGAAGCCCCGGGCGGCGCCCTTCGGGATCCAGGCCAGGTCGCCCGGGTGCAGGTCGTACGCCTGCCCGTCGACGACCAGGCGAAGCTCGCCGGACAGCACCAGCATGAAGCTGTCGCCGGCGTCGAAGGGATGCTCCGGCTTCTCCACCCCGGCGTCCACCCGCACGAGGTTGATGTCGTAGCTGGCATCGCGGCAGAGCTCCTCCCTGAGCAGGGCAGGCGAGCCGGCCGGCTTGGGATCGGTGCACCGGAAGATCTTAGGCTCCATACTTCTCCTCCTCCGCTTCGAAGAGATCGTCCAGGTTGCAGACGCCCCGGATGGGGGAGCAGGCCCCCCACATGGGGCAGGTGATGAAGATGACCACCAGCGAGGCGATCATCCCCAGCTTGAGCAGCACGAGCCAGCCCCAGTACGTGGTGACGAAAGGCTCCCACTGCCAGCCGAACATCGCCCACGCCTGCACCAACCCCGAAGCCACGATGGTGGGGAAGACCGTGCGCACGACCACCCGGAACCGCTCCAGCTGGAAGTTGGCGAGGATGACGGTGTCCATGTTCTCGCGCACCATGCCGACAGGCACTGCGATAAAGATGTTCCAGAGCGCGCCGCCGAGCCAGGCGGAGAAGGCCCACAGGTGAAGCGTCCGGTTCACGGAGAGCAGGCCCGCGGCCAGCCCGGGGCCGGACTGGATCCGCACGTCGAGGGTGCCCATCACGGCGACGGCGGCGGCCAGGGCGACCAGCGCCGTCCAGTCGGGAGCGCACTGCCGGCGGGCGTCGACGGGCCGCATCCAGCCCACCACCACGCCGGCCGCCGCGGCCAGCAGGAGGGCCAGGCCCAGGAGCGCCCAGGGAAGCAGGTCAGGGTGCTGCCGGCCGTAGAGGGCAAGCTGGGCGCCGGCGAGGCCCAGCCCCAGCGGGATCAGCACCTTCTGCCACCGCCGGTGGAGCGTGATCATCGCCTCGCCGTACTCGACCGCAGCCGGAACCGGGCGCACGTTTACCGAGGGGCGCAGGTAGAAGATCTTCCAGACCTCCGAACCCAGGAGCATGGCCAGGAACCAGTAAGCGAGCCAGCGCATGGCCAGCAGCGGCCAGTCGATCCAGCCGTGGCGCAGGCCGGTGAGCACGGCCCCGGCCAGGGACGCGCCGCTCACCAGCGTGAAGGCCACCTTCGGGAGCATGTACTTGTCGAAGACCTTGGGAATCCGCCGGGTCCGCGCCGGCTGATCAGCGTGCAGCAAGCTCCGCAACCCCCCTTACCGCCCGTTCGATCTCTTCCGCCGTGGTGAAGTAGCCCGGGCTGAGCCGCATGGCCCCGCCCATGGGGAGGCTCCCCAGCGCCTCGTGCGCCCCGGGATTGCAGTGAAGCCCCGCCCGGCCGATCACGCCAAACCGTTCCTCGAGCCGCTCCTCCACCTCTCCGGGGTCCAGGCCCTCGACGTTGAAGCTCACGACAGCCGTGCGCTGCCCGGCGTGCTCGGGGCCGTACACCTTCACCCCCGGCAGGCGGCGCAGCCCGGCGAGCAGGGCCTCCGCCAGCTCCTGCTCGCGGCGGCGGATCTCCTCGGGCGTGACTTCCATGACAAACGCCATCCCCGCGGCGAGTCCCGCGATGCCGGGGACGTTCAGGGTCCCGCTCTCGAAGCCGTCGGGGAAGATGGCGGGTTGGGCGATCTGCGCCGAGTTGGCGCCCGTGCCGCCCTCCCGAATGGGCGTGAGGTCGACCGCGGGGTCGACCAGCAAGAGGCCGGTGCCCTGGGGCCCGAGGAGCCCCTTGTGCCCGGCAGCGGCGAGCAGGTGGATGCCCATCTGCGCCATGTGGGTCGGATGGACGCCTGCGGTCTGGGCGGCATCCACCAGCAAGAAGACGCCCGCCCGGCGTGCGATCTCGCCCAGCTCCGCGATGGGCTGCAGCGCGCCGGACACGTTGGAGCCGTGGTGCGTGGCGATGAGCCGGGTGCTCGGGCGGAGCGCCGTCCTGACCTGCGCCGGGTCGAGCAGCCCCCTGTCGCTCACGGGCAGCCAGGTGACCGAAATGCCCCAGGCCTCCAGCGCCGCCAGCGGGCGCCTCAGGGCGTTGTGCTCGGCCCGCGTGGTGATCACGTGGTCCCCGGGCTTCAGCAGGCCCTTCAGGGCCAGGTTCAGGGAGTCGGTCGCGCTGGCGGTGAAGATCACCCGGGCCGGGTCCGAGAGGCCGAACAGCTTGGCTGCCGCCTCCCGGGCGCGCAGCACCTGCCGCCCCGCGGCCAGGGCCAGCGAGTGCCCACCCCGGCCCGGGCTCCCGCCGGCCCGCAGGGCCGCGTCCACCGCGCGGTAGACCGCCTCGGGCTTCGGGTGGCTCGTTGCGGCGTTGTCCAGGTAGATCAAGGGGACACCCCCTTGTTTGACGCGATTGAGAGTCATTCTCATTATCACGCCGCCCTCCGGCTGGAAAAGTGATCTCGGTCACACCCCGCCCCGCCGAGAGCGGCTACAGTGGAAGCGAGGAGGTGACCGGTCCATGCGCCTGAGGCGCATCACTGCACTGCTGCTGCTGCTCGCCCTGAGCGCCGCGCTCCCCGGCTGCGGCGGAGCCCGTGCACCGTCGCCGGGCGAGGCCGCCGAGGGCGAGGTCACCGTAACCATGAAGGCCATGAAGTACAGCCCGGCGGAGATCACGGTGAAGGCCGGGACCCGGATCACCTTCGTGAACGAGGACATGATGGTCCACGACGTGGTGCAGTCCACGGTCCGGGACCTCCACAAGACCACGCCCGCGTTCGAATCGGGACCCATCAGGCCTGGCGAGTCGTGGACGCTGACCATCGACGAGCCCGGCGAGTACCCCATCCTCTGCAGCCAGGCCGGGCACTTCACCGCAGGCATGGTGGGAAAGATCACGGTGGTCGAGTAGCCCCATCTTCGCCCCGCGCACAACCTCAGCTCCTGGACGGGAAAACGCGAAAATGCACCCCCGGCCATGCGGTCGGGGGTGCATTACCGCGTCCTACGCTGCACCGGACGCGGGAGGCACGGGCGCGGTGCCGGCAGGCCCGGGCGGACCGACTACAGGATCGCGTTCAGGAACGCCTTCGTGCGGGGGTGCTGCGGGCTGCTGAAGAGCTGCTTCGGCTCGCCCTGCTCCACGATCTGGCCCTCGTCCATGAAGATGACCCGGTCGCAGACCTCCCGGGCGAAGCCCATCTCGTGGGTCACCACCAGCATCGTCATGCCGCCGAGGGCCAGCCGCTTCATCACCTCCAGCACCTCCTTGACCATCTCCGGGTCCAGGGCGGAGGTCGGCTCGTCGAAGAGCATGACCTCGGGGTTCATGGCCAGCGCCCGGGCGATGGCCACCCGCTGCTTCTGCCCGCCCGAGAGGCTGTCCGGGTAGGCGTGGGCCTTGTCCCGGAGCCCCACCTGGGTCAGCAGCTCCAGGGCCCGCTCCTCGGCCTCCTTCGGCGACAGACGGCCGGTCAGCACCGGCGCCAGCGTCACGTTCCGCAGCACCGTCATGTGCGGGAACAGGTTGAAGTGCTGAAAGACCATGCCCACCCGCTGCCGGAGCCGGTTGACGTCGAAGCCGGGCGCCGTGATCTCCTGCCCATCTATTGCAATGGAACCGGCGGTGGGCTGCTCCAGCAGGTTCACGCAGCGCAGCAGCGTCGACTTGCCGGATCCGGAGGGGCCGATGAGCGCGACCACCTCGCCCTTCGCCACGTCCAGGTCGATGCCCCGCAGCACCTCCAGCTTGCCGAAGGACTTGCGCAGGTTACGAATGCGAATCACTCTTGCCCAGCCTCCTCTCCAGCAGCCGGACCAGCTGCGAGGTGATCCCGGTGAGCAGGAAGTAGTACACGGCCGCCACCACCAGCGCCGGAACGACCGCGAAGTGCGCGGCGCCCACCGTCTTCGCCTTGAACATGATGTCGGCGACGCCCAGGACCGAGACGACCGACGACTCCTTGATCAAGGACGCGAACTCGTTGGCCAGCGGCGGCAGGGCGCGCCGGAAGGCCTGGGGCAGGATGATGTGGCGCATCGTCTGCGCGAAGGTAAGCCCCAGGGACCGGCCGGCCTCCATCTGGCCCCGGTCGACGGACTGGATGGCCCCGCGGAAGATCTCCGCCACGTACGCGCCGCTGTTCAGCGAGATGGCGATGATGCCGGCGGTCAGGGCGGGGAGGTCGATCGCGAGGAGGAAGTAGGGCACGTAGTACATCAGGTAAAGCTGCACCAGGAACGGCGTCCCGCGCACGGCCTCCACGTAGAGCGTGGCGAGGCCGTAGAGCGCCCGCTGGGCCAGGTTCCGCGTTTTCTGGCTGCGCACCAGGCCGACGAGGAGGCCGATCAGGGTGCCGAAGAGGACGCCGAGGGCCGAGATCTGGAGGGTGATCTTGACCCCCTCGAAGATGAGCGGCACAAACACGGGTATGGCATCCCAGCGCATCGCGGTTCTCCTTTCAAAGGGCCCCCAGACCGCCGTTCCCCTGGCGGCCTGGGGGCCCCGTCGATCTGCCGGGGAAGGTCCCTACTCCCCGGGCTTGGCCTCGGGCGGCGGCGCCACCTCGTACTTCTCAATCAGCTTGTCAATGGTGCCGTCCGCCTTCAGCTGGGCGAGGATCTGGTTGACGGCCTCCCGCAGCTCGTCGTCGCCCTTGCGGAAGGCCACGGCATTCTCTTCCTTGGTGAGCTCGAACGCGACCGTGAGCTCCGGCCGGGTGGCGGCGTACTGCTTCACCACAGCGTAGTCGCCCACGACGGCGTCCACGCGGCCGGCCACCAGATCCAGGACGGCGGCCTCGAAGAGCTCATAGGACCGGACCTCGGCGCCCGCGGTCTCCTTGGCCGCGGCCTCGCCGGTGGTGCCCAGCTGGACGCCGATGGTCTTCCCCGCCAGGTCCTCCGCCTTCTGGATGGCGCCCTCGCTGGCCTTGGGGACCAGCACCGACTGGGCCGTCATCCAGTAGGGATCGGAGAAGTCCACCGACTCCAGCCGCTCGGGCGTGATGGTCATGGCCGAGATCACCATGTCCGCCTTGCCCGCGGCCAGATCGAGCAGCAGCGTGTCGAACACGCCCTCCTTGATCTCCAGCCCGACCCCGAGCTGGTCGGCGATGGCCTGGGCCAGCTCCATCTCCCAGCCGACGATCTTATCCTCCCCGTCGATGATCGCGTGATACTCAAACGGCGGGTAGTCGGCGCTGGTGGCCACGACGATCTTGCCGCTCTGCCGGATCTGCTCCAGCCGGCTCTGCGGGGCCTCGGCCTGCTGCCCGCTCTGCGCAGGGGCGCCCGGCTCCGGGCCGCCGGACGGCGTGCCGCCGGACTGCGCCCCGCCGCAGGCGGCCAGGGCCAGGCTGAGGGCGATGGCCAGGGTCAGGGTGCGGATCTTTTTCATTATCATCTACTCCTTATTGGCTAATCCTCAACGGCATCGAGTGAGACTATACACCCCTACGCATAAATATGCAAGACCCCGGGCGGATCACGCACACTTCCGAATTGGCTGGATGCGCAGAAAAGGGCGCAGGGGGCGAGACCTGCGTCTCGCCCCCTGCGTGTGCGACGGGGGGCCACCACACCCCCGTCGGACGGAACCCCCGCTGGACGCGGGCTGCCACCCTCCCCGGTCCAGCCCCGGCCGGGTCACCACTCCGACCGGGTGGGGTGGTCGCTCGGGCCGACCGCACCGCTACAGCCAGCCCTGCACGACCGCAGGTCGCCGATACCTGGCGACTACCAGAGATTATACCATGTAGGTATCCACGGCGCGAGCGTCATTTTTCACTATGTGTTCCTAAAGTGCGGTTCCAGCCCAGGATGAGGCTGGATCGGCACGTCTCACCAATAAACGGAACAAATCGCGCGGATAGATACTTCCCCTTGGACAGCGGCCTCCTCCGGCGGTTACTCTGATCTCAGAAAGGGGTGTCAATTCGATGAACCGCCCGAGCGTCTGCGCCTGGTGTGGCTCGGCCATCGCCGAGGAGCCGGAGGGGCAGCAGAGCCTCTGCCCGGAATGCCGCCAGGTCGACGAGGTGGAGGCCGCCACGCCGCTCTATCCCGTCGGCGAAAGACAGCCCTTTGCGGACTGAATGCCGTCCTCAGCCAACGCGGGGCCCCCGCCGGCGCGCCTGCGCCGCGGGGGCCTTCCTCGCTTCCCGACGGCCTCGCCGCCCCGCCTGCGCGGATCAGCGGCCGTCCGCGGCCGGGAGCCCCACCGGCTGCCCGGGGGAACCCGCCGGCTGCTGGATGTGGACCTGCTGCGCCGGGATCGCGAGCGTGATACCGTTCTCCCGGAAGGCCTGCAGGATGCGCATGTTGAGCTCGTCGGTCACCCGGAACCGGTCGGTGTACGACTGGACCCAGCAGCTGATGAAGAGGTCCAGGGAGTAGGTGTTGAAGGTGGTCAGCCACACCCCGGGCGCCGGATCCTTCAGCACCTCGGGGTGGCTGTTCATCACGTCCAGCAGCACCCTCTTGGCCTTCTCCACGTCGGTGCCGTAGGTGACCCGGATCGTCTGCCGGATCGCCGCCTGCGGCGTGGGCAGGGCGTAGTTGATCACCCGCGTGTTGGCCATGTCCTTGTTGGGCACGACAAGGGCGGTGCCGTCAAACTGCCGGATGCGGGTCGTGCGCAGGCCGATCTCCACCACCACCCCGACCCTCCCGTCGGTGAGCTCGATCCAGTCGCCCACCCGGAACGGCCGGTCGATGAGAATGGCCAGGCCGCCCAGCACGTTGGAGAGCGTCTCCTGGGAGGCCAGGGCGAGCGCCGCCGAGGCTACGCCGGCGGTCGCCACCAGGGCGGAGACCGAGATGCCGAACAGCTCCAGCACGATGGAGAGGGCGAAGAAGTAGACGACGGCCGCCACGCCCTTCTTGACCATGGGCAGCAGTTCCCGGTCCCACGTGCCGTCGGTCCGCCCCGCCAGTTCGTGCAGGTACCAGTCCAGAACGGCGCCGAGCAGCGCGTTCACCAGCACCGCCACCGCGATCACCACCATGGCCTCCGCCAGGTTCCCGGCCACGGTGAACTGCGCCGCGTACCGTCCCCCGGCCTGGAAGGAGGGGATGGCGCTGCCCAGCGACATCAGCGCCACGCGGAGGCCCAGGGCGAAGATGGCCCACCGCACCGCCGGCGTCCCGGCCTCCACCAGCCGGTCGTCCAGCGTGGTGTCGGACCGGTGGACCACCCGGTGCGCGATCCACCGCAGGATGCGCTTGGCCAGGCCGCCCAGGAGCCACGCGACCAGGATCTGCAGGGCAAACACCGCCCAGGCGACCCAGTGCTGCTGCAGCGCGATCCGCAGGCCATACAGCCACTGTTCCACTGCGATTCCCCCGTGCGAAACGTCATCCTCTACATATTAGAAGTATCGTCACGGTCAGGCAAGGGAATACCGGCCGGGCCGCCGCCGGCACGGGGGCGCGCCAGCGCGCGGGTCACAGGCCGGACCGGCCGTCTCAGCACCGGCCGATGCGCAGGTGACCCGCGCGCTGACCTACGCCTCACCGCTCAGGGCTCGATCAGCCCGTGCTCGATCAGGAAGTCCCGGGCGACCTCCTCCACCGGCTCCTCCAGCGACTCGACCCGGTAGTTGAGCTGCTGCATCTTCTCGTCCGGCAGCAAGCCGCCCAGCTGGTTCAGGAGTTCGAGGATCTCCGGGTGCTTCTCCACCGCGTCCATCCGCACCACGTAGGCGCCGTGGTACGGCGGGAAGAAGTTCCGGTCGTCCTCCAGGATCACCATATCGAACTCGATCAGCTTGCCGTCCGTGGCGTAGGCGTCGATCACCTGGATCTCCCCGGTCTCGATCGCCTTCCACCGCAGGCCGGTCTGCATCGTCTTCACGTCCTTGAACGCAAAGCCATACTCCTCGACCAGCGGGTAGTATCCGTCGACCTCGCGGCCCATGAACTCGTTGGTGGTGCCGAAGACCAGCTGCTCGTCGACCGCCAGCAGGTCCGAGAACGTCTTGAGGCCGTACTGCTCCGCGATCTCCCGGGGGACCGCCAGGGTGTAGGTGTTGTTCATGCCCAGCGGCTCGGTCCAGGTGATCCTGAACTTCTCCTCAAACTCCTTCTTCACCTGCGCGTGCAGGCCGTCGGGATCGGTGATCGGCTCGGTGTGGCCCAGGATCGGACCGTACGCCGTGCCGTCGTACTCGGCATAGAGCGTGATGTCGCCGTTCCTGAGGCCATTGAAGTTGACCGTCGTGCCGCCAAGGCTGTGCTTGCGCACCACCTTCAGATCGGTCCGGTTCTCGATGAGCTGCGCGGCGATCTCGCCGAGCAGGATGCTCTCCGTGAAGTCCTTCGAGCTGACGACGATGGTGTCGCCGGCTCCGGAGCCCGCGCCCCCGCCGCCGCACCCGGCCAGCAGGGCGGCGGCGAGCAGCGCGGCCGCAGCCAACGAAGACATGCGACTCCTCTTGAACATTCTCTAGCCTAAACCTCCCCGTAGACGGTCTAACCGTAGATGGCTTCCCGGCGCCCGCAGGGGCCGGCCGGACGGGCCGGGCCGCCCCTGCGGCGCCGCGCGCCAGGAAGCGTCACGCCTGGCGAAGCCCGCGCGGCGTGAGCCAGCGCTCCAGCGCGCCCATTCCCAGATCGGCGATGATGGCCAGCAGCGCCGCCGGCAGGGCTCCGGCGAGGATCATCTTGTCCTGCACCCGGTCGATGCCGGCGAAGATCTCGGAGCCCAGCCCCCCGGCGCCCGCCAGCGACATGATCGACGCCGTGCCGATGGACATCACCACCGCCAGGCGGATGCCCACCATCATCACCGCCAGGGCCAGGGGCAGCTGCACGATCCGCAGGATCTGCCACCGGGTCATGCCCATGGCCGTGGCGGCCTCGATGAGCGCCGGGTCCATCGTGCGGAGCGCGGTGTGGGTCGACCGGATGATCGGCATCAGGGTGTACAGGAACAGGCAGAAGATGCCGGTCGCGGGGCTGAGGCCGAGGAAGAGCATGACGAAGCCGATGAGCGCCAGGGCGGGGATGGTCTGGAGCGCGTTGGCCACCCATAGCACCGGCTCCGCCAGCTTCCGGTAGCGGCTGATCAGGAATCCGACGGGCACCCCGACCAGCACCCCGTAGAAAACGGCCAGCAGGGCCAGCCGGATGTGCTCGAGGGTGAGGCCCAGCAGCCTGGGCCAGTGCCCGCTGACGTACACGACCAGTTCGTGCAGAAGCTCCACGGCGCACCTCCCCCTTCCTACACCTGCAGCCCGCGGGGCGTCGCCTTGCGCTCCAGCCGGCCGAGCAGGAAGTCCGCCAGCAGGGCCATCAGCGTGACGGGCACGCCCCCGGCCAGGATGAGCCTGGGCGAGACCATCGCGTAGCCGGTGATGATCGGCTCCCCCAGGCCGCCGGCGCCCACGTAGGCGCCCAGCGTCGCCCAGCCGATGATCAGCACGGTCGAGGTGCGGATGCCGCTCATAATCACCCGGAACGCGAGGGGCAGCTCCACCAAAAAGAGCATCTGCAGGGCCGTCATCCCCATGCCCCGGGCCGCCTCTTTGGCCGCCGGATCCACGCCCCTGAGCCCCTTGTACGTGCTGCTCAGGATCGGCAAGAGGGCGTACAGGAAGAGCGCCGTGAGCGCAGGCTTCGTGCCGATCCCCATGAGCGGGATCATGAACGCCAGCAGGGCGATCGCCGGCAGGGTCTGGAACAGCCCCACCAGCGCGATGAGCGGATCGGCCAGCCGCCGGCTCCGGCTGAGCAGGATGCCGGCGGGCACGGCCACCAGCACCGCGAGCAGGACGGCCGACAGCGACAGGGCCAGGTGCTCCAGCGTGAGAAAGCCCAGCTTTGCCCACGTGATCATGCGGTCGCCCCCCCGGCAGCCCGCTCGGCGCGGGAGAGGGTGCCGACGAGCGACGTGTTGGTCACGAGCCCCTGCAGCCGGCCCTGCTCATCGACGACGGGCAGGAACTCCAGCCGCTCCAGCAGCATCCGCTGCACGGCGTGGGTCACCGGCTGGTGCGGGAGCACCGTGCTCACCCGGGTCTCCATGATCTCGCCCAGGGTGCGGTGCTTGGGCAGGCCCCGCTCGATGGCCCGGGCGGTGACGATCCCCAGCAGCCTGCCGTCCTCGTCCACCACCAGCACCGAGTTCACCCGGCGCTTGCGCATGGTGGCCACGGCCTCCGCGATCCCGTACTGCGGCCCGGCGCAGACGGGATCCTTGATCATGACCTCGGCCACCGTGAGGGCGTCCGCGGGCACCACCATGCGGTGGCGGCCGACGAACTGCGCCACGAACTCGTCCCGCGGATTGCGCAGCAGCTCCTCCGGGGTGGCCACCTGGTGGATCCGGCCGTCCTTCATCACGACGATCCGGTCGGCCAGCTTCAGCGCCTCGTCCATGTCGTGGGTGACGAAGACCACCGTCTTCTTCAGCCGGGCCTGCAGCCGCTTCAGCTCGTCCTGCAGCGTCTCCCGGGTGATCGGGTCCAGTGCGCCGAAGGGCTCATCCATAAGGATCAGGTCCGGCTCGGCGGCCAGCGCGCGGAGCACGCCCACCCGCTGCTGCTGCCCACCGGAGAGCTCCCGGGGGTAGCGGTCGCGGTAGGTGGCCGGGTCCAGGCCGACCATCTCCAGCAGCTCGTCGACGCGCGCCTGGCGCCGCGCCTTGTCCCAGCCCAGCAGCCGGGGCACGAGCTCGATGTTCTGGGCAATGGTCAGGTGCGGGAAGAGGCCCACTTGCTGGATGACGTAGCCGATGTTGCGCCTCAGCTCCACGGGGTTCACCGTGGAGATGTCGCGCCCGTCCACGTAGATCTTGCCGGACGTCGGCTCGTGGAGGCGGTTGATCATCTTCAGGGTGGTCGTCTTGCCGCAGCCGGAGGGGCCGATCAGGCAGACAAACTCCCCGCGGGCGATGTGCAGGTTCAGGTCCTCCACCGCCTTTGTGCCGTCCGGGTACACCTTGGACACGTTCTCGAAGCGAACCACTGCGCGCGCCAACCCCCTTCGCCACCAAAGTGTAGCCCGAAGAAGACCAACAACTTTATACTACATACTGGGTTGGCGGTTGTCAACTCCGCTGACTATTGGTGCCACAAGCGGCCGCAGCCCACCGGCCAAAGCGGCCGATGGGCTGCGGCAGAGTAAGGACAGGCCAGATGACGGAATCAGGACTCCTGCTCGGGCACGACCGTGGCGGACAGGAGCGCGCGGCAGCGGGCTCGCGCAGCATCGGACCCCACGATCGCCAGCACGTCGCCGGCCTTCAGCTCCATGTCCGCAGGGGGCGAGAAGTACTCCTCGTCGCCGCGGATGATGGCCACGGCGGTCACCCCCGTGGCGGAACGCAGACGGATCTCGCCGAGCGAGCGGCCCACCGCCCAGGAGTTTTCGTCCAGCACCAGCTCCTCCACGTGGCGGGTGCCGATGGCGCCGGCGGTGTGCTTCAGCAGGCGATCCAGCGCGTTTTCGATCTCCTCGTCGAGCCGCCGGCGCTCGCGCAAGAGCTTGCGCAGCTCCCGGATCTCCTGCTCCACCTTGAACTGGCTGCCCACCGACTCGACGTACTCCTGGGCAGCCACCTGGGAGAGGATCCGAATGCCGGAGCCGGCCACGGCCTTCACCACGCCGCGCTCGTGCAGGATCGCCACGGCCCGACGGATCGTCTCAGGCGACACCTGGTAGGTGCCGGCCAGGCTGGAGCGGCCCAGCAGCCGGCTGCCCTCCTCCAGTTCGCCGGAGGCGATGCGCCTTGCCAGATCCAGTGCAATGGCCTCGTAACGTGGCAGACCGGTCTGCTCCCGCTTCACATGCGTCAGCTCCCCTGTGTCTATTCGCATTCCTATGGTATCACACGTCTGAAAACGTGCAAGGGGAGCCCCGGATCCGGCTGCGCGGCGGAATTCAGGCCGCGGTCTCCGGCCGGTAGAGGGACCGGCACGTCTGCACGCTCGCCAGGTAGTAGGCGCCGTACAGGGCGGCGAAGATGCCGGCCGTGACCAGGGCGGCATGGCCGACGGCATCATACGCCGCCTCCCGGGTCAGCACCCGGTGTAGTGCAGCGAGGGCCATCCCGGAATGCAGCAGGGCCACCAAGACCGGCGTCAGGAAGTAGAGCCCCACCTGCCGGAAGATGAGGCCGCCGAGCATGGCGTCATCGGCGCCCAGCTTGCTGAGCACGGTGAAGCGCTGCCGGTGCTCCAGGGCATCGGTCACCTGCTGGAGGGCCAGCAGGGTGGCGGAGACCAGGATGAACATGATCCCCACGTAGAACGAGAGGAAGACCAGAGTGCCCTCGATCATGTACACGGTCCCCAGGGCCTCGGCCCGGGAGGTGAAGAAGACCCACCCTTCCTCCGACCACTGCGCCGCCGCCCACTCCGCGGCGGCCGCCGCCAGCCCGGGGGGCTCGTGGCCCGGCGCCTCGGCCACCAGGAGCCGCTCCACCAGGGGCGCGCCCGGCAGCAGGGCTTCCAGCGCCTCATCCGGCACCACCAGAAGCGGACTGATGCCGGCCAGCGCGGAGCCGAGAGGCTCGGTGAAGACCCTGGCCGCAGCCGGGCGCAGCGTGAGCCCGGCGATGTCCAGAGCCTGCCCGGCCGCCAGCGCCCGCTGCCAGGCGGCAAGGCTCTCGGAAGCCGCCGGGTGGCCGCCCTTGCTCGCATGCACCAGGTAGCCGTCCGCGGGGAGGGCGACGTCGGGGTACCCCTTCAGCGCCCGCAGGCCGCGGTAGGCCGACTGGGCGATCACCCGCACCTGCGCAAAGGCCGTATAGCCCACCTCGTCGTCGGCCCGGAACCGCTCGGCGTCCTCGGGCAGCATGAGGTCGGCGCCCGTGAGCTCCGTGTAGGCCAGCGCCAACTCGACCATCTGCCCGTCCGCCACTCCGTGCTGCGTGAGGAGCGCCCGCAGCCCGGTGTAGTCCTGGCCGGGGTTGGAGCTGATGGCCAGGTAGCTGAAGGGCGCATCCTCCTCCAGGTGCTTCCGGATCGCGGTTCCCAGGCCCAGTCCGGTGGACATGGCACAGATGGCGAAGGTGAGCATGAGGGCGATGGTGGCCAGCATCGCGGCGTGGGTGTTGATCTTGCTGGTCACCTGCCGGTAGAGGAAGAGGTTGAGCCCCCGGGCCAGCCAGCCTCCGGCGCGCCGGCGGATGCCGGTGAGGAGCCCCGCCAGGGCCAGGAAGAGCAGGTAGGTGCCCGCCACGCCCAGCACGGTCCCCAGGAGGACGCGCCGGTCCGTGGGATCGAGGCCGGCGGTGCGGCTCACCCGGTCGGCCAGCCAGTAGGCCGTCCCCAGGGCCGCCGCGCTGAGCAGCCCCGCCCCCAGGGCCAGCGGCCGGCTCCGCACCGGGATCTCCTCGTTCCGGCGCGCCCCGTTGATCAGTTCGATCAGCCGCTGCCGGTAGACCGCCGCGGACTGCCAGAGCGCGACGGCCAGGAACATCAGGCCGTAGAGGACCAGGGTCCACAGCGCGGCGCGGGCCGAGAAGACCACGCCCCCCGCTGGCGCCGGCGCGCGCAGCACCTGCTCCACCACCCGGGCAAAGGCCTGCGACAGCGCCACGCCCAGGGCCAGCCCCACGCCCAGCGCCGCGGCGCCGATGGCCGTGACCTCCGCCAAGAGCAGGAGAGCCAACCGCCCCGGCTCCATGCCCAGCAGCAGGTAGGTGCCAAACTCCCGGCTGCGCTTCCGCACGATCACCCGGTTGGCGTACAGCACCAGCAGGGCCACGACGCCCGTCATGATCGTCGACATCCACTCCATGACCTCCACCGTGCCCCGCGCCATGCGCCGCTGGCTCTCGGAGAGGCTGAGGAAAGCGGGTTGGTCCGGCACAGAGTTAAATACGTAGAAGATGGCTACCGCAAACACCAGTGTCATGAAATAGATGCCGTAGTCCCGGAGGCTGCGCCGCAGGTTGCGCCAGGCCAGCTTAACGTACATCGTCCCCGCCACCCCCCAGCTCGCCCAGCACCCCGAGGATCCGGTCGAAGAACCGCTGCCGCGGCGCGTCGCCCCGGACCAGCTCCGTGAAGATCCGGCCGTCCTTGAGGAAGAGGATGCGCCCGCAGTAGCTCGCGGCCACCGGGTCGTGGGTGACCAGGAGGATGGTGGCCCCCAGCTCCCGGTTCAGTTCCGCGAGCGCCTCCAGCAGGCTCCGGGCGGAGCCGGAGTCCAGGTTGCCGGTGGGCTCGTCGGCCAGCACCAGGTCCGGCTCGGTGATGAGCGCGCGGGCGGCCGCGGCCCGCTGCTTCTGCCCGCCGGAGACCTGGTACGGGAACCGGTCGAGGGCCTCTTCCAGCCCCAGCCGCCGGGCCATCTCCACCACCCGCCGGTCCACCTCCCGGGCCGGCGCCCCGGCGATGGAGAGGGCGAGGCCGATGTTCTCCCGCAGCGTCAGGGTGTCCAGCAGGTTGAAGTCCTGGAAGATGAAGCCCAGCCGCTCCCGGCGGAAGCGGGCCAGCTCCCGGCGGCTCAGCGCGGTCACCTCCCGGCCGCCGATCCAGACCCGGCCGGCGGTCGGCGTGTCGATCGTGGAGATGACGTTGAGCAGCGTCGTCTTCCCGGAGCCGGACGGCCCCATCACCCCCACGAATTCGCCCCGGTCGATCGCCAGGCTGACGCCGCGCAGGGCGTGGGTGACGCTGCCCCGGCTCCCGTAGTCCTTCACCAGGTCGACGACCTCCAGAATGCGCTCTGCACCAGGCACAGGCAAATCCCTCCGTGCGCTGTGTATCTGCGCACCAGCTTAGACGCCGCTCCTTGCGAACGCCATTGCACAGCCCTTACGGTTTGCCCGCGAAACCTTACGATTTCGTAAGCGGCCGAGAGGTGCTCGGCCTCCGCCAGGGCCTTCAGGGCCTCCTGGTCCACCGGCAGCGACTGCGAGCCGAACCGGACCACGCCGGAAGGGTCAAGCACCTGAATGCGGGAAGCCTACCATCCTTGTCTGAAAACAGCCTGAAAAGGGGAATAACCAAGGTCAGCGCCCATGCGGGGGCATGCGAAAGGCCCGGCCGGGTTGACCCGACCGGGCCTGAACTGTGTCCCATGCACTACCAGAGGCCGATGATCTTCCACCAGATGCTGCCGGCACCCAGCCAGACCACCAGGTTGATCAGGCTCGTGACGAAGCCCCACTTCCACCAGGTGCCCTGGTCGATGTACCCGGCGCCGAAGTAGATCGGGGCGGGACCGGTGCCGTAGTGGGTCATGACCGCGTTCAGGGAGTTGAAGAAGCCGAGCACCAGGATCACCATCTCCATCGGCGCCCCGGCGCTGATCGCCACGAGGGCCAGCGGCACGAAGAAGGCGGTGGCGTGGGCCGTCATGGAGGCGATCAAGTAGTGGACGTAGGTGTAGGCGATGACCACCAGGATGAACGCCAGGAACCAGGAGGTGACGTTGCCCAGGGAAGTCTCCAGCACGGAGGCCAGCCAGTCGATGAGGCCGACCTTGGAGAGGCCGGACGCCAGGCCGACCAGGCCGCCGAACCAGATCAGGGCATCCCAGCCGCCCTTCTCGGACAGCACGTCCTGCCAGTCGAGCACCTGGATCACCAGCAGGATGGCGACGCCGAGCAGCGCGATGGCGGTGGCGTTGAGGCCCGTCCACTGGGCGGTGGCCCACAGGACCAGGGTGAGGAGGAAGACGGCCAGCATGCCCTTCTCGCCCTGCGACATCGGGCCCATCTTCTCCAGTTCCTTCTCCGCCAGGGCCGGCGCCTCGGGCGAGTACTTCAGCTCGGGATTAAACATCTTATAGAAGATCCAGGGCAGAATGGCGATGGAGATGATGCCCGGCAGGAGCGCCGCCCAGAACCAGCCGATCCAGGTGATCTCGTAGCCGAAGTTCTCCTTCGCGAGCGTGGCGATGAGCGAGTTCGGCGCGACGCCCGTGAAGAACAGCGCCGACGTGATGCAGCAGATCTGGAAGGAGTTGAACATCAGGTACTGGCCCACCCGCCTGGCCGTGGGCCCAGGCTCGGAGCCCATCGAGGAGCAGAGCGCACGGACGATCGGGAAGAGGATGCCGCCGGCGCGGGCGGTGTTGGACGGGGTCGCCGGCGCCAGCACCGTATCGGAGAGCGCCAGGGCGTAACCCAGGCCGAGCGTGGACTTGCCGAACCGCTTGACGAGCAGGAAGGAGATGCGGCGGCCCAGTCCCGTCTTGATCAGGCCCCGGGCGAAG
The DNA here is from genome assembly GCA_003242675.1 of Bacillota bacterium. The sequence goes on along the minus strand of QGVE01000004.1, from coordinate 5,423 downwards.
AGGAACGCCGACACGATCAGCCAGACGGTGGAGTCCTTGAAGCCGTTCAAGGCGTCGCCGATCGACAGCGTCCCGGTGATCGCGGTGACCGCCACCGAGGTGATCACCACGGCGCCCTGAGGCAGCGGCTGCAGGATCAGAGCCAGGATGGTCGCGACGAAGATGCCGAGCAGGTGCATGGCCACGGGTTCCAGGTCTCCAGGAGCCGGCAGGATCCAGATGATCAGGCCGACCAGGAGACAGATGAGTCCACGGACCAGCTTGGAGCGGTTTTCGCTGCTCACACGTATCCCTCCCGTCGATGACCAGTGCGAGCCGGGACCGGTGGTTGGGCCTGAAGTCCCGTTTTCTTCCTTCCTACGTGAACAGTATCACGAACATCCCCGGGGGGCTAGTGAGCTTTACGTTCATAAATCCAAATTGGCATAAGCGTTAAGATGCATAGACAAATGGTCGGTTGTTTAACCGATACCAAAGTCGTCCCAATAGCCGCAAGGATCATTTCGTACCTATAACACCGCCGACCAATTGCGTTGGGGCTTCCGCAGGGGTTCTAATGGAACTGAGATCGCCGAAAGGGGTGAGAGTATGGCAAGGGCTGATTCCCCGGCTAACCGGCCCGTGCGCAGCTTCGCGGACCTGAACCCGCGCTACTACCGCACCGGCATGTGGTCCCATGTGCTGCACCGGATCTCGGGCATCGCGATCACGGTGTTCCTGCTCCTGCACATCTGGGAGATCACGACGGTGCTGCGGGCCGGGGCCGAGGGCTTCACCGCGAAGATGGCCGGCATGGCCGCGCGGATCTGGGTCATCGGCGAATGGCTCCTGTTCCTGGCGCTCGTCTTCCACGGCATCAACGGCATCCGCCTGATCCTCCTGGACCTGGGGTGGGGTGTGCGCGAACAGAAGCGCAACTTCTGGGTGGTCTTCATCCTGTCCGCCGTCCTCATCGCCGTCGGCAGCTACTTCTTCGTCATGCGCTTCCTGGCATACCCGTGGGCCGCGTGAGCGGGCCCGGTAGGAGGTGAAACCGGTGAAAGGAAGCCTGTGGGCCTGGATACTCCACCGCATCACCGCCGTGCTGCTCGTGGTGCTGGTGGCGATTCATTTTTCAATCATGCACTTCGTCGACCCCACGGCCGTCATCACCTTCGCCGACAGCCAGATGCGGCTTCAGTCCGCCCTCTACCTCGTGGTGGACGCGGGGTTGCTCCTGTTGGGCCTGTATCACGGCCTCAACGGCATCCGCAACATCCTGCTGGACTACTGGCCGCGCGCGGGCCGGGCCGCCGGTTGGGTCCTCTTCGTGATCGGCATCGTCGCCGCCGGCTACGGCTCGATGGCGCTCGCCGCCTTCCTGAGCCAGTAGTCACGCACCAGGAGGTGTACGCGCAATGAAGTTGAAGCATCGCGTCGCCATCATCGGCGGCGGCCTCGCGGGGCTCCGCGCCGCGATCGCGGTCCACGACGGCGGCGTCAAGGATGTCGCGATCATCTCCCAGCTGCCGCCGGTCCGCTCGCACTCGGTGGCCGCTGCCGGCGGGATCAACGGCTCCCTGGGCAACCACCCCGACGGCCGGGACGACAGCTGGGAGAAGCACGCGTTCGACACGATCAAGGGCTCTGACTACCTGGCCGACCAGGACGCCGCGGAGATCCTCGCCAAGGAAGCGGTGAACGTCATCGTCGAGACGGAGCACTGGGGCTGCCCCTACTCCCGCAACCCCGACGGCACGATCGCCCAGCGCCCGTTCGGCGGCGCGGGGTTCCCCCGCACCTGCTACGCGGCCGACAAGACCGGCCACGCCCTGCTGCACACCCTCTACCAGCAGGTGCTGAAGCGGGGCATCAAGATCTACCAGGAGATGCTCGTGCTCGCCCTCGCCACCCATGAGGGCCGGGCCGTGGGCGCCGTGGTCATGGACATCGTGAGCGGCGAGGTCGGCACCGTGCAGGCCGACGCCCTCCTCTTCGCGACCGGCGGCGCCGGCAAGATCTACGCGCACTCGACCAACAACCTGCTCAACACCGGGCTCGGCATGGCGATCGCCTACTGGGCCGGGGTGCCGCTGAAGGACATGGAGTTCATCCAGTTCCACCCGACCGGCCTCTGGGGCACCAACATCCTGATGACCGAGGGCTGCCGGGGCGAGGGCGGCTACCTGCTCAACAACAAGGGCGAGCGGTTCATGGCCCGGTACGCCCCCAAGGCGATGGAGCTGGGCCCGCGCGACATCGTCGCCCGGGCGATCCTCACCGAGATCCTGGAAGGGCGCGGCTTCAACCTGGGCGGCCCGGGCGGCGGGTATGTCCACCTCGACCTGCGCCACCTGGGCGAGGCCAAGATCAACGAGCGGCTGCCGGAGGTCCGGGAGATCTGCCGGAACTTCGCCGGCATCGACCCCGTCTACGAGCCGATTCCGGTGCAGCCCAGCCAGCACTACACGATGGGCGGCATCGACACCAACACCCAGGGCGCCACGCGGCTGAAGGGGCTCTACGCCGCGGGCGAGTGCGCCTGCGTGAGCGTCCACGGCGCGAACCGGCTCGGCGGCAACTCCCTGCTGGACACCATCGTCTTCGGCAAGCTGGCGGGCCAGCACATGGCCCGGTTCGTCCAGGAGGAGCCGCTCACGGCCAACGTGGACGCCGTCCTGGAAGAGGCGCAGAAGAAGGTGGAGGCCCGGTTCCGGGAGCTGTTCGAAGGCCCCGGCACCGAGAGCGAGGCCGCCCTGCGGGTCGAGCTGCAGGAGAACATGTTCAATAACGTCGGCATCTTCCGGGACGAGGAGTCGCTCACCGCCGGCCTGAACAAGGTGCGGGAGCTGCGGGAGCGCTATCGCGGCGTGAAGGTGCGGCACACCGGCAAGGTCTACAACATGGAGCTGATCCGGGCCTACGAGCTGCGCGGCATGATCGACGTGGCCGAGGCCATCGCCGCGGGCGCGCTCGCCCGGAAGGAGAGCCGCGGCTCGCACGCCCGGCGCGACTACCCCGAGCGGGACGACGTGAACTTCCTGAAGCACACCCTCGCCTACTACACCCCGGAGGGCGTGCGGCTGGACTACAGCCCGGTCACCATCACCCGCTACCAGCCGCAGGCGCGGCAGTACTAGAGGGGGGTGACAAAGGTCATGAAGGAGTTCAAGCTGCGGGTCTTCCGCTACGACCCGGAAAAGGACGAGCGGCAGCACTACGATACCTTCACGGTGGAGTACCGCGAGGGCATGACGGTCCTCGAGGCGCTGCTCTGGGTCTTCGAGAGGAAGGACCCCTCCCTGGCCTTCCGCTACAGCTGCCGCGAGGCGATCTGCGGCTCCTGCGCCATGTACATCTCCGGCCGCTACGCGCTGGCGTGCAAGACGCAGGTGAAGGACGCCCTGGAGGGCGACACGGTCACCGTCTCGCCGCTGCCCCACATGCGGGTGATCAAGGACCTGGTGGTCGACCAGACCAAGTTCTGGGAGAACTACGCCCGGGTGAAGCCGTGGCTGATCAACGACAATCCGCCCCCCGAGCGGGAGCGGCTGCAGAGCCCGGAGGATCGGGCGAAGTACAACATGGAGATCGACTGCATCCTCTGCGGCTCCTGCTACGCCTCCTGCCCCAGCGCGGCGAACAACGAGGAGTACCTGGGACCCCACGCGCTGGTCTGGGCCTCCCGGTTCTTCCACGACACGCGCGACACCGCCAAGCGGGAGCGGCTGGAGATCGTGGCCTCCGAGTACGGCGTCTTCCGCTGCCACACGATCTTCAACTGCGTTGAGGCCTGTCCGAAGCACATCAACCCCACCGAAGCGATCCAGAAGCTGAAGAAGGCCGCGATGGCGTACAAGATGGGCCTGCTGAAGTAACCGGAAGGGGGTATCATCGTGCGCGAGCTCCACGTGGACCAGGTGGCGGAGGCGGTCTCCAACCTGGTCATGGAGGCCAACTACGTCCTCGAACCCGACGTCGCTGCCGCACTGGAGAAGGCCCGGCAGGACGAGCAGTCGCCCGCCGGGTGCGCGGTACTCGACCAGCTGGTGGAGAACGCCGCGCTGGCCCGGACGGAACGGGTGCCGATGTGCCAGGACACCGGCAGCGCCCTGGTCTTCCTGGAGATCGGCCAGGACCTGCACCTGGTGGGCGGCGACCTGTACGAGGCCGTCAACCGGGGCGTCCGCAAGGGCTACACGGAGGGCTACCTGCGCAAGTCCATCGTGGACGACCCGCTGCGGCGCAAGAACACCGGCGACAACACCCCCGCCTTCATCTACACGGACATCGTCCCGGGGGACAAGCTCCGCATCCGGGTCTCGACCAAGGGCGGCGGCGCCGAAAACATGGGCCAGCTCAAGATGCTCCCGCCTTCCGCCGGCTGGGAGGGCGCCAGGAGGTTCATCGTCGAGGCCGTCGCGGCGGCCGGGCCCAACGCCTGCCCGCCGCTGGTGGTCGGCGTCGGCATCGGCGGCAACTTCGACAAGGTCGCCCTGCTGGCCAAGAAGGCTTTGCTCCGGCCCCTCGGCCAGCCCAACCCCGACCCCGAGTGGGCCGCCCGGGAGCAGGAGCTGCTCACCGAGATCAACAAGCTGGGCATCGGGCCGATGGGCCTGGGCGGCAGGGTGACGGCGCTGGCCGTGCACATCGAGACGATGCCGTGCCACATCACCGCCCTGCCGGTCGCGGTCAACCTCGACTGCCACGCCCACCGGCACAAGGAGGTGGTGCTGTGATGGCCAGGCACTACATCACCACGCCGATCTCACCGGAGCAGGCCAGGGCGATTCGCGCCGGCGACGAGGTCTACATCACGGGCACCATCTACACCGCCCGTGACGCCGCCCACAAGCGGATGGTCGAGGACCTGGAGGCCGGCCGCCCGCTGCCCTTCGACCCGCACGGGGCCGTCATCTACTACGTCGGCCCCACCCCGCCCAAGCCCGGCCAGGTGATCGGCTCCGCCGGCCCCACCACGTCGTACCGGATGGACAAGTACACCCCGACCCTGCTCAAGCTGGGGGTCAGGGCGGTCATCGGCAAGGGCTACCGGAGCGAGGAGGTCAAGAAGGCCCTGATGGAGAACGGGGCGGTCTACCTCGCCGCCACCGGAGGCGCCGGGGCTCTGCTCGCCAGGCGGATCGAGGCGGCCGAGCTGATCGCCTACGAAGACCTGGGACCCGAGGCGATCCGGAAGCTCACCGTGAAGGACTTCCCGGCCATCTGCATCAATGACGCCTACGGCGGCGACCTGTACCGGGACGGCCAGTCCCAGTGGGCCGCGCCCGACGCGATGGTCAAGCCGCGTTGAGCTGTGAGACTCCTGATGTCAATACCTGAGCGAAGACATGTATATCAGTTGCATGGTCTATGCAGCTGAGGAGCGCTCGAGGAACTGCTTCCTGGCTGCTAGGTAGATTCGCTCGTCATAGCAGGTTTTG
>QGVE01000185.1 GCA_003242675.1 Bacillota bacterium | reverse complement strand
GCTCCGGCGGCTGCGGCCGCCGGGGCTTTTCGTCGTCCCGGAGCAGGCTGATCTCATCGGCGAGCAGCTTCACATCCTCCTCCTGCACCTGCAGGCGGCCCCGCACCAGGAGGGGCTTCTCCTCCCGGAGGACCTGTGCGCAGGCCTGCAGCACCCGCGGGAAGACGACGACCTCCAGCTGGCCGGTCTGGTCCTCCAGGGTCAGGAACGCCATGGTGGCGCCGGTGCGGGTCGTCACCTGCTTCATCCCCGCCAGCATGCCGCCCACCGCCACGGCCGCGCCGTCCCGCTGCTCCGGCAGGGCGGCGATGGGCAGGCAGCCGTGCGCCGCCAGGGCCGCCTGGTACTGGCGGAGCGGGTGGCCGGAGACGTAGAAGCCCAGCACCTCCTACTCCATCGCCAGCAGCCGCTGGGGCGGGAACTCCGGGATGTCCGGCAGGGGCTCCTCGCCGGCGCTTCCCGGCGCGGCCACCCCCAGGTCAAAGAGCGAGATCTGCCCCGCCTGGCGGTGGCGCTGGAGCTTCTGCGCCTCCTCCAGGATCCGGTCCAGGGCCTCCAGCATCTGCGACCGCCGGGCCGGCCGGCCGCCGGGCGGTGCCACCCGGTCGAACGCGCCGGCCATGATCAGCGACTCCAGCGCCCGCCGGCTGATGGGGCGCAGGTCCACCCGCTCGCAGAAGTCCCGGAGGCTGGTGAAGGGACCCCCCTCCTCCCGTGCGGCGACGATGGCCTCCACCGCCCCCGTGCCCACGTTCTTGACCGCCCCCAGGCCGAAGCGGATTGTGCCCCCGTCGGGCACGAACCGGGCGTACGAGGTGTTCACGTCCGGCGGCAGCACCTGGATGCCCAGCCTGCGGCACTCTTCGATGTAGAGCGCCATCTTGGCCTCCTGGCCCATCACCGAGTTCATCAGGGCGGCCATGAAGGCCACCGGGTAGTGCCGCTTCAGGTAGGCGGTCTGGTAGGCCACCTTGGCGTACGGCGTCGCGTGGCACTTGTTGAACCCGTAGTTGGCGAAGCGGATCATCTGCTCGTACAGGGCCTCGGCCACCTCGTGGCTGTAGCCCCGCTGCTCCAGGGCCTCCATGAAGCGGCGGCCGTACTTCTCCATGTCCTCCCGCTTCTTCTTGGCGATGGCCCGGCGCAGCAGGTCGGCCTCGCCCAGCGAGAACCCGGCGAGCCGGTGGGCGATCTGGATGATCTGCTCCTGGTAGACCATCACCCCGTAGGTCTCGCTCAGGATCGGCTCCAGGTCGGGGTGCAGGTACTTCACCGCGGACGGGTTCTGCTTGCCGGCGATGTAGTCGGGGATGTGCTCCATCGGCCCCGGGCGGCAGAGCGAGATGGTGGCGATGAGGTCCTCGAACCGGGTGGGCTTCATCTGCCGGAGCACGTCGGCCACCCAGCCGGCCTCGAGCTGGAAGATCCCCAGGGTCTCCCCCCGGGCGAGCATGGCGTAGGTCTCGGGGTCGTCCAGCGGCACCTTCTCGATGTCGAAGTCCGGCTGCTCCCGCCGCACGAACTTGACGGCGTGGTCGATCACCGTCAACGTCCGCAGGCCGAGGAAGTCCATCTTCAGCAGCCCGATCTCCTTCAGCTGGTCCATGTCGAACTGGGTGACGATCGAGTCGTCGCCCATCCGGTAGAGCGGCACGTGCTCGACCAGCGGCTCGGCGGTGATGACCACCCCGGCGGCGTGGACCGACGGGTTGCGCGGCATGCCCTCCACCGCCCGGGCGGTGTCGATGAGCGTCCGGATCTCCTCCCGCTGCTCGTAGAGGGTCCGCAGCTCCTCCGACTTCTCCAGGGCGCTGTCCAGCGACTGGCCCCAGGGGATGAGCTTCGCCACCCGGTCGACCTCGCTGTAGCTCATGCCCAGGACGCGCCCCACGTCCCGGACCGCCGCCCGGGCCGCCATGGTGTTGAAGGTGATCACCTGGGCGACGCAGTCGGCCCCGTACTTGTTGTGAACGTACTCGATGACCTCCCCGCGCCGCTCGTAGCAGAAGTCGATGTCGAAGTCGGGCATGTCCACCCGCTCCGGGTTGAGGAACCGCTCGAACAGGAGGCCGTACTTCAGCGGGTCGACGTCGGTGATGCCGAGCACGTAGGCGACCAGCGAGGACGCGCCCGAGCCCCGCCCCGGCCCCACGGGGATGCCCCGGGAGCGGGCGAACTCGACGAAATCCCACACGATCAGGAAGTACCCGGCGAACCCCATGCTGATGATGACGTTCAGCTCGTGCTCCAGCCGCTCCATCGCGCCCTCGGGCGGCTTCCCCCCGTAACGCGGCCCGATGCGCTCGTAGCACAGCTTGCGCAGGTAGCTGGGAGCGTCGTAGCCGGGCGGCAGGGCGTAGTGGGGCAGGTGGATCTGCCCCAGGGGCAGCTCCACGTGGCACCGCTCGGCGATGGCCAGGCTGTTCTCCAGGGCGCCGGGGATGTGCCCGAACCGCCAGTACATCTCCTCCGCCGACTTCACGTACAGCTCGTTCGTGCCCATGCGCATGCGGCTCGGGTCGTCCAGGGTCTTGTTGGTGCCGATGCAGATGAGCACGTCCTGGATCCGGGCGTCCTGCGGCCGCAGGTAGTGGGCGTCGTTGGTCGCCACCACCGGCAGCCCCTGCTCCAGCAGGAAGCGGTTCAGGGCCTGCTGCTCGGGCAGGCCCGCGTCCTGCAGCTCCAGGAAGTAGTGGTCGGGGCCGAAGATCTCCCGGTAGCGCGCGATGGCCTTCCGGGCCTCCTCCGGCTGGCCCGCGAGGAACTTCTGGGCCACCTCGCTGGCGAGGCACCCGGAGAGGACGATCAGCCCCTCCCGGTAGGTGTTGAGGAGCTCCAGGTCGACCCGGGGCTTGTAGTAGAAGCCCTCGGTGTAGCCGGCCGAGACCAGCTTCACCAGGTTCTTGTAGCCGGTGTAGTTCTCCGCCAGGACCGTGAGGTGGTACGGCTTCTCGCCGCCGGTCTTCACGTGGCGGGAGCCGGGGGCGACGTAGAGCTCGCAGCCGATGATCGGCTTCACCCCGTGCCGGCGCATCGCGTTATAGAAAGGAAGCACGCCGAAGAGCACGCCGTGGTCCGTCATGGCCATCGCCCGCATGCCCAGCTCGGCGGCCCGCCGGGCCAGGGGCTCGATGCGGTTGGCCCCGTCCAGCAGCGAGTACTCGGTGTGCAGGTGCAGGTGGACAAACTCCGGGCGGCCCATCTCTCCGTCACCTCGCTCGTGGGGCAGTGATCCGCCCCTCTCCCCCACCGAAGTGGATTCGCCGCACGCCCCCACCGAACCTGCATTCGTCCCTTGTCTGGCCTGCGCCGCGGCGGGGGAGAATCCAGAAAAGGGACGGCCCCCGCAGCCAGAGCTGCCGGGGGCCGGGGGCCCATCACCCGCTGGCGCTCACAGCATCTCCAGGGGCACCTTCCGGGTGGGCGGAGGGAACGCGCGGTCCAGCTCCGCCAGGTCTTCCGCCGTGAGCTCCAGGTCCAGCGCCGCCCGGTTCTCCCGCACGTGCTCCCGCCGGCCTGCCTTCGGGATCACCATGACGTCCTTCTGCCGCAGCAGCCACGCCAGGGCCACCTGGGCCGGCGTGGCCCCGTGGCGCGCCGCCACCCGCCGCAAGGCCGGGTTCCCCAGGATCCGGCCCTGCTCGATGGGCGAGTACGCCATGATGGGGATGCGCCGCTCCCGGCACCAGGGCAGCAGGTCGTACTCGATACCCCGCCGGGACAGGTTGTAGAGCACCTGGTTGGTCGCCACGGCGGCGCCGCCCGGGAGCCCCGTCAGTTCCGCCATGTCGTCGGTGTCAAAGTTGCTGACGCCCCAGTACCGGATCTTGCCTGCCCGCACCAGCTCCGCAAACGCCTCCAGCGTCTCGGCCAGGGGATACCGCCCCCGCCAGTGGAGCAGGTAGAGGTCGATCC
>QGVE01000051.1 GCA_003242675.1 Bacillota bacterium | reverse complement strand
ACCAGCCCCGCTCGTCCCCCGCCGGCGGGGTCTCGCCCCGCAGGTAGGCGAGGGGTGCGGGGGAGCCGGCGGGCGGATCCCGCCCCCGCCGCACGTGCTCGGGGCGCAGCGCCAGGGCCAGCGGGTGGGAGGGTTCGAAGCGGCCCTTCAGGGCCCTTCCCAACTGCAGGCCTGCACGGAGCACGCGCAGGGAGGCAAGGGGACGGCTGCCCTCCGGCGGTGCGAACAGCCACTCGCCGTGCTGCCGGATCTCGGCCTCCGGCGGCAAGGCCTCCAGTCCCACGGGGGTCAGGGCATCGCGGCAGAAGGCCCGGAAGGAGGCGAGCGCCTCCCGGGACGGCCGCTGCCAGTCGGCGCGGGCCGGCGGGCGCGGCGGGGTCGGGCCGTCCGGCGCGCTCTCCAGCACGGCGACGAAGTGGCCCTCGCCCCGCACCCGGTGGGGCCAGAGCCGGCCGGCCAGCCCGACGCCCAGCGCGGCCGCCCTTTCCGGATCGCTCGTCCAGTCCGGCCGCCCGGGGGCGAGGCCGGGGATCGGGGGGAGGGGGACCATGCGCAGTTCGGGCCGGCGCAGGAGCAGCTGGAGGAGGACCTCCTCGTTCTCCTCGGGGGCGAAGGTGCAGGTGGAGTACACGAGCCGCCCGCCGGGGCGGAGCAGGTCGGCGGCGGCATCGAGGATCTCCCCCTGCACCCGGGCGCAGGCGCGGGGCATGTCGGGCCGCCACCGGTCGCGGACCTCGGGCATCTTGCGGAACATGCCCTCGCCGGAGCACGGGGCGTCCACGAGCACCCGGTCGAAGAAGCCGGGCAGCCGCTCGGCCAGCCGCTCTGGCCGCTCGCACACCACGACCGCGCAGGTGATGCCCAGCCGCTCCAGGTTCTCCACCAGGGCGCGCGCACGGCCGGGGTCGACCTCGTTGGCCACGAGGAGACCCCGGTTCTCCATCTGCGCCGCCAGCTGGGTCGTCTTGCCGCCGGGGGCGGCGGCCAGGTCCAGCACCCGCTCGCCGGGCCGCGCCGCGACCAGGGGCGCGACCACCATCGCGCTGGGCTCCTGTCCATAGTACAGCCCCGCGGCGTGATAGGGGTGCCAGCCCGGGCGCAGGCCGGGCGGGCAGTACAGCCCGTCCGGGTTCCACGGGACCGGATCCGGCGGGAACCCCATGCGTTCGGCCAGGGCTCCGGGCGCGATCTTCAGCCGGTTGGCCCGGATCCCCCGGGCCGGCGGCGCGCCGAAAGCCGCCAGGAAGGCGGGGAACTCGTCCTTCAGGAGTTCGGCCATGCGTGCGACAAACGCCTGGGGGAGTGCGCGTTCCTCCAGGCTCACCACCCCCTTGCCAGGCGATGGAAATAACCATATAATGACAACATAGGGAATGCGAGGGAGGCGTGATCGGGATGGTGCAGGCGGAAGAGGCCCTGACCAGCGTCGCGGAGCGGGCCCGGCGGGCCTTGCGGGACAACGAGCCGGCGGTCGCTCAGCCCCAGGCCCAGGCTTACAGCGAGCCGGCCCGGTCGGCCCGGAGCGCGGCGGCGCCTTCGCCGGCGGAGCTGATCCAGCAGCGCATGCAGGCGATCGCCCGGGTGAAGGAGCTGGAGCCCCGGCTGGCCAGCGCGCGGGCGCGGGCCGGCGAGCTCTCCCAGCGGCTGACGTCCACCCCGCCGGACTCGGTCCACTATGCCGAGCTGCTCCGCTGGCTGGCGGAGGTGCACGTGCAGCTCCGCCAGCTGGAGGCGGAGTACGAGGAGGCGCAGCACGTCATCCGCAACAGCGCCTGGGTGATGGAGCTCCTGGCGGATCCGGGATCCCGGTGAGGTCCCGGGCGGCCTGCAGGGAACACGGCCGTGTGTGCCCTGCAGGCCGCCCTCTTTCCGTCTACAGCCGGCGCAGCACGCCCCGCACCAGGTTCTGGAACAGGGGCTTGGTGCGGTTGGCCACCTCCAGCACCTGCTCGTGCGTGAGGTGGATCGGCTGGTCGGGCAGGGCCATGTCCGTGATGCAGGCGATCCCCAGCACCCGGAGGCCCATGTGCCGGGCCGCGACGACCTCCGGCACGGTGGACATGCCCACGGCGTCGCCGCCCAGCCGCTGGAGCATGCGCAGCTCGGCGCTGGTGTTGTAGCACGGCCCTGAGATGGCGGTGTAGACCCCCTGCTGCAGGGAGATGCCCATCTCCTGCGCGACCTGAAGGGCCAGCTGTCTGAGCTCGGGAGTGTAGGCGTCGACGATCGCCGGGAAGCGCGGGCCGAGCCGCTCGTCGTTGGGACCCCGCAGCGGATCCTGCCCCATGAAGTTGATGTGGTCGGTGATGAGCATGAGGTCGCCGGCGGAGAACGCGGGGTTGAGGCCGCCCGCGGCGCAGGTCACGACCAGGGTCTCCACGCCCAGGGCGCGCATCACGCGCACGGGGAAGGTGATCTGCTCCATGGTGTAGCCCTCGTAGAAGTGGACGCGCCCCTGCATGGCGACCACCGGCTTGCCCTCCAGGCGGCCGATCACCAGGCGGCCGGCGTGGCCGGGCGCGGTGGAGACCGGGAAGTGGGGGATCTCGTTGTACGGCACCTTGACGGGCCCTTCGATCTGGTCGGCCAGGTCGCCGAGGCCGGAACCCAGGATGAGCCCGACTTTGGGCGTAACGCCGCCCCTGGCGGCGATGGCCGCCCGGGCCTCATCGATGCGCTGCAGGAGGTCGGACACGGGTCAACACCTCGCTTCGTAGGGTGTCTGGCCGGCGGGCGGCTGATGCGCCGGGGCCGGCCGGGTTTCCAGGGCGCGCAGCGGAACATGCGACTTCTGTAGACAAACCTAACAAAGATGGGCTATCTAAGAAGGAGATACCGCATCCGCTTGACGAATACCTGCCATAGCGCGCCGCGTGTGGGCGTGTGGGATCGACGCCCGGCGGCAGTCTCATCGGGAATACTATGGCCAGCGTGCCGGCTTCGCCGTCCCGCGCCGCAGGGTGAGCCGCACGCCGGGCCTCCGGTGGGAGCGCCGGCGGGATGCCGGATGCGGTGCGCATGCAGCAGTGCAAGTTGCCGGGAGGACGGTGAAGGACTTGCCCAAGCTTCGCAAGATCGGCGTTTTGACCAGCGGAGGCGACGCCCCGGGCATGAACGCTGCGATCCGCGCCGTGGTCCGGCGCGCGATCTCGCTGGGCGCTGAGGTGATCGGCGTCCGGCGCGGGTATGCCGGCCTGATCGCTGGAGAGTTCGTGGACCTTGGAGTCAGTTCGGTTGGCGACATCATCCACCGCGGCGGCACGTTCCTGCAGACCGCCCGCAGCGACCGGTTCCTCACGCCGGAAGGGCAGCAGGAGGCCCTGGCCAGGGCGCGGGAGGCCGGGATGGAGGGCCTGGTCGTGATCGGCGGTGATGGCTCGTTCCGCGGCGCCCTCCGGCTCACCGAGATGGGGCTGCCCGCCGTCGGTGTGCCTGCGACGATCGACAACGACATCTACGGGACCGACCTGACGATCGGCTTCGACACCGCGGTCAACACCTGTCTCGACGCGATCCGCAGGATCCGCGACACGGCCACCTCCCACGAGCGCACCTTCGTGCTGGAGGTCATGGGCCGCCACTCCGGCTGGATCGCCCTGGCTGCCGGGCTCGCCGGCGGCGCCGAGTCGATTCTGATCCCCGAGCGTCCGGTGCCCCTGGAGGACGTGGTGGTCCGCCTGAAGCGCGGCGTGGAGCGCGGCAAGCGCCACACGCTGATCATCGTGGCGGAGGGCGTCGGCTCGGGGTTCGAGGTCGGCCGGAAGATCCGGGATCTGACCGGCTACGACACGCGCGTCATGGTGCTGGGTCACATCCAGCGGGGCGGCTCCCCCACCGCCATGGACGCGATGCTGGCCTCCCGCATGGGCGCCAAGGCGGCCGAGGTGCTGCTGGAGGGCGGGGCCGGGCTGTTCGTCGGCGTGGAGGACGAGCACCTGGTGACCCGGCCGCTGGAGCAGGTGCTGGGCCGCCGCAAGGAGATCCCCGACGAGCTGGTGGACCTGGCGGAGGTGCTGGCGATCTGACTGCGACGGGGGGTGAAGTGCCCAGATGTTGCGTAAGACGAAGATTGTAGCCACGATCGGCCCGGCGAGCGAACAGGTGGAGGTGCTGACCCGGCTGATCGAGGCGGGCGTCGATGTCTGCCGGCTGAACTTCAGCCACGGCACCCTCGAGGAGCAGCGGCGCCGGATCGAGAACATCCGCGAGGCGGGCCGCCGGGTCGGCAAGGATGTCGCGATCATGATCGACCTGCGGGGGCCCGAGATCCGCATCGGCACGTTCGAGCACGGCCAGGTCGAGCTGCAGGACGGCGACCTCTTCACGCTGACGACGGAGCCGTGCGTCGGCAACCGGGAGCGGGTCTGGGTCCAGTATCCGGGGATCGTCCACGACGTGGCCGAGGGCGGCTACCTCCTCTTGGACGACGGCAATCTGATGTTCCAGGCGGTCGAGGTGACGCCCACCGAGGTCCGCTGCCGGGTGATCGTCGGCGGCGTCCTCTCCGACCGCAAGAAGGTGAACCTGCCGGGCACCAAGGTGTCGCTGCCCGCGCTTTCGGAGAAGGACATCGAGGACATCCGCTTCGGCGTCGAGATGGACGTCGACTTCATCGCCGGCTCGTTCATCCGGAAGGCCCAGGACGTGCTGGAGATCCGCCGGGTGATCGAGGAGGCGGGCGGCCACCAGCAGATCATCGCGAAGGTGGAGTCCCAGGAGGGGTATGACAACCTGGACTCCATCCTGCAGGTGTCCGACGGCCTGATGGTGGCCCGCGGCGACCTGGGGGTGGAGGTGCCCACCGAAGAGGTGCCGCTCATGCAGAAGCGGATGATCCAGCGGGCCAACGCCATGGGCAAGCCCGTGATCACCGCGACGCAGATGCTGGAGTCCATGGTCCATCGGCCCCGTCCCACCCGGGCGGAGGCCTCGGACGTGGCCAACGCCATCATGGACGGCACCGACGCGGTCATGCTCTCGGCCGAGTCCGCCACGGGCAAGTACCCCGTGGAGGCGGTCCGCACGATGGCGATGATCGCCCGGCGCACCGAGGAGGCGCTGGACTACGCGGGCCGCATGGCCAGCCTGGGCCGCTTCGGCCGGATGGACAGCGTGACGGAGGCCATCTCCCACGCCACGGTGACGACGGCCCACGACCTGAGTGCGGCCGCCATCGTCTCGGCGACCGCCTCGGGCTTCACCGCCCGCATGGTCGCCAAGTACCGCCCCGCCTGCCCGATCATCGCCGTCACCCCGGACCCGCGGGTCGCGCGGCAGCTGCGGCTGGTCTGGGGCGTCTTCCCGGTCGTTCAGCCCAGGGCCTACGGCACCGAGGACCTGACCCAGCGGGCCGTGGAGGGAGCGCTCATCTCCGGCCTGGTGAAGAACGGCGACCTGATCATCATCACGGCCGGCCTGCCGGTCGGGGTTCAGGGTACCACCAACCTGCTGAAGGTGCACACGGTGGCCGACGTGCTGGCTCAGGGCACGGGCATCGGGCGCCAGCCGGTCACGGGCCGCGCGGTGATCGTCCGGTCCGAGGAGGACCTGGGCCGCGTGCAGGAGGGCGACATCCTGGTCAGCCGGGTGACCGACGCCGAATACATCCCCGCGATGGAGCGGGCCGCGGGCATCATCACGGAGGAAGGCGGCCTGACCTCCCACGCGGCGGTGGCGGGCATCTCGCTGGGCAAGCCGGTGATCGTGGGCGCGGAGGGCGCCACCCGGCGGATCCCCGACGGGGCGGTCATCACCCTGGATGCGGCGCACGGGCTGGTCTTGCGCGGGGTAGCCACCGTCAAGTAAACTGGTACACTGAAAAGCACGGGGCGGCGGCGCGGCACACGCCGCCGCCTCCGCTGTGCCTGCAGGCTTCACGACCGGGAGGCAGCCGAGTTGGTCAGGACGCAGGTTCGGGTGCGGTACGCGGATACCGACGCCATGGGCGTGGTGTACCACGCCAACTATCTGGTCTGGTTCGAGGTGGGGCGGAACGAGCTCATGCGGGCCTGGGGAGCCCCGTACGCCGACTTCGAGCGGCGGGGCATTTTGGTGCCGGTTACCGAGGCGCAGGTGCGCTTCGTCCACCCGGCCCGCTACGACGACCTGCTGGACGTGGAGACCCGCGTCCTGCGGCTGACGCCGGCGCGCATCACGTTTGCGTACCGCATCGTCCGGGCGGAGGACGGCCAACTCTGCTGCGAGGGAACCACCACCCACGGCTTCCTGGGGCCGGGCGGGCGGCCGGCGGCCCTGCCGAAGCTGGCCCCCGACCTGTGGGCGCTCTTCCGCGACCGGCTGAAGGAGGCCTGACCGGCGTGCGGACCCGCGCCCGGGCCGGCGGCCGTACCGCGGCCGCCGGCGGGGCGTCTAAACGATAAGGCGGCATGTGACCCCCGTCACGCCGCACCGCTTTGGAATACGGGTATGCTGTAGGTAGCGTGTGGACGAATCGCCCGTATCGGGCCCCGGGAGGAGAGCGAACAGAATGGCCGTAACCCGTGAGCAGGTCCTGGATGCGCTTAGGGGCGTCAACGATCCCGAGCTGCACAAGTCCATCGTGGACCTCGACATGGTGAAGGATATTCAGATCGACGGCGGCCACGTGTCGGTGACCATCAACCTCACCGTGCCGGGCTGCCCGCTCAAGCACCGGTTCGAGCGCGATGTGGAGGCCGCCCTGAAGCAAGTGCCCGGCGTGGAGCGGGTGACCACGCACTTCGGCGCGATGACCGACGCCGAGCGGGCCGCGGTCGCCGCCAAGGTGCGGGGCAGCAGCGCCCCCCACGCCAGCGCGCGGCCGTCCACCATGGCTCTGGCGACCCGCACCACGATCATCGGCATCGCCTCCGGCAAGGGCGGCGTCGGCAAGTCCACCACCACCGTCAATCTGGCCGTGGCGCTGAAGAAGCTCGGCTACAGCGTGGGGATCATCGATGCCGACATCTACGGCTTCTCGATCCCCCGCATGATGGGCAACATGGCCCGGCCGGAGGCCCTGGACGACCAGATGCTGCTGCCCGTGTGGGCGCACGACATCCCCTTCATCTCGGCCGGCAGCCTGGTCAATGAGGACCAGGCGATCATCTGGCGCGGCCCGATGCTCGGCAAGATGGTCGAGCAGTTCCTGGTCAACGTCCAGTGGGGCAAGCTGGACTACCTGCTCATCGACCTGCCGCCCGGCACCGGCGACGTGGCGCTTTCCGTGGCGCAGATGCTGCCCGGCACCGACCTGGTGCTGGTCACCACGCCGCAGGCGGCTGCCTCGCAGGTGGCGGCGCGGGTGGGCTCCATGGCCGCGCGGACCAACCAGCGGATCGTCGGCGTCATCGAGAACATGGCCTACTTCCTCTGCGACGAGTGCAACAAGCAGCACTTCATCTTCGGCAAGGGCGGCGGCCAGGCGCTCGCCGCCAGCCTCGGGTGTGAGGTGCTGGCGCAGATCCCGCTGACGCCGGACGTGCGCCTGGGCTCCGACGTCGGCGACCCGATCGTCGCGGACAAGGAGGACCATCCGGCCGCGCAGGCGTACCTGGAGGCGGCCCGGAAGCTGGTCCAGCTGTCTCCGCCCAAGGTGTGGACCGACGAGCTGAGGGTGCTGTAACGAGAGGGGAGGCGGCGGTGCACGCCGCCTCCTCATTTTTCTCTATGCCCCGGCAGGAAGGACCCGGCCCGGCTGCGAACGGAGAAGCATCCTCTTGCGCGGGGGGGTTCAGCCATGCGGTGCGAGATCCGGTACCAGCCCAGCTACTCGCTGGCGGTGGTGTACCTGCAGCCGGGCGAGGAGGTTCAGGCCGAGCCGGGGGCCATGGTGGCGATGAGCGAGACGGTGGAGCTGGAGACCGAGGTGAAGGGCGGCTTCCTCAGCGCCCTGGGCCGCTCCGTTTTGGGCGGCGAGTCCTTCTTCACCTCCCGGTACCGGGCGCGCGGCGGCCCGGGAGAGCTGGCCCTGGCCCCTGCCCTGCCGGGCGACATCGGCTACGTCGAGCTGCGGCGCGAGGTCTTTTACCTGAAGTCCGGCGCCTACCTGGCGGCGGATCCCGACCTCGCGATCGACTCCCGTTGGGGCGGGGCCCGCGGCTTCTTCGGTTCCGGCGGCCTGTTCCTGCTGAGGGTGGAGGGCACCGGCGGCCTGCTCTTCACCGCCTACGGGGCCCTGCACGCGAAGGACCTCGCTCCCGGCGAGCGGTACCGGGTGGACACGGGCCACGTGGTGGGCTTCAGCGACGGGTTGCGATTCACCGTCCGCAAGGCCGCCAGGGGCCTGTTCGCGACCGTGGCCAGCGGCGAGGGGCTCGTCTGCGAGTTCACCGGGCCCGGCCGGGTGTACCTGCAGACCCGGTCGGAGGAGTCCCTCGTCAACTGGATGGCGGCCCGGCTGCCCAGCCGGAAGGATTGAACGCAGGTGAGGAAAGGGAAGGACCCCGGCGCCCTCGGGCACCGGGGTCCGCATATTTGCAGGGGATCCGCCTGCTCCCGGCCCGCACGCGGCCGCAGGGCCGAACTGCCGGGGCATGTGGCGGGGATCAGGGCCCGGGCGCTGCGCCTGCGCCTCGGAAGGCACTTGGAGCGAGCGACCGGAATCGAACCGGCACCCCCAGCTTGGAAGGCTGGTGCTCTGCCATTGAGCTACGCTCGCAGGTCGGAGCGCAGGCGCACCTCCACCATAGGCAGGGCGCGCCGGGCACCTGAAGCGATGTGGCGGAGTGGGTGGGATTCGAACCCACGCGGGATCTTTCGACCCCCTAAGCGTTTAGCAAACGCTCCCCTTAACCACTTGGGTACCACTCCAGCACTATACAGGATTATTACGGCAGACGGCCCAAAACTCCTTCCGCTTCCGCAGCTCAGACGCAGTACTGAACGTCGCCGGTCAGATCATACACCGTCACGGTGCCGGGCAGCCCGGTGGCTGCCCCCGTGTCGACGCAGATGCGGTCGGGTTCCCGGAAGACCAGCCCGCCGCCGGGCCGGTTCATCTGCGCATACCAGGCCTGCAGCCGCTCCTGGTCGCCCACCTGGGTGAGGTACTCGCGCACCCACAGCTGCACCGGGGTGTGCCCGTACACCACGATCACCGGGTGCCCGTGGGGGCGCGCGGAGAACAGCCAGCCCTCCCGAATCCACAGGACGTCCTGCAGCCGCTGTTCGGTGAGCGGGCGGGTCGGGTCGATCCCGGCGTGCACGAACAAGTATCCCCGCTCCACGTGAAACAGCGGCAGCTGCGCCATCCATTCGGCGTCCCGGATGAGCTGCACCGGGATCCGGCCCGGTGCGCCGCCGTAGCTCTCCAGCGTCGCGGTGCCGCCGTTTCCCGGGTAGAGGTAGTAGGCCGCGCCCGCCGGATCCTGCAGGTAGTGCAGCAGCATCCACTCGTGGTTGCCCATCAGCACGACGGCGCCCTGCTTCTGCAGCCCGCGCAGCCACTGCACGGCCTGCGCCGACTCCGGCCCCCGGTCGATCATGTCGCCCAGGAAGATCAGCCGGTCCCGGTCCGGGTTGTACTGCGCCGCGGCCAGCGCGGCGGCGGCATCGGTCGCGCGGCCGTGGATGTCGCTGAAGACCAGGATCCGCTCCTGCGTCAACGGTCTCACCCCGCACCTGAGGCCCGCACCCCGGCGCCCTCAGGCGCCGGGGGCGTTTCTCCGCAGCGATTCCCGCCCCGGCATGCGCCAGACCATCAGGAAGGCCTCCACCTGGTCCCAGAAGGCGTCGGTCCCCATCGCCGCCTCCCGGGTATCGTATGTGTTGGGGCGGCCGATGCCGCCCCCGCCGATGTCGATGATCTGCCCGTCCCGGAGGGCGAGCGTCAGGTACTGCACGTGGCGCGGCGTCACGTTCAGGCCGGTGCGGTCCGACAGCCACCGGGCGATGGTCTCGTGGGTGGCGACCAGCTCCCGGCGGCCCGCCGCCTTGCGCTCCTCGATCAGGTCGATGAAGGCGTGCAGGAGCCGCGCCTCCAGATCATCGACCATTCTTCGCACCCTCCCCGCCACCTGCCTTGTTCGTCAGGGCCGGGAAGCTCACGATGAACCGCGATCCCCGGCCCACCTGGCTCTCCACCCGCAGGTCGGCGCCGTGCTCCTCGACGATCGTCTTCACGATGGGCAGGCCCAGGCCGGTGCCGCCCACCTCGCGGGCGTACGGGTGCTCGGCGCGGTAGAACTTCTCGAAGATCCGCTTCTGGTCCGCGGGGGAGATGCCGATGCCGGTGTCGGCCACCTCCAGCTCCACCCGCTCGCCGGTCGACGAGACCGAGATGGTGACGCTGCCCTCCTTGGTGTACTTGACCGCGTTGGAGACCAGGTTGGCGACGACCTGCGTCAGCCGGTCGGGGTCGGCGTTGATGAGCGGCAGGTCCTCCGGCACGTTCACCGTGAAGGAGAGCCCCTTCTGTTCCGCCTGCACCCGGAAGGTTTCGGCCACCTGCCGGACCACCGGGGCGAGGGAGGTGGGCGAGAGGTGGATGGGCATGCGGCCCGATTCGATCCGCTGGATGTCCAGCAGGTCGTTGATCAGGTTCGCCAGCCGGTTGGTGTTGCGGGCGACGACGTTCAGGAACTCCCGCTGCTGCTCCTGCAGCGGCCCCGCCGCCTCGGCCAGCACCAGGCTGAGGTAGCCCATGATCGAGGTCAGCGGCGTGCGCAGCTCGTGGGAGACGGTGTTCACGAACTCGGACTTCAGCCGGTCCAGTTCGGCCAGCTCGGTCACGTCCAGGAAGGTGAACAGGCGGCCGACCCGGCTCTGGCCCTTGCCCACCGGCGCCGACGACCACTGCAGGGTGTAGCCCGTGGTGAGCCGCAGCTGCCCCTCGGCCACCGCCTGGGGGTCGTGGATGAGCTGGCGCACGGTCTCGGGGAACGGGTCGCCCTCGGGCAGGACGGCGGCGATCTGCGCCAGCATCTGGTCCAGGGGCTCGTCCGGCACCGTCTCGCCGAAGAACTCCTGGAACATGGAGTTGGAGACCAGCAGGTTGCCGCCGGTGTCGCAGAGCCAGGCGCCGGCGGGCATGGTCGACACGATGGAGAGGTAGATGTCGAGCTGGGCAGACGCCCGGTCGCGCTCCTCCTCCAGCTGCGCGTTGAGCATCTCGATCCGCGCCGCCTGCTCCTGCAGGGCCGCAAAGGCCCGCTTCACCTCCAGGTGGTTCTGGGCGGCGGCGAGCGCGACCGAGGCCTGTCCGGCCACGGCGTGCCACAGGGCCTGCGCCTCGGGGTTGAGCGCCGCGGGCTCGGTGAAGGCGATGACGACCACGCCGATCGCCCGGCCGGTGTGGACGAGCGGCACGTAGACCTCCTGGGCGACCGGCATGTCCTGGAGCCAGACCGAGATGTGGGTCTGCGTGTCGGGGTAGCGGGCCACCACGACCTCCTGCAGCTCGACGCAGCGGGCGATGGGGCCCGACTTGGAGATGTACTGGCCCTTCAGCTCCGGCGACAGCCAGCGCTCGGCGACCACCTTCAGCCGGTCCGTGTACTCGTCGGCCAGCAAGAGGGCACCGGCCACGCCGCCGTAGAGGTCCAGGTACTCGTCGAGGATGAGGATGGCGAGCTGGTCCATCTCGATGGACCCGACCATCTTGCTGGAGAGGCTGTGCAGTCGGCTGAGATGCCGCTCCTTGCGCTCCAGCTCTTCGGCGTGCCGCTGCACGGCCTCCTGCTGGGCGAGCAGCTCCTCGTTCTGGGCGATGAGCTGCTCCTGCTGCGCCTGCAGCTGCTTCTCCTGCTCCGCCAGGGTGAGCGACATCTTGGCGAAGGCGTTGGCGACCACCTGCAGCTCGCCGTCCAGGGGCGCCTCCAGCACGACCCCGCGCTCGCCCCGGGCGATGCGGTTGGCCGCCTCCGCCAGGGCCTGCGTGGAGCGGGTGACGCCCCGGGCGAAGACCAGGAAGCCGCCCAGGGCCAGCACCGCCGACAGCGAGATCGTGATCCAGGTCACGGGGACGACCTGATCGGCCGCCTGCTTCGCCCTGAGCATATCCTGATCCATGCGCTTGGTTTCCTCGTCGATGAACGCGTCCCGCTGCTGCGCGATCTCCGCGCCATACCGGACGCCCTCCGTCATGAGCAGGCGACCCACGTCGGGAGCGCCCTGCCGCATCCGCTCGATCTCCGGCTCGGCCACCTGCGTGCGCCAGGCCTCGATCAGCTCCCGCAGCCGGTGAACCCGCTCCACCTGTTCGGGTTCCGCTTCGACGCTCGCCTCCAGGTCGGCGAGCAGCCGCTGGAGCTGCTGCAGGCTGGGTTCGTACCGATCCAGCATCGATTCGTCGCCGGTCACCAGGTAGCCCCGCAGGGCGGCGGTCATCTCGGCGTAGAGCGTGGCCACCTGCTCCGCGCGCCGGACGTTCTCCTGGGTGAGCCGCGCCCGCTCCTGGAAGAGGTTGAGCTGGGAGAAGGTGAAGGTCAGGACGACGCCCAACCCGACCAGCAGCGAGAGCAGGAAGAGCAGGAGGCCGAAGACGCGCAGCCGCAGGCCGGTGTCCCAGCGGTAAGGCGATTCGCTCATCCGACCGCCTCCTTGACCGTGCGGATCAGGTGATCGAGCGCAAACGGCTTGACGAGGTAGGCGGCCGCGCCTGCCGCCATGCCGGCCTCGACGTCCGCCTGCTGGCCCCGGGCGGTCATGAGCACCACGGGGATCCCGCGCGTGGCCGGGTCGCCCTTCAGCGCCGCCAGGCACTCCAGACCGTCCATGCCCGGCATCATCCAATCCAGCAGGATCAGGTCAGGAGCGGCCTCCCGGGCGCGCTGCAGCGCCTCGTGGCCGTCGTGGACCAGCGTGACCTCGTACCCGCTGTACCTCAGCTGAAAGGCGACGAGCCGCGCGATGTCCGGGTCGTCGTCTGCGACCAGAATGAGCGCCATGTGACTATCCCTCCATCTCCGGTGCGCGCAGGTTCCCCCGTGAGTTCTGGGACCACGTCTTGAGTGTACCAATATCCAGCCACTTTGTGTGGACCTGTTTTGATCTACGGTGCACACCCGATAGACCCTTTGGACCCCGGGCGGCCTTCCGCGGGCAGACGGACGAAGCGGGCTGCAGGGGTGAACCCTGCAGCGGAAGTTTGCTAATGACAAGCTCGACGAACACGTGAAGGATCTGGCCGCCCTATCGCAGACTACTGCGGAGATAGGAGGAGAAGCTGGACAATTTCATCAGGTGGCTTTCCCGTCTGCCGGGAGGGATAGCGGGTGCGACTGACTGAGCAGCAGCGGGCCGAGCTGGCGAGGCGGGGGTGGAGGCCGAAGCAGGTCTTGGATTCCACGATGTACGAGAAGCTGATCCGCTGTGACGATGGCGATGAGCACCCCTGCGCCATCACGGTGGTGACCAAGACCGGCGAGATCGAAGGCATCGGCGGTCCTATCGAGGGCATCCTCGAACTGGTCGCCATCCTGGGCATCTCCCCTCCCGGCTACCGCCTCGTGCCAGACTGGCGGCCGTTCGAGAGCGCGCCACAGGATGGGACCGAAATCCTCGCCTACCGTCCAGATGCGGGTGTGTTCACCGCTGTTTACCGGCCCGGCCTTGACGAGGGCGGTCAGGATACAGACGAATGGCGCTGGTTCAGCACCGACGGGGAAGACCTGACCAGCGACTTGCCGACGCACTGGATGCCGTTGCCGGACGGGCCGGTCGCCTCTGCGCTACAGGGGAAGGAGGGAGAGACGGGTTGCTGATCCACGACTTGCGTCTCAGGGTCACTGGCGCCGGCACGAAGTTAGAGTTCACGGATTCGGACGGAACGCTGATGGAGACCGTGGAGTTGGCTCGGCCAGATGGGATGTTCGGGAAGCGGATAGCGGCCTGCTGGAACGCCTGCGCGGGCATCCCCACTGAAACCCTGGAGGCCGGGGTGGTGGTGGTGCCGGCGGAGCATCTGCCCGATCCTGAGAAGCTGCGCAGGATCGCCGACGCCATCGATAGGCTCTCGCCGTACGAGACTGACCCCAGGGGGCCGGGTGATCTGCGACGGTGGGCCGACAACATGGACGCCGTTCTCCAGCACAGCGCGGGGCGGACCAGGCCGGCCGGCGGGTGCTCCGTCACCCTGACGGACGATGAGCGGCAGACCGTCTGCGAGGCCCTGCAGGCGTTCGCAGAACACGCCGAATGGCAGGCGGGTCAGCAGTGCCCAGACGCTCAGGAGTGGAGCGGGGCCATGGCCTCGGCTCGGGCTTTGTTGGCTCGCCTCCAGCGGAGCGGGGGTGAGGGGCGGTGATCCAGCCACAGATACTATGTGCCGGCCGCCCCCCGGCCATCGGGCTCCCCCGAAGGCACCTCTACCGGGACTGCCAGCTTCCTCAGGTGGGCAGTTGTCCGAGAGGCCACGGCGGCGGAGCAGCGGACGCAGCCGCTATGCATAGCCTGCGAGCGGCGAAAGCGCTGTCAACAGGCCGGGTAAACCGTAAACCGAAGGAGGAGACCACGTTGACCATCAACGAGCTGGTCGCAGAGGTGACCGAGATCAACACCGCGAACGGGTGGCGGGGCGGGACATGAGTCCGCTGTCTGGCGATCACCCCGTGGCGCAGATCACTGCCATGACGGAGCAGGCATGCCTGATGTCGGAGGTCATCGCGGAGATCCGCAACGGGCGCGTACACGCGGACGAGTTGTTCTGCCGGTACCGTTATCACGATAACCCGTTCACGCTGTGGAGAGCGGGAGACAAGCTGGTGAAGATACTTGCGTAACGTTAACCGGATGATATCCAGGATTTCGGTCAGGAAATCTTGTGTCAATCTGTACACTAGGCTCTACGTCAAGAAGTGTGGAACGGTCGCCAGCCAAGCCAAGGGCACAAAGGCTAGGAGCATCTTTCTGACATAGACCTGGCGGTTCCGGAAGCCGTAGCTGATCCGCTTCAGCAGCTTGATCTTGGTGTGTACACCTTCCGTGTACCCGTTAGAGACGCGCCAGTCGTGATAGGCCAGGATCGCTTCCCGCCAGCGGCGCAGCGTGCGGCCCCACTGCACCAACTCAACGTCGCTGGCCGCCTGGGTGTTGAAGATCACGCGGTCCAAGATCTTAGCCGCTTCGTCCCGGGAGGAGGCGCGGTAGACGTCACGCAGCTGTTCCTTGACCCAGTGAAAGTGGGCGACGTTGGCATGCCGCTTTCGGATCTCGGCTAATTGCGTTGCCTGTCGCTCGGTCAGTTCGTCCTCGTTCTTCAACAGCGGCCATCGGGGCAGCCGTTGCCGGGTCACCTGTTGCTCTACCCGGCGAGCTTCATCCACGCGTCGGTTGGCGTCCTGGATCACGTGGAACGGATCTGCCACGATCGGCACGCCAGGCAGTTCGCGCTTCACGGCCTGCCGCCACGCCTCCTTCAGGTCGATGCACACGGCCCTGATGCGCTGGCGGACCGACTCCGAGAGCCCTTGCAGGAACTGAACAAGGGTCGATAGGCGGTCATGCGGCAGGATCGCCAGCAGCCGCTTCTCCGGCCACACACAGGTCACTGTGATCATCATGTCCTGGCCCCGGTAACTGTGTTCGTCTATCCCCAGGACGACAGCAGGCAAGTCCTGTAGAGCTGCTTCCAGGTCGACTTGGGCAGCCACCCGCTTCAGGAGCAGCCGGCGCAGCACACCGGGGCTGACGCCTGCTTCTTGCGCCGCCCCCTGGAAACTACGGTGGGCCAAACGGCGTAGTAACTCCTCCTCGGCGTGCTCGGTCCGTCGTGCCCACGGCCGAATCCCGGGGAACTGCTCGGTGAATACCTTCCGGCACCCCGAACACTGAAACCGCCGCG
This sequence comes from Bacillota bacterium, assembly GCA_003242675.1. The sequence continues at coordinate 1,492 of QGVE01000051.1, read as the reverse complement.
GGCGTACCCACAAGTAGACCGGAACCCCGTTGCACCATGTGTGCAGCTTGCTCCGCCACTCCTCCGCCCGGTCATAGACCGACCGCGTCAAGGTTCCACACACCGGGCACCGCGCTTGCTTCCGCGGCCGCCCCCCGTAGACGTCAATCCGGTCCTCAGCCACCTTCACGCGATAGAGAACCCACCCTTGCAACCCCAGCAGTTCGCGGATAAGCTGATTCATAGGCGGTCGCAAGCCTCCTCTGGGATGTGGTGTGGCTACTCATCCCTTGGCTGGCGAACCGCCATTTCCTCTTGGTACCCACACTTCTCAGTGTAGAGCCTGTACACTATTGCTTGAATTCCGAAAATATGCTATATATGGTTTAGACTCGTGTTACCACAAGGGGGTTGTGCGGTCGTATGCTAAAATCTCGCATCATGTCGCTTGCTTCCATCGTTGTTGCGGGAGTGCTGTCATATATTGGCACATCAGTCATTGCTAATGCCTCGGGGGTCGCACGATACTCCGTTGATGAACTGGCTCGCGTTTATCAAGAGGATACTACCAAACCTGTATTTACTGGTACTATGAATGGGGTCGCGTTTCGTGCGCAACTCGTTAAAGAAGACCTTGGTTGTAGCAGTTCGGCCGAGGTAGTTGCGACCCCTGTGTCTCAGGAAATTGAGGATATTTTTAACGTGACTGGGAAGACCCTACTTGATGCAACCCTTACCGACGAAGTGGCATTTGCGTGCGACGGGAAACCAGTCTTGCTCACTAAGACGTACCGATTTGATTTTGGCACAGTAGAAATAGTTCGCAGTTCAGGCAACGCCGTTGTATCAGTAGCTCCTGCAGACCGAATGCACACGATACAAGTCGGCAATACATCCGCTACTTTAATAACCAACCTACCTGTTCCCGACATGAGAAAAGATACACCACTCGAAGAGTGGCCGGCATGGCGTCTCATCGTGAAGGATGGACAAGGAATTCTAGAGATACGGTCTCGTGGCATGCCAGTTAAGCAGGGAATTGAACTTGCTAGCGAACTAATTGTAAGGTAGTGACATGTGGCGAAAACTGCTTGCAGTGTTGTTGTCTTCGATTGTCGGCGCTCTATGCGCCTTTACGACCACCGCGGCAGCGAGCTACTCGTTCCGTATAGACGTTCTGCCTCCGACTAACACGTTGGGAAACTACTCAAAATTGACTTCGGGTTGGCATTACCCTGGAACCGGACCGGCTCTTGATTTTTCCAATGACCCCCGGGACGCGTTCTTGCGGGTAATTGCAACAAAGCAATCGAGCCATAACAAGCAGCTTTGGATTTTCCCTTACAGCGACATCAGCAGAGGTTACTGCACGGTTACCAGAGTAGATGGCGACGTCCCAGCCGCCGTGGAATTTCGTGGCGGCCTTTTTCTTCGTTTTTAGGCCGTTTGCACGGCGCTGGATGCTTCTGGAGCGGCGTGTCTGCTTAGGGCTTCCGACAGCATTGGGAGCTGG
>QGVE01000050.1 GCA_003242675.1 Bacillota bacterium | reverse complement strand
CCACCTCGGCGACGCCAGCGCACGCGGGGCGGAGGGTACGAAGAGCTCCCACGACGCACACGGGACCAACCTCGGCCGCGCGAACGCACGCGGGACGGGGGGCGCGGAAGGCGCCAACGACGCACACGGAACCCACCACGGCCACGCAAGCGCACGCGGGGCGGAAGGCATGGAAGGGGCCGGCGACGCCCGCGGAACCGACCGCAGCCACGGGGATATCGGCGTGGTCGACTATCGCATCGAGCACGGCGGGCGCGTGGTCCTCGTCGACCGGGAGGGTCGGATCCGGGCGTACCACCAGGGCGACCTGCTGGACACCGACGTGGTGCTGGCCCAGATCCGGCGGCTGCTGAACGGGAGGTGAGGGCTGTGCTGGGTCCGATGGCCCGCGGCGCGTGGGACGGCCTCCGGCTGCGCTGCCCGGCCTGCCGCGAGGGGGCGATGGGCCGGGGGCTGTTCGGTCTGGCCGACCGCTGCCCGGTGTGCGGCGTCCCCTTTGAGCCGGAGGAAGGCGACTTTGTCGGGGCAATGCTGGTCGCCTACAGCGTCACGGCGGTGCTGGTCGTCGCCGGCATTTACGTCACCGCTGCGCTGACCCCCCTCAGCCCCAGGGCCCAGGGGCTCCTCTGGTCCGGGTTCGGGGCCCTCTTCCTCATCGGCACCTACCGGAACATGAAGGGCGCCTGGGTGGGCATTCTGCACGCCATGACCGGCCTCCGGCAGGGCGGCCGCTGAAAGGTCGGCTGACTCATCGCGCAATACCGGGTTGTCAGACTAGTCGTTTTGTACTAAAGTGATGGTGGCCTCTCCTCTCTCCGCCCGAGGCCGGCCTACAACCTTAGTCGTAAGCGAGGAGCGGATGATCGGTGGGTATGTGGACCAGACTGAGCGGACTGCGCGGGGGCGCGGCGATGCTTCTAACCGCCGCCCTGCTGTCGGGCTGCAGCGCCCTGCCGCAGACGCCCCTGGATCCGAAGGGCCCGGTCGCCCGGACGCAGACCGGCCTCCTGCTCTTCACCCTGTACATCGCCCTGGGCATCGGCATCTCGGTGACGGCGGTCCTGCTCTACGTCGTCTTCCGCTTCCGCGCCCGTCCCGGACAGGCCGGCGTTCCCCGGCAGATCCGCGGCAACCACGTCCTCGAAGTCATCTGGACGGTCATCCCCATCCTCATCCTGGTCTCCGTCGCGTTCCCCACCGTGGAGGCCGCCTTCTCCACGTCGCTGCCGCCGGAGGGCGCGCTGACGGTGCGGGCCGTCGGCAACCGCTGGTGGTTCGCCTTCGAGTACCCGGAGCTGGGCATCGTCACCGCCAACGAGCTGCGGATTCCGGTGGGGAAACCCGTGCGGCTGGAGCTGACATCCAACGACGTCATCCATTCCTTCTGGGTGCCCAAGCTGGCGGGCAAGACGGACATGATCCCCGGGCGCGTGAACGTCGCCTGGATCCAGGCGGACGAACCGGACCTGTACTACGGCCAGTGCGCGGAGTACTGCGGCGACTCCCACGCCAAGATGCGCTTCATGGTGCGGGCCCTGCCACCGGAGGAGTTCGAGGAGTGGGTCCGCGAGCGGCAGGCCATGGCCCAGGGGCCGCGTGAGCTCTCCGCCGTCGCGGCCCGGGGGCGGGAGCTGTTCGAATCGAACGTCGGCAACTGCTTCGCCTGCCACGCGGTGGACGGGACGAAGGCCCAGGGGGCCGTAGGGCCCAACCTGACCGACGTCGGCCAGCGCGCCACCATCGCAGCCGGCACTTTGGAGAACAACCACGAGAACCTCAAGGCCTGGATTCGGAATCCCGCGGACTTCAAGCCGGGCGCCTCCATGCCCGCTCACACCCGGCTTTCGGAGGAAGAGCTGGACGCGATCGTGCAGTACCTGATGAGCCTGAAGTAACGCCGGCCGCGCCGGGCCGGCTCCAGGCATAGATCCCGGGGCCGTGGCGCGCACCGGCCGCTTTCCGCCGCAACATTCGGGGGCAGCGCCTGCCCTGTGCTGCCCCCCGAAACCGACAGCGAATCCCCCGTGAAACGGAGGTTCTGACCGGATGGCGACAGCCGCCAAGACGCTGGGCTTCATCCCCCGCCCGACCGCCCAGACGGGGTTCTGGTCCTGGGTGGCCACGGTCGACCACAAGCGCATCGGCATCCTCTACGGCGTCACGGGCTTCTTCTTCTTCCTGGTCGGCGGCCTCGAGGCCTGGATGATGCGCCTGCAGCTCGCGCGCCCGGGGCTCGAGGTGGTGTCGGCCCGGACCTTCAACGCCCTCTTCACGATGCACGCCACGACCATGATCTTCCTGGGCGTGATGCCGCTCCTGAGCGCGTTCATGAACTACCTGGTGCCGCTGCTCATCGGCGCACGGGACGTGGCGTTTCCCCGCCTCAACGCCTTCTCGTACTGGATCTACCTCTTCGGCGCAATCTTCATCAACCTCGGCTGGCTGAAGGGCGCCGCCGGCGGGCACGTGCCCGATGTCGGGTGGTTCGGCTACGCGAACCTGACGTCGCTGCAGTACACCCCCGGCCTGGGCACCGACTTCTGGACCCTGGGGCTGCTGCTCCTCGGCATCGGCACGCTGGTCTCCGGCTTCAACTTCATCGTCACGATCCTGAACATGCGGGCCCCGGGCATGACCCTGATGAAGATGCCCGTCTTCGTCTGGACCACCCTGGTCACGTCGGCAATCATCATCTTCGCCTTCCCGTCGGTCACGGTGGCCCTGATCATGCTGATGTTCGACCGCGCGTTCGCCGCCAACTTCTTCGAGGTGGTGCGGGGCGGCAGCGTCCTCCTGTACCAGCACCTCTTCTGGACGTTCGGCCACCCCGAGGTCTACATCCTCATCCTGCCGGCGATGGGCATCATCTCGGAGGTGCTGCCCGTCCACGCCCGCAAGATGCTCTTCGGGTACTCCGTCATGGTCTTCTCCACGGCGCTCATCGGCTTCATGGGCTTCACCGTCTGGAGCCACCACATGTTCACCGTCGGCATGGGCCCGGTGGTCAACTCGATCTTCGCGCTGACCACCATGGCCATCGCGGTGCCCACGGGCGTCAAGATCTTCAACTGGATCAGCACGATGTGGGGCGGACAGATCCGCTTCACGACGGCCATGCTCTTCGCCATCGGCTTCATCGCCAGCTTCACCATCGGCGGCCTGTCGGGCTTCATGCATGCCGCCGCGCCGTCCGACGCCCAGCAGCACGACACCTACTTCGTCGTCGCGCATTTCCACTACGTCCTCATCGGCGGAAGCCTCTTCGCCATCCTGAGCGGCATCTATCACTGGTTCCCGAAGGTCTTCGGCCGCATGCTGGACGAGCGGCTGGGCCGGTGGAGCTTCGGGCTGATCTTCACCGGCTTCCACACGTTCGCCTTCCCCTTCCACATCCTGGGCCTGCTGGGCATGCCCCGGCGCGTCTACACCTACGCCCCGGGGCTGGGCTGGGACTTCTGGAACCTGCTCTCCACGATCGGCGTGTTCATCCTGGCCGCCGGCGTCCTGGTGCTGATCGCCAACATCTTCGCGACGATGCGCAAGCCCATGGACGCCCCGGCGGACCCGTGGGACGGCCGCACCCTGGAGTGGACCGTGTCCTCCCCGCCGCCAGCCTACAACTTCGCCCGGCTGCCGGTAGTGCACGTGCGCGATGCGTTCTGGTTCCACAAGCACCCTGAGGGAACCGAACCGGCCCTGGAGTACGAGTCGCCTCAGCCCACGCCCATCCACCTGCCCGGCCCCTCGCTGATGCCCATCCTGCTGGCCCTGGGGCCCACCGTCGCCGCAGCGGGGATGCTGTTCCTCCGCATGCGCGAGCCCTACGCCGTACCGGTCATCGTGGCCGGCTTCGTGATCACGCTGCTGGCGATCTGGGGCTGGGCGTTCGAGGGCGAGGGCGGCACCGTCGTCGAACCGGCGGAGGGCGACTGAGAGCGGCCGGTCGGATCAGCACCCTGAGCGATTCGCAGGAGGGTGGTTGCGTTGGCACGTCACGGGCTTGCCCACGGTACCCACGCACATCCCGCCTGGGCACACCATCCCCAAGCGCACGAGACCAACACCGGCATCGACAACCGCAAGCTGGGCATCTGGCTGTTCATCGCGTCCGAGTCGATCTTCTTCGCCGGCCTCCTGGTCGGGTATCTGGTCCTCCGGGGCGGCCACCAGCCGGGCGTCGGGCCGCGGGACCTGTTCAACATCGAGCTGACGACGGTCTCCACCTTCGTCCTGCTCATGTCCTCCCTGGCCATGGTGCTGGCGGTGAACGCCGCCCAGCGGAACGCAGGCCGCCTCGCCCGGCGCTGGGTGCTGGTGACCGCCCTGATGGGGCTCACCTTCCTGGGCTTTCAGGCCTACGAGTTCACCCACTTCTACCACGCGGGGCTCAGCCTCTCGTCCAGCGTGTTCGGCACGGCGTTCTACACCCTCACCGGGTTTCACGGCGCCCACGTGGCCGTGGGCGTGATCTGGCTCCTCACGCTGCTCTACCACGGCCGCGGCCCGGGGCTCACCGCAGACAAGGCCGACGACGTCGAGGTGGCCGGGCTGTACTGGCACTTCGTCGACATCGTCTGGATCGTGCTCTTCACCGTGGTGTACCTGCTCGAGTTCGTCCAGTAGGGGAGGTGCGCGCGTGCAGTACGGACAGCCGGCCGGCCGCAGGGCCAAGGTGACGCCGATGCCCCGGCCCCATCCGAGCCCCGGCACGTTCGTCCGGGTGGGCGTGGTCCTGGCGATCATCACGGCCGCCGAGTTCTCGATCCTCTACGTCCGCGGGATGTCGGCGCTGGTGATGACGGCCCTCGCCGTGCTCTCCTTTGCCAAGTTCTTTCTGGTCGCCGCCTATTTCATGCACCTGCGCTTCGACCCCCGCCTGCTGACGGCCGTCTTCGCCGTCGGCATCACCCTGGCGACCCTGATCACCATCGCCTTGCGGTTCATCAACCTGGCGTAGGGAGAGCCACGCCCCGGCGCACACGGGGACTCACCCGGCGATGCGCCTGCTCGGAGCGCCGGGTATGCGAGTGTCGACGCGGCGTGGACCGAGCGTTCGCCCACCGCACGACGGGCGTCCGTCCGAAATCGGTCCGGGTGGGGCGTGTTCGCCCCACCCGGATGGCTTCTCGCTGCGCCCGCGTCCCGAGGAGGTGAACCCATGACCGCTGACCTGTGGGCCCACCGTTTCGCGGACCTGTGGTATCCCGATCTGCTGGCCTGGATCGCCCTCCTCAACATCGCCTACCTGCTGCTGGTCAACGTCTGGCGGCCGGCGTTCCGCTGGGGGCCGCCGGTGCCGGTCGGCCGGCAGGTCCTCTTCTCCCTCGGCCTCTGGACGGTCTACCTCAGCGAGGGCACCCCGATCCACCTCATCTCCGAGCTCTACCTGTTCAGCGTCCACATGCTCCAGCACACCCTGCTCACCATGATCATGCCGCCGCTGATCCTGCTCGGCACCCCGGAATGGGCGCTGCGCCCCCTGCTCAGGCGGCCCGGGGTGAAGCGGATCCTGCGGGCCCTGGTGCACCCGGCGCCGGCCCTGCTGCTGTTCAACCTGATCTACTCCATCTGGCACATGCCGGTGCTTTACCAGGCGATCCTGCTCTATCACTGGTTCCACGCCGTGCAACACGCCATCCTGGTCGTGACCGCACTGCTCATGTGGTGGCCGGTCTGCTCGCCCACCCGGGAGCTGCCGCCCCTCTCCGAGCCCGGCCAGATGGTCTACGTCTTCCTGGCCGGGCTGGCCCAGATCGCGGCGTTCGCCGTGATCACCTTCGCCGACGTGGTCTTGTATCCGTTCTACGAGAATGCGCCGCGCCTCTTCGGCATCGATCCGATGTCGGACCAGCAGCTGGCCGGAGTCATCATGCACCTGGCCGGCGGCGTGATCTTCGTCTTCGCGTGGATCCTCATCTTCTTCCGGTGGGTCTCCCGCGAGGAAGGCCGCGGCCCGTCCGGCGCTCTGGGCGCAGACCGGAGTGGCTGATTTACAGGTCCGCAGCGGCCAGCAGGGCTTCCAGGACGTCGGCTGCCTCTTCGGCATCCGCGCCGGAAGCCCGCACAATTACCTGGCTGTTTGGACTCACGCCAAGGGCAAGCACGGCGATCAGGGACCTGAGGTTGGCCTTGCGCCCGTCCACCTCCAGGGTCAGCTCTGCCTGAAAGCGCTGTGCAGCCGCGACGATTCTCGCTCCCGGCCTGGCGTGGAGGCCAGCCTCGCGCCGCAATGTGCGGCATGCTGCCCAGCGCCTCGCCAACTCAGCCCTTGTAGAACCGCACCCGCGGCGCGTACCGCCGCAGGTATTCGGCATTCTTGGAAAGGTCCGCATCCAGGTTGGCGCTCGTGAAGACGGGCGGCTCGATCCCCCGGGCCGCCAGGCGGGCGACAAGCTCCACCAGCATGGCGTTGACGAGGGCGGCGTTGAGGATGGTGGTCACCGGTCCCACCTTCGGCCCTGGCGGAGCTGCGCACCTTTGTGCCGTACCCAGTCCCCGATCTCGGCCAGGTCGTATCGGATGAGCCGCTCAGACACCCCCAGTCGCTCTGCGAGCGACGCGACGGTATTCACGCGGTCTCCCGGCGCCAAGAGCAGCCGCACCAAGGCGACTCGCCGCTGGTTGAGCACCGGGACCACCCCCTGGGTTGGAGCTTTCTTCGTCTCCCGGCTATTTCCTGTTCCGCGCCTATTCAAATTCCTTCCTCTGGGAAGTGCACATGACTGACACTGGTAAGGGCCACTCACCCAGGGCGAGGTGAGCGGCCCCTGTGCGCACATACATATATTGAACCATTCCGAAACGCAGCGGCGTCCTATTAGCGACGCTCTCCAAGGGAGGTAGGGCATCGATGAGCGCACGCCCACGGTACCGGTTTGAGCAGTTCTTCGCGACCCGGCGAATCATGGCGATGCACCCGGCGCCCGACGGCGAGTCCGTCCTGTTCGTCAGCGACATCAGCGGCCAGCTCAACCTCTGGCAGGTCGCCAGCCAGGGCGGCTGGCCCCGGCAGCTGACCCTCTTCACCGAGGACTCGGTGCGGGAGGCGGTCTTCAGCCGGGATGGCGCCCGCATCGCGTTCGTGGCGGACCACCACGGCGACGAGAAGTACCAGGTCTACGTGATGGACGCCGTGGGCGGCTGGCCGGAGAAGATCACCGACCGGCCGGATGTGCAGTATGAGCTCGCCGGCTTCTCCCCCTGTGGCCGCTACCTGGCCTACTCGGGCAACGCCGCCAATCCGCAGGACTTCGACATCTATCTGTACGACTTCGAGACCCGGGAGACCCGGCAGCTCACGCCCGGCGGGGGGCTGCGCTCCGCCGTCTCCTTCTCGCCCGACGGGTCGAAGATTCTGGCCGTCCAGTTCTACAGCAACACCAACCAGGACCTCCTCCTGATCGACGTGGCCACCGGCGAGATCCGGAACCTCACCCCCCACGAGGGGCGCGAGGCCGTCTACTTCCCCGGCCCCTGGCTGCAGGATGGATCCGGGTTCTACTTCCTGACCAACGACGGCAGGGAGTTCCAGGCCGTCGCCTTCTACAACCTCGCGGAGAACCGGTGGTCTTATGCCGTCACAGCCGACTGGGACATCGAGGACTGCGCGCTGAACGCCGACCAGCGGCTCCTGGCCTACGTGGTTAACGACGCCGGCCGCTCCGTCCTGCACGTCATCGAGCGGGAGAGCGGCCGGGAGGTGAGCGTGCCACCCCTCCCCTCCGGCGTCATCACGGCGGCGCGGTTCGCGCGGCGCGACCGCCGGAACCGGCTCTTCCTCCAGATGGGCACGTACAAGGAGGCCACCACGATCTACGTCCTCGACCTGGATAGCGCCACCCTGACCCGGCTGACCGAGTCCATGCTGGGCAACATCCCCGACGAGGTCTTCGTGGAGCCGGAGCTGGTCTACATCGACAGCTTCGACGGGCTGCGCATCCCCGCGTGGCTCTACCGGCCCCACGGAATCCGGCCGGGCGAGAAGGTGCCGGCGCTGATCTCCATCCACGGCGGGCCCGAGGCGCAGGAGCGCCCCGCCTACAACTACGGCGGCTTCTACCAGTACCTGCTCAGCCGGGGCGTGGCCGTGCTCGCGCCCAACATCCGGGGCTCCACCGGCTTCGGCATCGAGTACCAGAAGCGCATCCACCGCGACTGGGGCGGGGCCGAGCTGAAGGACATCGAGGCCTGCAACCGCTACCTGCGCTCGCTGGACTGGATCGACGGCGATCGGATTGGCATCTGGGGCGGCTCCTTCGGCGGCTTCGCCACCCTCTCCGCCGCCACCCGGCTGCCGGACCTCTGGGCCGTGGCCTGCGACTTCTGCGGCCCGTCGAACCTCATCACCTTCGTGCAGTCGGTGCCGCCCCACTGGAAGCCGATGATGAAGGCCTGGATCGGCGACGCCGAGGAGGACCGGGAGTTCCTGATCGAGCGCTCCCCCATCACCTACGTGGACCAGCTCAAGTGCCCGCTCATGGTGGTGCAGGGGGCCATGGATCCCCGGGTGGTCAAGGCGGAGTCGGACCAGATGGTGGAGCGGCTCCGCTCCCTGGGCCGCGAGGTGGAGTACCTGGTCTTCGAAGACGAGGGCCACGGCTTCACGAAGAAGACCAACCAACTGAAGGGGTACGCGGCCATGGCCGACTTCCTCATCCGTCATCTGGTGAAGGAGGAGGCCTGATCCGGGACCCGGGCGGGGGCTCCGGAGACCAGGCGGCGCATCCGACAGCCACGGAGAGCGGCCCCGGTCTTCTCAGTGAAGGCCCTCGCGCAGCTCCCGCTCCGTCGGGTGGACCGGCCCCGTCACGAGGCCCGCCTGGTCCACCGTGACCCGCGCGACCACCTCCACCGGCGTTGTCGGCCACAGCTGCTCGCCCCAGTGGTCCTCCATTCTCTTGTAATACTGCGGAAAGGCCATCTGGGCGTACTTGCCGAAGCCCACAGGGTCGGTCACGCTCTCCTGGGTGATGCGGATGAACTGCTCCACCCGCTCGTGCAGATCCTCCGCCAGGATGCGCTCCACCAGCTCCCGCACAGGGGCGTCTTTCAGTTCGCCGATCTGGCACTCCGAGCGCATGACGTTGACGTGGGTGCTGACCTCAACCCTGAAGGCGATGCCGTCGCCTTCCCAGCGGGGGCGGACGCGCGTCCGGCCGGTGAGCACCGTGGCGGAGATCGTCCCGTGGCTGCCGGCCGGGCAGGGCGCCGTGATCGTGAAGCCGCTGGGGTCCCCCAGAAACCAGGCGATGACCTGGTATGCAGGGGGCCCGAGGATGCGCTGCAGGTAGTCGCGCCGGAACAGAGCGACGCCGCTCAACTCAACCCCCGTGAGCGGGGAGTGGGGCGTGCCGGCGGGACGCTGGATCACCCGGACCGTGGGGATCCACACCGAGTGCGTGACCGACGCCCGGGCGACCAGCAGGTCCTTGAGCCGCCAGTCCGTCCTCCCCTTGGCCTGCTGGATCCCGGTCAGGTTGAACGGCTGTAGCGCGCGCAGCTGCGGCAGGGTCTCCAGCACTTCCTGCGCCCGCCCCTCCACCAGGAAGGGGCGTGCCGTCAGCCGGATTTCCTGGTTGGTGGCCAGGAAGTCCAAAACGTCGCCGATACCATAACGGCGGGCGTATTCCTCGCCGATCAGCACCACCCGCAGGTGGTGGAAGACGAGCCGGCGCGGCGACGCCAGGCGAATCAGAGCCAGCGCGTCGGAGAGGCTGCCGGCCTCGCGCGCGACCACCCAGACGGGCTCCTGGGCGCCGCCCAAACCCGCGGCCTGCTGGGGCGCCACCGGCCGCGGCACATGCAGGGTCACCCGCACCGCCTCTTCCTCCCCCAGGTCTACGGCGAGGCCCAGCACGAGGGCGATGTCGTTCAGCTCGACGCGGCTCCAGCACCCACCCAGCAGAGCCGCCGTGAACACCAAGAGCGCCACCAGGGCCGTCCACCGCGCGCGCCTACGCACTCGTCCCCGCCCCCTGTCGCAGCCGGGCAGCGAAGCTGCCGGCGGCCAGCAGCGTCAGCACCGCCAGCTGGACAGCGATGTGCCCGGCGATCCACCACGGGTGACGGGCGAGCGAGCGGCGCTGGAAGGCTCCGCCCCACACCTGCGCAAGGATGACCCCGGCCACGCCCAGGATCAGCGTGATCCATCTCCGCCGCTGGAGGCCGAGCGCCAGGCTCCCCTCCTCCACGGCCGCAAACAGGTGGAGCGTGATGTTGATCAGGCTGCCGCACAGCCAGAGCACCATGATCCCTGCCTGTATGCGTTCGATGGACTCGGTGAACGAGATGATCGCGAACAGCTCGTGCCCGGGGTAGAGCATCCGGGAAGCGAGGAGCGGACTGAACACCAGGCTGATGAGCAGCACGCAGATGGCGAGCGCGGCGTGCGCGCTCCCCACCCCGACCAGGGTCCACGTGTACGGATTCACTCGGGGGCTCAGGTGGCGGATCAGGCTGAGCACGATCAGCGACTGCCCCGCCCAGGGCAGGGCGGTCCACGACGCGCTCAGGACGCCGCTCATCCCCTTCCAAAGGAACGGGTCGACCTGCAGCAGCCGGATCTCCTTCCCCACCCCGAAGGGCAGGGTGAGCAGCACCAGGATCATCGGCACCAGCACGCCGTACGCGGTGCGGGCGATGGGCTCGACGCCCTGAAGCGCGGTGTACATCGCCAGGAGCGCCATCATCGCCGACAACACCCAGGCCGGGGTGCCCGGCAGCAGGAGCATGCTCGTGAAGCTCTGCACGTCGTTCAGCGACAGGGAGTAGGCCAACAGGTTCGAGCCGACGTAGAGCAGGATGATGGGGTAGGTGGCCCACGGCCCGATCGTGCACCGGATGGCCTTCAGGGGATCCCGGTCCGGGAAGCGGCAGGCGATCCAGACGAGCGCCAGGCCGATGAACAGGGCGTACGCCCCCATGAGGAGGACGGACATCCACGCTTCCTGCCCGGCCCTCTCCAGCAGCACCCGGGGGAGCAGCATGCACTGCATGACGAACTCCGTGACGATCAGCACCGAGGCATAGAGTCCGCCGCTGATCCGAATCTTCACCGGGTTAGCCTCCCTCTGCGGGCTGCGGGGGGTTCGGCCTGTTGGCGGTCCCGCTGCGCTGGTAGTCGACGGCGGGCATGAACCGCGGCCGCTGCCGCATGGCCCACCGGGGGGCGCGGATGAACACATCGCGCTGATCGCCGAGAATGGGCGGGATGACCGGCGACAGGTACGGCACGCCGAAGGAGCGAAGGGTGTTGAGGTGGACATAGAGCGCCATCAGCCCCACCACGATGCCGAAAAAGCCGAAGGTGCCGGCGAGCAGGATGAGGGCAAAGCGGAGCACCCGCACCGCCAGCGACATGGTGTAAAGCGGGATGACGAAAGAGGAGATCGCCGTTAGAGCCACGACGATCACCATGATCGGCGAGACCAGCCCGGCCTGCACGGCCGACTCGCCGATGACCAGGGCTCCCACGATGGACACCGCCTGGCCGACGACCTTGGGCAGCCGCACCCCTGCCTCCCGCAGGGCCTCCATGGTCAGCTCCATCGTCAGGGCCTCCAGCACGGCCGGAAACGGAACGCCCTCGCGGGCGGCGATCAGGGTCGTGAGCAGGTTGGTGGGGATCAGCTCCTGGTGGTAGGTCGTGACCGCGACGTAGATCGACGGGCCCAGGAAGGCGATCAGCATGTAGAGGTAGCGCAGGGCGCGGACGAACGAGGAGACGGGCCAGCGGTGGTAGTAGTCCTCGGGCGACTGCATCTCAGCCACCAGGGTGGACGGCACGAGCAGCACGTGGGGCGAGCCGTCGACGAGCACCAGCACCTTGCCCTCGAGCATCCCGGCCGCGGCCACATCGGGCCGCTCGGTGACCTTCAGGAGCGGAAAGATGGTGAAGGGGTCGTCCTCGATCAGCTCCTCGATGTAGCCGCTCTCCAGCACCGCGTCGGTCTGGATGCGGCTGATCCGGCTGCGGACCTCCTGCACCATCTCCGGCGGGGCGATGCCCAGCAGGTAGACGAGCATGACGCGGGTCTTCGTGCGCTCCCCCAGCGTGAACCGCTCCACCCGCACCCGCTCGTCCCGGAGGCGCCGGCGGATGAGGGCGAGATTGTCCATGATGGTCTCGGTGAAACCGTCCTTCGGGCCGCGGACGACGGGTTCGGTGAGCGGTTCGTCAGGCAGGCGCCCGGGCGGACCGTCGGTGGGCAGGACCAGCGCGACCGTGAGGCCGTCCACGAAGAGCACGCTGTCGCCCGCCACCAGCGCCTCCAGGGCCTGACCCAGGGTGGGCACGGGCCGGAGTGCGACGCTGGGGATCATCTGCTGCAGGGCCGTGAGACAGCTGTCCACCGTGTCGGTGGGCACCGGGTCGCGGTGGGCCTGGACGGCGAGCGATTCGAGGATCATCATCACCTGCGTCCGGTCGGCCATGCCGTCCAGGCAGAACAGGGCCGCAGGCAGGCGGTTGGCGCCGAGGTAGAGGCTGCGCTCCAGGAGGTCGGTGCTGTGTCCCATCAGGGTCCGGAGCATCGCCCGGTTCTCCGGCAGCGCGGGGCTGACGGGCATGTTGCCCTTCTCCCCGGAAAGGGCGATCTGCACCTGGTCGGGCAGCTGCGCCCCGCCGCAGGCCTCGACCTGGGCAGCCAGGGCGTCGGCCGGCGCCACTTGCCAGCGGCGCAGGTATTGGATGACCATCTGATGTTCCACCGGCGCTCGCACCTCCCCGTCTCGTGTAGTCTTTGAGCCGGAGCAGGTGCGTATGCGACCGCGCGGCAGCGCGCGCAGGCGGCGGCCCCTCCCGGAAGGGAGGAAGCCGCCGCCTTAGTTGCTGCCGGCGCGCCTTCGGGCGCCCCGGCTTTCAGCGCCCTGCCGGGGCCCGGACGGGGTCCACGCGCCGCACCGTCCGCCAGAGGAGCACGACCATCAGCCCCAGGGCGATCAGGCAGTACTTCCACCAGATCGCCTCCCGGGCCGCGGCGGTGGTGAGGATGGGCGTGTAGAGCCGCGTCATCTCCGAGAGCGGCTGCCCTGCTGCGGCGGCCAGGCCGAACGCCGGGTTGGTGTAGGCGAAGACCAGCCCCCAGATGGGCGGGTGCTCGTCGAAGAACACGTGGTAGGTCAGGGCGCCGAACAGCGGCGAGAGCAGGATCCAGGTGGTGACCACGCCGTAGGCCGCGACCACGGCGGTCTGGGTGCGCCGGTACAGGGCGCTGAAGTAGAGCGACACCGACCCCAGAAGCAGCACCGTGACCACGTAGACCAGGGCCGAAAGCCCCAGCCGGTAGAGCGAGAAGCCGCCGAAGAGGAAGATCAGCCCGAAGACCGGCAGCGAGGCGAACATCAGCAGGAGGGCGAAGCCGGTGGCCGCCAGCAGCTTGCCCACCACGACCTGCCCAGGGGTGAGCCGGGTGACGAGGAGCAGGTCCAGCGTCTGCCGCTCCCGCTCGCCGGCGATCGCCCCCGCGGACAGGCCGGGGACGGCCAGGATCAGGAGCACCAGCTGGAACATGGCCAGCGCCGCGTAGATGATGGCCCCCACCCCGGGGGCGAACCCCGTCGGCCGGTTGCCCTCCATCGCGGCGGCGAAGATCAAGACCGCCACGAGCCCCAGGAGCCCCACGTAGAGCACGATGATCCCCGCCGTCCGCCAGGTGCGCATCCGCACCCGGACCTCCCGCAGGAAGACCGGGCTACGCACGAAGCCCAGCCACCCGCTCACCGCTCCTCACCCCCCGTGATCGCCAGGAAGACGTCCTCCAGCTTCGACTTGACCTCGGCGAAGTGCACGACGGGCAGGCCGGCCTGCACGAGGCGGGCCAGCACCTGCGCCGCCGCCCGGTCGTCGCCGTCCAGGGCCACCCGCAGGGCACCATCCTCGGCCGTGGCGCTCCGCACGCCCCGGACCGCCCGCGCGATCTCCGCCGCCTGCGCCAGCCGCTCGTCTGCAGGGGCAGTCCCGCGTGCGGCCGGGCCGGCCCCGCTTGCCGCTGTCCCCGCCCCGGGAGCCGCCGCTGCCGCCGCAGGAGCCGCCGTCCCCTCCCCGGGCGCCGCCGCTCCCGCAGCAGGGGCAGTCGTCCGTGCCGCAGGCGCTGCCTCCGCGGCCGGGGATCCCGCCAGCCGCACCTCGATCACCCGGGCGCCGGCCTCCCGCTGGATCTGCTCCACCGGGCCCGAAGCCACCATCCGCCCCTCGTGGATGATGCCAATGTGCGTGCACATCTCCGCCAGCTCGGCGAGGATGTGGGACGAGATCAGGATCGTCTTGCCCCTGCGGCGCAGCTCCTGCAGGATCTCCCGCATCTCCACCCGGTTGCGGGGGTCGAGCCCCGAGGCGGGCTCGTCGAGGATCAGGACCTCGGGGTCGTGCACCAGGCACCGGGCCAGGCAGAGCCGCTGCTTCATGCCCCGGGAGAGCGTGTCGACGTACGCTTCCCGCTTGTCGGCGAGCCCGACCAAGGCGAGCAGGGACGCGATCAGCCGGTCCCGCCCCGCGGCCGGCACGCCGTAGCAGTCGGCGTAGAACCGCATGTATTCGTCGACCTTCAGGTTGTCGTAGACCCCGAAGAAGTCGGGCATGTAGCCCAGCCGTGCCCGCGCCTCACCCGGGTGCCGAAGCGCGTCCGTGTCGCCGATGAACACCCGTCCGGCGTCGGGCCGGAGGAGGGTCGCGATGATCTTCAAGGTGGTCGTCTTGCCGGCGCCGTTGGGGCCGACGAAGCCGTAAATCGCCCCCGGCTCGACGGTAAAGGTGACGTCCTTCACCGCCTCCACGTCGCCGAAGCGTTTGACCAGCCCTTCCACCCGCAGCATCAGCGCACCCCCTTCACGGCCACCGTGGGCGCCACGAACTCGGCGTCAGCGGAGAGATCATACCGGAGCTCCATCGTCCCGCCGGGCAGCACATAGTCCTGCCAGTCCGGCAGCACCGTGCGCTGCTCGCGGAGCGGCAGCCACTCGCCGGTGCGCTGGTTGCGGATGAAGATGGACATCACGGCCTCCCGCACCGGCGCCTGCAGGTCCACCGCCACCTCGGCCACCTGCTCCGGCTCCAGCGGGGGCAGCGTGAGGACGAACCGGTGGCTGCCCGGGGGTGCGTAATACGCGTTCTGGCCGATCAGCTGGACCCGGTCCGCGTCCACCGGCCGGCCCAGGATGACGCCGGGGGCCAGATCGCCGCCCGTCCAGGCCGGCAAGGGGTGGAAGGCGAAGACCAGGTTCGCCCCGGCCACCCGCCGGCCCAGGTCAGGGACCGGCAGCTCGGCCAGCGGCTCGGCCGTCCAGCCCATGACGAGCAGGCCGGATCCGAGCCGCCCCATCCCCGCCTCCCACGCGTAGGCGCGCAGCTCCTGGCGGCGCGGGTCCGCGTCGGGATCGGGAGGGCCGGCCCAGATCGGGGGAATGGGCCCCCGCTTGTCGGGGCTGCCCCCGGCCGCCCGGCCGACGGTGAAGGGTTCGGACATCTCACCCGGCCCGAGGTCGCCGATGGATGCCAGATCCTCGGCGGTGGCCACCTCCACCCCCGTCACCGGGACGGGCAGGCCGTTCCGGACCCGGCCGGTCAGGTGCGACTCGGTGACCTGCAGGTCCACGACCTCCAGGCCGCCGGGTACCGTCACCGGCTGCTCCAGCGCGAAGGCCGTCATGTTGTAGTTGGTGAGGCCCGACAGCTCAAGTATGGGGGGATCCCCGACCACGATCCGGGTCTCCACCCCGCCCACGAACGCGCCGGTGGTGAGCGGGCGCACCGGCCCCGCCCCCGGGAGGGGGAACGAGACCTGCGTGCGGCCCGGCGCGTAGAGGCCCACGTAGCCGGTCATGACGCCGGTTTCCGCCCCCGGCACCAGCTCGGTGGTGGTCATCACGTGGGTGATGCCGTCCCGGAAGCGCCCGGCTCCCATGCCGTAGACGGCGCCGAGGAACAGGAGCGAGAGCAGCGGCACCGTGACCCAGCCCCACTCCCGCCGGTCCAGCCGGCGCAGCACGAGGTAGTTGACCGGCCCCACGGCGACGAGGTAGCCGCCGAGCACGAGGCCGACCAGCCACACCGGCGGCAGGCCCCAGTCGGGGATCTGCTGGATCGCCTGCTGCACGCGCCAGTCCGTGTCCCCAGCCGGCAGCGACCCCGCGGCCAGGCTCGCCAGGCGGTCCAGCAGCACAGGGTGGCCCGCCCAGCCGGCCACGGGGGCCAGCACGGGATCATATGCGAGGTAAATCACCCGGCCCGAGCCCAGCTGCGCCGCGGCGGCGAGCACGGGCGCCTCCTGCCCCGCCGCCGGCTGGCCTCCCCGGCCCGGGTCGGCGCCCGTGGCGCTCTCAGCCCGCACCAGCACGGTTCCCCGGGAGAGGGGACCGATGCTCACGACGCCCGTTCCGTCCAGCGGCACGCCGGCGAGGTCGCCCAGCGGGGCCAGCGCGACCTCCGCCACCCCGGACACGTTCACGGGCTTCAGGCTCCCGGGCAGCGGCCCCAGGGTGCGCTCCCAGTCCGGGCCGCCGAAGAGCAGCAGCGTCCCGCCCCGGGCCACCCAGACCTCCAGGGCCTGCAGCTGCCGCGCGGTCAGCCGGGTCGAGTCGTGGCGGGCCAGCATCAGCAGGTCCAGGCTGGCGAGCAGTCTCGGGCTGTCGGGCAGGCTCTCGGCCGTCACCCGCACGACCCGGGCGCTGTCGTCGCCCCTCCGCAGCCCCGCCAGGGCGTCCGCCGCGGCGTCGTCGTCGGTGAGGACGCCGGCCAGGAGCGTGTGCCGCTGCTCCCAAGTCAGGTCCAGCGTTTGCGCGTGGGCGAGCTCCCCGCCGGTGTAGAGGCGCACCGACACGGGCCAGCTGTACTCGTCGGGCACGCTGACCGCCAGCCGCTGCGTCCCGCCGGCCGGGAGGTTGAAGGGCACGGCGTACTGGGCTCGGGGCAGGTGCTCCATCCCGACGGGGGGCTCCGTCTGGACGACCACCTCGCCGGAGGCCGCCTCGCCGTCGCTGCGCACCTCCACCCAGAGGGTGACCCACTCGCCATCCTTGAAGTGGCCCTCGAACGCGGGCTCGACCGTCAGGCGCACGCCGGCCATGGCGGGGGTCGCGGTCAGGAGCAGCAGCAGGAACACCCAGAGCAGAGCTCTTCGCACGTCTTCCCCTCCCAGCAGCGTGGTTGGAGACCCACTTCTTAAGCAGACGAATGCGCGGTGCGGGCCGTTTCAGGCTTCGGGCGGTGCGGGCTTCTTCGCACATGGGCCCCCGCGGTTCCATCGGTGCGGGTTTCTTCGCCCATGCGCCTCTCGCGCTTCCGGCGGCGCCGGACGCAAGCCATCGTCCCCATTGTGTCCGAAGAAGCGCCGTTCCACGGCCGCCGCGGCCCAGTAGCCGGCCGATCCAGCGCCCCCGGCAGGCCGTTTCCTGCGCCGCTGGCACTCCTTCTCACCACCCAGCAGGAGCAGCGCGGTCGCGAGTCAAACTTCCCAAAAACCAGACTAAACCCCCGGTTCCGGTCGCC
>QGVE01000184.1 GCA_003242675.1 Bacillota bacterium | reverse complement strand
CAGGCCCGCCCGCATCAGGGCCCGGCGCACCGCCGCGGCAGCTACTGCGGCCGCGCCGGCCTTGGCCAGATCGAAGGGGACGAACGACACCACCCATCCCATCAGCACGGCGGTGAGCCCACGGCCGCCGACCAGCCAGGCCCAGCCGGCCCCGCCCGCGTAGATCACCGCCAGCCCGGCCAGCATGGCACCGCACAGCCGCACCCACTCGCCTTGCGCCAACCGCCCCCGCGCCGGCGCCGGTCCGGGCCCCGGGGCCAGCGCCGCCACGACCGCCGCCGCCAGCGGGTAGCTCCACAGGTAGCCGGCCGTCGGGCCTACCAGCACCTGCAGCCCGGCGTTGCCCCCGGCGAACACCGGCAGGCCGGCGGCCCCCATGGCCAGATAGAGGCCCATGGCGGCCGCCGCCCATCCGGGCCGGAGCAGGCCCCCCGTCAGCAGCACCACCAGGACCTGGAGCGTCACGGGCACCGCCGGCACGCCCGGCAGGTAGAAGCGCACGGGCGCGACGGCGGCCAGGAGCGCCGCCATGACCGCGGCCAGGACCAGATTCCGCAGCCTTGACCCGTTCATCCAACCGTCACCCTCCGTATGTCAACCTTGGTTGACATTAAGGTTAACATACGGAGGCGAGACGTGCAATCGCTCAGCCGTCGATCGGGCGGCCGATCTCCCGTCCCTCCACCAGCGCGTCCAGCACGGCGGCGACGCCGTCCTCCATGTTGGAGAGCGTCTCCCGCTGGGCGACGGCCCGCAGGGCGGGATGGGCGTTCTGCACCGCCACGGCCAGGCCGGCTTCCGCCAGCAGGTCGATGTCGTTGAGGTAGTCGCCCACCGCCAGCACCCGCTCCCGGGGAATGCCCAGGTGCGCCAGTAGGGCCCGCAGACCGGTCCCCTTGCCGCTGATGGGGGACAGCACCTCCAGGTAGGTGCGGAACGACCGCACCACGGTGACCGGCAGGCCCGCGGCCGCGATCGCCGCCTCGGCCCGCTCCATCTGCTCGGGCTCGCCGATGCTCAGGATCTTCACGAGGGTGCCGCAGGTCGCAGGCGAGAGGTCGGGCTGCACGTCCACCGTGATGCCGTCCAGGTGCAGGTGCTCCTCGATCCGCGGGGTCAGCTCCCGCACGACCGCCCGGCGCGTCTGGTGCACGAGGATGTCGAGTCCGGCCTCCTCCAGGAGCGGCCACACGGCCGCCACGGCTTCCGGGTCCAGGGGGTGGACGACCAGTTCCCGGTCGGTCACGGGGTCGTACAGGAGCGACCCGTTCAGCAGGACCAGCGGCGTCCGCAGTCCCAGCTCCTGGAAGTACCGCCGGGACGCGTGGATGCCCCGGCCGGTGGCGAAGGAGAACCGTCCGCCGGCGGCCTCGAAGCGCTTGACCGCCTCCTTGGTGCGTTCCGAAATCGTCTTGTCGTCGCGCAGCAGGGTGCCGTCCAAGTCGGAGATCACGAGATCGTACTGCAAGCTGCAACCCATCCTCTATCTATCAGATTATCCATAGGTTATAGGTTAACCGATAAACGTCGAAACCGCCACCCTGAGCGTGGGTCAGGCCTGCGCTCCGCCGGCCAGCCCCTCCACGTAGGCCTTGTCCTCCACGCGCATGACGTGCCGGTTGAAGAACTGGGCCCCCGTGACCAGCACGATCACGCCGCCCAGGAGCGCGAGGCCGAGGCCGGGGTCCACCCGGGCGGCCAGCCACCCGGCGATCACCTGGCCCAGAGGGGTCAGCGACCAGGCGATCACCCGGCGCACGGCGAAGACGCGCCCCTGGTACCCGCGCTCCACCTGCCCCTGCCAGATCGCCTGGGAGTGGGCGTTGGCCAGGGGACCGACGAAGCTGACGAAGAACGCGGCCGCTCCGGCCAGGTAGAGACCGGGTGCGAGGCCAAGCCCCATCTGGGCGATGCCGCCCAGCAGGATGGAGAGGAGCAGCACCACCACCCGGCGGCGCCGCGCGCCGCCCCACAGGCTCACCAGGATCCCGCCCGCCAGGCCGCCCAGCGCCATCGTGGTGTTCAGCGCGGCCAGCGCGGCCTCGTAGGTCATGCCCCGGGCCATCCAGTCGGCGGCCAGCTCCACCTTCACGATCAAGGGCACGAAGACGCCCAAGGGCAGGCAGAGGTTGACCACCGCGAAGGTGGCCAGCAGCCAGGCCAGCGGCGGCCGGCGGCGGATGTACTCCACGCCGAAGCGGACATCGGCCCAGAGCGACGCAACAGGCTCGGACGACCCGGCCTGGCGCACGTCCCGGGGAGAGGGGATGTGCAGGAGGGCCAGGACGGTGGCGGCCAGGAGGAACGAGGCAGCATCGAGCCCAAAGGCCAGGGGGACCCCGTTCTCCAGCCGGCCCAGGACGCTCCCGAGGGCCGGCGGCAGCGCGCCGGCGCGGGCCAGCGCGGGCAGGGCGATGATCGAGGCCACGAGAGCCGGCGACAGCACCAGATGGTCTCCATCATCCCGTTGGCCCGGGGCAGCTGCTCGTCGGGGACCAGCATGGCGTACGAGGTGTCGAAGGCGGAGTTGTGCACCGCGTCGGTGATGCCCGTGAGCCCGGCGGCCAGCACCACCATCCAGACTTCGAGGCGGCCGAGCGCCGCGAGGAGCGCGATGGTGGCCATCAGCGCGCCGTTGACCAGGTCCATCGCGAGCATCAGCCGCTTCCGGTCCAGCCGGTCGGCGAGCGCGCCGGCAAAGGGCGTGGTGATCAGGCCGGCCACGCCCATCGCCATGCCCACGGCGGCCAGCGCCCAGGCCAGCTGCGGCTGCTGCTCCGGCCGCGGGAAGGCCACCGTCACCAGCCACACGTTGAGGGCGAAGAGCGTGATCTCCGTCCCCAGCACCGAGACCGACTGGGACGCCCAGAGGATCACGAACGTGCGGAACCCGTTAGGCGGCGGCTGGTAGGTCAACTTGTTCACCTTTTGATCGCACCATGAATTAAGGGCTTCGTCAGCGGCTGGGGAGATCCCTGTCCGCACCCGGCTCTCCCCCGCCGGAAGGGGATCCGGGGTACACCAGCAGGGGCACACCGCTTCCGCGCCGAACCTTCCGGGTTACTCCGGGGTGAGTG
This sequence comes from Bacillota bacterium, assembly GCA_003242675.1. The sequence goes on along the minus strand of QGVE01000184.1, from coordinate 878 downwards.
GGGGAGATGGAGATGTGGCACCTCAGACCGGTCCACTGGGCACAGGACCTGGAGAAGCTCCTGGGCATCGACACCGGGTTCACCACAGACCGCATCTACCGGGTGCTGCAGGAGGATTCCGCGTTCCGGCTGGTGGAGGAACCGGTTTCTCCGCCGGTGCACAAGCGCTTTCCGGATCCCGTGGGGGAGCCCGACCGGCTGCACCACGCCGTGCTGGCGGAGGCTGAGGAGGGGCCGATCGGGTACGTGACGGCCCGCTACGAGGAGTGGAACCGCCGGGCGGTCATCTGGGGGCTCTACGTCGCCCCCGAGTGGCGGCGCCGCGGCGTCGGCAGGGCCCTGGTGGAAACGGTGGAGGCGTTTGCCGCCGCTGCCGGCGCCCGCTGCCTGTGGCTGGAGACGTCTAACCTCGACTACCCGGCGATTCGGTTCTACCGGCGGCTCGGCTTCCGCTGGTGCGGCCTGGACACTTCGCTCTACGACCCGGCGGGCCCGGCCGGCGGGGAAGTGGCGCTGTACTTCGCCCGGGACCTCGGGGCTTGACCGGAACGGGAGAGGGGCGCCTGCCCGCGCCCACGCGGTGCAGGCGCCATTTTTCGCGCTTGGAAAATCCGTGGAAACAAGGGCTGTGCGACGGGCGTCCAACGGATGAGCGCGCGCACGACGGACGCCGCACGGGTGCCGCCTGCGCGCCGCGAGGAATCGCTGGGGGGGTCAGAGATGGGCAGGAACGAACCACGACGCTCTCCCCTGCTCTTCGCCGGCCTGGCGGCGATGCTGCTCGTCGCAGCGGCCTGTGGGGCTCCGGGAGGCGCCGCGCCCGCTGCCACGAAAGAGCTCAGGTCCCAATCTTCCGCACGGGAGGGGTGGTCGCGGGT
>QGVE01000183.1 GCA_003242675.1 Bacillota bacterium | reverse complement strand
GGCGCGCCCGGGGCCGGCGAGCGCGACATACCCCCCGGGGCATATCTCTCGCCTACCCGAAGATCGTCTTAACTGATAAAATGGACGGGAGCGGCAGCCAGTCCCGTCCCGATTCTTGGTGGAAGTAGGGGGAAGTTGCTGTGCGCAAAGTCGTGATTCTGGGCACCGGACCTGCTGGATTGACCGCGGCCATCTACACCGCAAGGGCCAACCTGCAGCCCCTGGTGATCGAGGGCAACGAGCCGGGTGGACAGCTCACCACGACCACCGAGGTGGAGAACTTCCCCGGCTTTCCGGACGGGATCCTGGGGCCGGAGCTCATGGACAACATGCGGCGCCAGGCCGAACGGTTCGGCGCCGAGTTCCTCAGGGGCTACGTGACGGCCGTCGACCTTTCCCGGCGCCCGTTCCGGATTACCGTGGACGACAGCGACGTCATCGAGGCGGAGGCGGTGATCATCGCCACCGGCGCCTCGGCCAAGCACCTGGGCATCCCGGGCGAGGAGGAGAACATCGGGCGCGGCGTGTCGTACTGCGCCACCTGCGACGGCTTCTTCTACCGGGGCAAGAAGGTGCTCGTCGTCGGCGGCGGCGACTCGGCTATGGAAGAGGCGATCTTCCTGACCCGGTTTGCCGACGTCACCGTGGTGCACCGGCGCAAGGAGCTCAGGGCCTCCAAGATCATGCAGGAGCGCGCCCGCGCCAACCCGAAGATCAGCTGGGTGCTGAATGCCGTGCCCGTGGAGGTCATCGCCGACGAGCGCGGCTTCAAGGCCCTGAAGGTGCGCGACCAGGAGACCGGCGAGGAGCGGCTGCTGGAGGCCGACGGCATGTTCGTCGCCATCGGCCACCGGCCCAACACCGACTTCCTGCGGGGCCAGGTGGAGATGGACGAGCTCGGCTATATCAAGACGATCCCCGGCACCGCGCGGACGAACGTCCCGGGCGTGTTCGCCTGCGGCGACGTGCAGGACTCCCGCTACCGCCAGGCGATCACGGCCGCCGGCTCCGGCTGCATGGCTGCGCTGGACTGCGAGCGGTTCCTGGAGGAAGTCGCCGCGCAGGAACGTTCCCTGACGAAGTAACCGGGCCGGCCCGGCCGAGCGGGCCGGCCGGAAGGAGGGCGCCGTGAAGCACTACATCATCGGAACAGCCGGACACGTTGACCACGGGAAGAGCGCCCTGATCCGGGCTCTGACGGGTGTGGAGACCGACCGCCTCCCGGAGGAGCGGGAGCGGGGCATCTCCATCGACATCGGCTTTGCCCGGCTTGTGTTGCCCAGCGGCCGCCGCGCGGGGGTCATCGACGTCCCGGGCCACGAGCGGTTCGTGCACAACATGCTGGCGGGCATCACCGGCATCGACCTCGTCGTCCTGGTGGTGGCGGCGGACGAGGGCGTGATGCCGCAGACCCGCGAGCACCTGGACATCCTGCGGCTCCTGGAGATCCAGAAAGGCCTCGTCGCCATCACGAAGATCGACCTGGTCGACGAGGAGATGCTGGAGCTTGTGGAGGCGGACGTGGCCGACGCCGTGGCCGGCACCTTCCTGGAGGGCGCCCCCGTCTGCCGGGTCTCTTCCGTGACGGGGGAAGGGCTGGATGAGCTGCTCCGGACCCTGGACGCGCTGCTGGAGCAGACGGAGCCCAAGGACACCACCGCCTTCGCCCGGCTGCCCATCGACCGGGCCTTCGTCCGCCCCGGCTTCGGCACGGTGGTGACGGGGACCCTGGTGGGCGGCATCGTGCGCCAGGGAGACCGGCTGGAGCTCCTGCCGCAGGGGATTGAGGTGCGCGTGCGCGGCCTGCAGGTGCACGGGGAACCGGTGGAGCAGGCGCAGGCGGGCCAGCGCGTGGCCATCAACCTCGCCGGCGTCGACCGGTCGGAGGTCCGGCGGGGCAACGTGCTCTGCGCCCCGGGGGCCCTGCGACCGACGCAGAGCTTCGCCGGCCGGCTTCACCTCCTGGAGTCGTGGTCCAGGGAGCTCAAGCACGGGGAGCGGGTGCACCTGCACACCGGGACCAGCGAGGTGCTCGCGCGGGTGCTCCTGCTGGAGGGCGAGGCGCTGAACCCCGGCAGCTCCGCCTACGTGCAGGTGAAGCTCGAGGAGCCGGTGGTCGTGGGCCGCGGCGACCGCTTCATCATCCGCTCCTACTCGCCGGTGCACACCATCGGCGGGGGCATGGTCATCGAGCCGCACGCGGCGTACAAGCGCTCCCAGGCCCGGGCGGCCATCGCGGAGCTCCAGGCCAAGGAGTCCGGCGGCACCGGCGGCGTCATCGCCGAGACGCTGCTGCGCGCGGGAATGACCCCCCTCGGCCTGGACGAGCTGGCCCGGCGGACCGGCGTGACGGTGGAAGCCGTGCGCGCGGAGCTTCCCGCCCTCGGCCCGGACGTGCGGGAGCTGGAGGGCGGGCTCTGGATCCACCGCCGGGGCTTCGGCCAGTTCTGCCAGGCGGTGCGCGCGGAGCTCGAGGCCTTCTACGGCCGGTACCCGCTCCGGTCGGGGCTGGGCAAGGAGGAGCTGCGCCGCAAGCTCGGGCTCGGCGGCCGGGAGTTCGCGGCGCTGCTCAGCGCGGCGGAGGCGGCGGGCGAGCTGAGCGTCCAGCGGGACCGGGTGGCGCTTCCCGGGCGCGTCCCCACCCTGAACGCCGCACAGGCGAAGCTCGCCGAGCAGCTGCGCTCCGCCATCGCCGAAGCGGGTTACAGCCCGCTGTCCGTCGCCGAGCTCAAAGCGCGCGTGCCCGGGGCGGACACGGAGGAGGTCATCATCTACCTGGTCGAACACGGTGAGGCCGTGCGCGTGGGCGCCGATCTCATCATCGGCGCCGCGGCCCTGGAGGAGGCGGTGCGGCGCGCGAGGGAGCACCTGCGGCAGCACGGCCGGATCACGGTCGCGGAGTTCCGCGACCTCTTGGGGACCTCGCGGAAGTACGCGCTGCCGCTCCTGGAGTGGATGGACGAGCAGCGCATCACCCGGCGGGTGGGCGAGGAGCGGGTGGCCGGACCGCAGGCATAGCAGAGGCAGGGGAGGGGTGCGCACCCCTCCTCTATTGCGCGCTCATGAGCCCGAGGCCGAGAAAGCCCAGCAAGAGCAGGACCAGCACGGCCCACAGGGCGCCCATGGCCCGGCCCGGGTTGCCCTGGCTGCGCCGGTGCAGGAGGAAGAGGGCGAGCAGGGCGACCGCCGGGGCCGCGAACCCGATTCCGACGATCCACCAGACGATGGCGGGCATGGCATCCTCCTTTTGGGCCTTAGGCTGTGCAACTTTATGACGCTTTGGGCCTGGCCAGGGTGATTGTGGACGATCTGCCGGCGGTCCGGCAGGGAAGGCTCGAAAGATGCAGAAATGTAAACAAATGAGAATGAGTAAAAGCCTTGGGCGGGAGATGATCCCATGCGGCAAGCCGGGCGGATTTTGGTGGCGAACCCATCGCTCCTGGAGCGCGAGCGCATCGCCGGCGTGCTGGAGGCGGTGGGATACGCGGTGGTGCACGCGGCCAGCCTGTCGGAGGCTGTCCGGGCGCTCACCGAAGCCGCCCCGCGCAGCATCGCGGCGGTGGTCGCGGAGATGCAGTTCGCCGACGGCACCGTGGACGACCTGGTCCGCCAGATGCGCGCCGACCCGGCCTGGGTGCATACGCCCGTGGTCGTGCTGGCGCCGAAGCTCCCCATCCCGCGGCTGATCGAGCTGGTCAGCGGCGGCGTCAGCACGGTGGTGAACAAGCCCTTCTCCTCCCAGGTGCTGCTCCGCCGGCTTCAGGAGTGCCTGGCGGAGGCCCGGGAGCGTGCCGCCGGCCCGGACCCGCCGGGCTGGACCCTGAGCGAGTAACCTGCGGCGGGAGTTCCGGCGGGCCGCGCTCGGCGGGTTCCCGGTGACCCTGATGATCGTCCGGCTGTCGGACGGCCTCCCCGAGCACCGGGTGCCGGGCTTCGTCGAGGCGGCCGCGCGCAGCC
>QGVE01000049.1 GCA_003242675.1 Bacillota bacterium | reverse complement strand
TCGACCCGTTCGATGCCGACGAGGAAGCCTTTCTCCACGACGGCGCGCACGTGATGGGGCCGGCCGGTGAGGAAGTGCCAGGACGTGGTGTCCGCGCCGAACATCCGGGCGTAGGCGGCCAGGCGCTCCGGCGTGTCGTGCTCCGGGTCCACGGTGAGCGAAACCAGGTGAACCTGGTCGGTCAGCCCGGCACGGGCCAGCTCGGTTTGGAGGGTTCGCATCTGGGCGGTGATGGCCGGGCAGATGTCGGTACAGGTGGTGTAGATGAAGCCGATGACGTGGACTCGCCCGGCCAGGTCCTCGTCCGTGAAGGGACGGCCCTCCTGGTCGACCAGGTTGAAATCCGGGACCTGGCCGAAGACCGGCAGGGCCGTCTGGCGCGCAGCGGCGCGCAGCACGAGGAGGCAGGACGCCGACAGGAGGACGAGGCTGATGCTCAGTGCCAGGCCGATCCGGATGCTCTTCGGCAGCGAAGCATCCTGCACCACAGGAACGACCCCCCACGTGGGAGTGCTGTGAGGTGCATTTATTATCCGTGAACTCAGATGATTCCTGCTCATCCGGGCGCGTTTCGTAATATCGGCATCGAAAAAGTGAGAAAAGCGGGAGGAATTGTGCAGGGGGCCGTCAAATTTCGGTGACCTACCGGGGCGTGGCACGTGAACTCCTTGGGAGCGCAGTCCGGGGGCTTGGCACGTCGTGCGGTCAGGGTGTGGCGTGTCCCTTCTTTGGGTGGCGCAGCTCGGGGCGTTGCACGTGCATTCCTTGGGATTGCAGTTGGGGGTGTGGGACGTCTACCCCCCGGGTGTGCCGCTGGGGCGTGGTATGTCCACCCCTCGGGAGTACAGTAGGCGGCGTGGCACATGCAGTCCTTGGGAGCGCGGTTGGAGGCTTGGCGCGTCCAGCCCTCGGATGTGCCGGTGGGGCATGGCATGCCCACCCCTCGGGAGCGCAGTGGGAGGCGTGGCACAGGCACTCCTTGGGATCCCAGTTGGAGGCGTGGCACGTCCACCCCTCGGGTGTGCAGTTGGGGCATGGTACGCCCGCGCCTCGGGAGCGCAGTGGGGGGCGTGGCACAGGCACTCCCTGGGAGTCCAGTTCAAGGCGTGACCCGCCCTCAACCGTGGCGGAAGTTGGAAGCCACGGAGTCGGGACCGGGGGGCCTCTCGGTAGACTGGGCCCGATCCCGGCGCGGGACCCGGTCCGGAGGGTCACCTCAGAAAACCAACTGGGGAACACCGAAGAAAGAAAAGGGGGCGGCCCATGTTCGCACAGGTGCGCGAGCGCGTTCAGGTTGGCCAGGTGCTGCGCGACTACGTGGCGCTCACCAAGCCGCGCATCGTCATCCTACTCCTCATCACCGCTTTCGCCGCCATGTGGGTGGCGGCCGGGGGGCTGCCGCCGCTGGGTCTGACGATCGTCACCCTGACCGGCCTGGCGATGTCCTGCGGCGCGGCGAACGCCATCAACATGTGGTACGACCGGGACATCGACGCGATCATGACCCGCACGCGGCGCAGGCCGCTGCCGGCCGGACGTCTGGCCCCCGAGCAGGCCCTGCGTTTCGGCGTGGTCATGGGGGTGCTCAGTTTCCTGGTCCTGCTCACCGTCAACCTGCTCACGGCCCTGCTGGCCGCCGCCGGGCTGTTGTTCTACGTCCTGGTCTACACTATGTGGTTGAAGCGTTCGACGGCGCATAACATCGTCATAGGCGGCGCAGCGGGCGCGGCCCCTCCGCTGGTGGGGTGGGCCGCGGTGACCGGGAGGCTCGACTGGGCCGCCGTGATCATGTTCCTGGTCGTCTTCGTCTGGACGCCGCCGCACTTCTGGGCCCTGGCACTGTTCCGCAGCGAGGACTATGCGCGCGCCGGCGTCCCCATGCTGCCCGTGGTGCGGGGGGAGCGGGTGACCAAGTGGCAGATCCTGCTCTACTCGGTGCTCCTGGTTCCCTCGGCGGCCCTGCTGTACTGGACCGGCGCCGTGGGCCGGTTCTACCTCTGGACCTCCGTGCTGCTCGGGGCCGCCATGGTCGCAGCCGCGATCGGCCTCTTGCGGGAGAGGCCGCCGCAGATGGACTGGGCCCACCGCACGTACGGCTGGTCCTTGCTCTACCTGTTCGCGGTCTTCCTGGCGATGATGCTGGACGTGACCCGGGCGTGACGGCAAGTGCCGGCCGTTCCGCGTAATTCACGCAGCACCTGACGACCATGCCTGCCGTGGCCTGTCCGGTGAACCCTGAGACCGGTCCGAGGCCGCGGGTGGGGCGGGGAGGAGAGCATGCAGTGGATCGCATCCTGGCCGTGCTGCCTACGGTCAACGCCATCCTGATTTCGGTCAGCGGCGTCTTCATTCTCCTGGGGATCCGGCGGATCCGGCGGGGCGACCGGGACGGGCACATGCGGGCGATGTTGACGGCCACGACCCTGGCGGCGCTGTTCTTCATCCTGTACGTCATCCGTGTCTCCCTGGGCGGGTTGACCCCTTTCACCGGTCCCGGCTGGCTGCGGCCGATCTACCTCGCGATCCTCTTCAGCCACCTGACGCTGGCCATGGTGCAGACGCCCCTGGTGGTGGTCACGGTCTGGAGGGGGTTGAGGGGCGCCCTGCCCGCCCACCGGCGGCTGGGCAGGGTAACGTGGCCGATCTGGGTGTACGTGTCGGCAACCGGGGTGCTCGTGTACGGCCTCCTGCGCTTCCCGTACCCAGCCTGAGCACTTCGGAGCAGGGGGCCGTGCCGGCGGTTCGTGGGGGGCTTAAACGTGCGAATCAGCCATTCGCCCCCGGCGCGCGAGGGTGTGCGATTCGGTCGTTCGACCCTGGTAGGTGCCCTGCTGGGGTTTGGCCTGGCCATGCCCCTGTTTGAGGTCTGCCTGCTGACGATCCTGCTGGTGGACGGTACCCTGCTCGACGCGCGGGTCGCCATGCGCTACTTCTCCCGGCCGCTGAACCTGATTGCACTGCTGGGGGCTCTCCACGTCGCCGGCGGGGTGGTCGGCGCGGCGGTGGGATACGCCCGGTGGCGCGTGCGGCACCCGCCCCGGCTGCGGGTCATCCCCGGCGGTCTCCGGGGGCGGCGGTGAGGGAAGTGGCGAAACAGCGGGACTGTGCTGTGGGGAGGAAGGCGGCGAGTCCCGCTGGGACGGGGAGGCCGGGGCCAGGAACAGTGGAACGTTGCCGCTGGAGGAAGGCGGCGAAATCCGCTGCGGGCATGGGCCGGGAACAGTGGAACGCTGCCGTTCGGAGAAAGGCGGCGAGTCCCGCTGCGGCGGAGAGGGAATAGTTCAGGAACAGCGGGACCCTGTTGCGGGGAGAAAGGCGGCCGATCCCGGCGCGGTGGAGAAGGCAGAGGCCACGCACATGTAAGATGTAAGCCCCACCCCTGTGTGAGGGGTGGGGCGTTCTGCGTTCACTTCGGCCCCTGGGTGTGGGGTGGGGCATTCTGGGTGTTCGTGGCCTGAGAAACGTATATCCCGACCCTTCGGTGAAGGGTCGGGCGTTCTGCGTCTTCATGGCCGGGGAACGTGTATCCCGGCCCTTGGGGTGCGAGGCGGGGCATTCTGACTCTGCGTGGCCTAAGGACGTGCGACCCGGCCCTTGGGTGAAGGGTGGGGTTCTGCATCTTCCTGGCTGGACGTCCATTCCCGTGGGTGAGGGCCAGGGGTGCTTGTGTGCCCGCCGTGTGGTACCCGTCTTTTCCTCGGACACTTGGAAGGCGGAGGGGTCTTGGGTGCATCTTTGGGCTCCGCTCAGTCGAGCAGGATGAGATGCACGGAACCCACCCCGCCGTAGACCACCAAATCTATCGCGTCGGTGTCTACGGCGTCGGTCTCTAGCGCGGCGGTTCGCTCCGCATATGCCGGCGTCACGTACGCGTCGCCCTGCCTCAGGAAGCCGGCGTCGGCCCTGAGGCCTCCCAGTGCGGTGTCGACCCGGATCCGGGCCGGCCGGTCAGCCGAAACCCGAAGGGTGACCTCGCCGACCCCGGCGTGAATCCGGCCGGTCACAGCCCCTTGCTCCGGCAGCGTGATCGCGACGCGGCCGACTCCCGCGTCTACGTCCAGGTCCGGGACCGTGAGCTCGGACAGGTCAATGTCGCTTTCCCCCACACCCGTGCTGATCCGCAGGGTGATGGGGATCCTGTCGGTGAGCACGAGGTCCCAGTGCCCCTGGTGCGATCCCGATGGCCCGGTGGGCGGCTCAGAATAGAGCCGGAACAAGCCCCGGTCCCCTGCCGTGTCGTAGGTCCACCGGACCTGCTCACCCGTCAGCGGCAAGACCGTTCCCATGATCAGGTGATCTGTCATGGCCTCGCCCCGGAGCCGCAGGGACGACACGGTGGACTCGATCCGCACCTCCGCCGACGTGATCCCTTCCAGCGGTTGGGCGATGGGCACAGGTTCCGCCCGTTGCACCGCGACCCGCTCAGGTCCCTGCTCGGCGGACCACATGGGCTGTACGCCCAGTACGATGCCTGCCACCAGGGCTATGGTGATCCCAGCCACGACAAGCCTGCCCCACGTGCCCCGGTGGCCGAAAAGCATGTCCAGGCCTGCAGCGATGAGCCAGATCGGCCAGAGCCGCCAGATGACCTCCCAGAAGGACCAGTGAATCAGGCCCAAACTCTGCCCCAAGAAGAACAGGCCCACGAAGATGAGGACGAGCGGCCCGGCGAGGGACCGGTGCTTGCTGCGCCGGGGCGGTGGCGGGCTGTGCTGCGGCCAGGACGGCCGGCGGATCGGGGATGCGGCAGCCCCGCCGCGATCTCCCGAACGGTCCGGGGCAGCACCGGGGACGGCCCCGGGGCCGAGAGACCCGGCCTCCGGATCGCCGCTAGGCGTTTCCGCCCCGCCTTGTCCACTGCCAGGCTTTCCGGGGCTGGCCGGGCCGGCGTCACTGGTTTTGGAACGGGTGTCGGTAGCGGCCGGCTCGTGCGTACCCTCCCGCGCGCCGCGCCGGTCCTCGGATGCAGCGCTGTCCTGACTCGACGTTGCCTCTTCTCCAAGCGCCGACGTGCGGAAAGGCGCGGTGCGCGGCGGCCGGTATGCGGGCACCGGCGAGACCGGAGGCGGCGGCGTGGTCGGTTCCGGAGTCCCGCGGGGCTGGTCGTCCGGCTCGGGGCGCAGATCGGCGCGCGGATCTCGCTGGTCCATGGGTCACCTCTCCTCTGGATTCGCCTCGTCTACTGGGTTGGACGTCGGCCCGGTGCGGGCCCCTTCACGCGCACGAGAATCCTCTGGCGATGAGCGTTTCTGGCCCGAAGTTCGCACGACGTGGTGGCCGGAGCAGCGTGGTGGGGCGAGACTGGGCGTGTCCCGGCATGGGATGGTGCTCTGTGACAAGACCGGTGGAGTTCTTCCGGCATGAAGTTCACGTGTCTTGCGAGAACGCAGGGTATTCGTGAGGAACCGTGGCAGCCTCGAACCCCACCTTCGGCGCCCAGGCGCGCTCCCGGAGAAAGTAGGCAGGCGTTTCAGGGATAAAGTTCCCCTCTCTTGCGAGTACAGCTGGCGCGAGCAGCATGGCCTGGGAGGATGCGTGTATCCCCGGCGTGAGGCCTTGCTTGGGGAAGTTGATGAAGCCCTCCGAAAGAGCCTTTTTCGGCCGACGTTCACCTGGTTTGCGCTAACTCATGGCGTGGGTGGGATGGCGTGGGCAACTGCAAGCCCGATGAAGCTCCCGGACAAAGCTCATCTCGGATGATGTTCACGTTGTTTGTGAGAAGGCATGGGGTGAGTGGTAGGGTGTGCGCGGTTGGAAAAGCGAGGAAGCTCTCTGAGGGAGCCCTTCTCGGACAACGTTTACGTGTCTTGCGAGACCGCCTGGCATTAGTGAGAAAGCGTGGCACATTTGGGCCACCTTCGGCGCACAGGCGCAAAGGAGGTAGGCGTTCTAGGGATAAGGTTTCCATCTCTTGCGAGAGCGGCTGAGTGGGAGAAGCATGGGGTGGGAGAATGGGTACATCCCCCGCGTGAGGCCTCCTTAGGGGAAGCGGACGGGGCTCTCCGAAGAGCTCTTTCCGGATGACGTTCACATGGTTTGCGAGAATACACGGCGCCAGTGCAAACGCGCGGGCAGCCGGAGAACCGGGGAAGCTCTTCGAGAAACCCCTTTTCGGTGGACGTTCACGCAGTTTGTGAGAACGCATGGCGTGAGTGGCAAGGCATGGGCAACTGGAAAGAAGTCTCGGGGCTCCTGCCGAAGCGAGCGGACAGAACTACGTCTTCGTCTTGGCTCCGAACCAAGCCAGCTATTGGATGGGATTATCTGACAGAACAGGAGGAAAACATATGATCGGTGGCGAACTCCACTGAGCGGGAGGGGAGTTCCGTGCCGAAGCGCCGCAGTGCGAGGGAGAAGCTTGCCGACGTGCGATTGGAGTTGCGGCAACCGATGGAAGTCCATGTGCCCGAGCTCTTGTGGAAGGATCGGACCCTGCCGGAGGGCGCCCGGTATTTATGGGCCGTCCTCAGGATGCTCCGCGCGGTCGGCAGGGGGTTTACCTTCGCTGACCTGCGCGACCTCACCGGGCTCTCCCAGGGCAGTCTGCGCAGCTATCTGCAGAAATTGAAAGAGCGGGGGTGGCTGGAGTACGTCCGGACCGGGCGCACGATTGAAGCGCGCCTGATCTGGCCAGCCGCGAGTGCCGCCCTGAAACTGCAGGACGACATCCTCTTGGATCACACTCTGCCCCATGCAGCCCGCTGGGTCTGGGGCGTCATCCGCATGCTTGAGGAACCGTTTACTTACCAGGTGCTGATGGAGCGAACGGGATATTCGCGCAACAGCCTCATCAAGTACCTCCGCGTGCTGACGGAGAGCGGCTACTTGGAGGGCGAGGTGCGGCGCGCCTCGCGCCGGAAGCAGTTCGCGCTCAGGGCCGGCAATCCCGCGGAGGACAAGCGGCGCCAGGAGCTCGCGCTTTTTGAGATGGACAAGGCCCGAGTGGAACACAAAGCGGGGTACTCTTTTGGCCAGTTCCTGATGGCCCGGAAGGTCGAGCTTCGCACGGGGACGTACGTGGTTGAGAACGGTGAACTGAACTGCTTGGTAAACCGCAAGACCGGCGCCCGGCTGCAGTATGACGTGCTGCTCCCCGAGTACAAGATTGCGCTAGAGTTTCAAGGTCCCCAGCACTACAGGGTTACCGGTCTCTACCCCAGCGAGGACCAACTGCTGCAACAGCAGGAACGCGACCGGCTAAAGCGGGTGCTCAGCGCCCAGGCTGGCTTCACGTTGGTCGAGATCGACGCGCGCAGTCTGAGCTTCGAGTCCATCGACCAGCTGCTTGTCCGGATGGGCGTTCCCCTGAGGCCGGTTCCGGACGAGAAGCGGTACGTTTATCAGGCGCTGCGCCGCTATGCCGACGCGTACCGCTTCAAAGCTCTGCGCGAAGAACACATGGCCGTCTAGCCCTGTTGTCTTGCCCGAGTGTTTCCGGCCGCTTCTACTCACGGGACAGTTCCGCCCGGATCGACGCTGCCCATGCCCTGACGCGGGCGGCAGCTCCCTGCGGTTGATCGGGCAGGTAAACGTCGGCGATGGTCATGGGCCAACGGCGCAGAGCCGGCTTCCTCTCTGCCTCGGGCAGGAGGACTTTCGCGCCGCCTGCGTATCTGGCGCTCATCTGGTGCCGGATCTCCGAAACGGGTTTGCCCCGGTCCAGGTGAGCGAGGCTGTTTCCTGGGCGCCAGGCAGTGAAACTCCCACGGATTGCGCGTTAGGGCCGGGCTGCGGGACAACAGATTCGCAGGTCAGGCCACCAAGGAGCGGAGGAAAGAAAGCTTGTGTGAGGCAAGCGGGTCGGCAATCCGTGCGCAAGGGTCTAGACTCCCAGCGTTCAGGTCGTCCAGCCCGGGTGCCTACCACATCTTGCCCCAGCGCCCCGGGCTGCCTACGTGCAGGTCGTCCAGCCCGGGTGCCTACCACATCTTGCCCCAGCGCTCCAGGCTGCCTACGTGCAGGGCGTCCCGTCCAGGCGCCTCCGTCATGTGGTCCCAGCACCCATGCACTCCCCTCCTGCATCCGATTGGTGGCGTGCAAACCGCGGCACCCTACCTACGGAACGCAGATCCCACGGAGGAGGATGCCCGGTGTTCCGCATCGAGTTCGCAGACCACCCTGCATGGGAAGGTTTCATTCCCGGGCTGTGGCGGCAGCGCATCGACGTCCGGGACTTTATCCAGCGCAACTACACCCCCTACGAAGGCGACGGCTCCTTCCTCACGGGCCCCACGGAGCGCACCAAGAAGCTGTGGGAGAAGTTCTTCGCGATCCTGAAGCAAGAGCAGGCCACCCGTGCCCCGCTGGAGATCGACGCGCATACCCCGTCGTCGATCCTCGCCTATGGCCCGGGCTACCTGGACAAGGATCTGGAGATCATCGTCGGCCTGCAGACCGACAAGCCCGGCAAGCGCTCCATCTACCCCTACGGCGGGTGGCGGATGGTGGAGGCCTCGCTGGCCGCCTACGGCCAGGAGCCCGATCCAGAGCTGCGCAAGATCTTCACCCAATACCGCAAGACCCACAACCAGGGCGTGTTCGACGCGTACACCCCCGAGATGCGCCTGGCCCGCAAGAGCGGCATCATCACCGGCCTGCCCGACGCCTACGGACGGGGGCGCATCATCGGCGACTACCGGCGGGTGGCGCTTTACGGCGTGGACAACCTGATCCGGGCGAAAGAGCTGGAGCTGGCCTGGACCGAGCCGGACGTGATGGACGAGGACGCCATCCGGCTGCGGGAGGAGCTGGCCGAGCAGATCAAGGCCCTGCACGAGCTGAAGGAGATGGCCGCGCGCTACGGTTGCGACGTCGGCCGGCCGGCGATGGACGCCCGCGAGGCGGTGCAGTGGACCTACATGGGCTACCTGGCGGCCATCAAGGAGCAGAACGGCGCGGCGATGTCGCTCGGCCGCATCTCCACGTTCCTGGACATCTACATCGAGCGCGACCTGCGGCAGGGCAAGATCACCGAGCAGGATGCCCAGGAGCTCATCGATCAGCTCACGATCAAGCTGCGGATGGTAGCCTTCCTGCGCACGCCCGAGTACAACGAGCTCTTCAGCGGGGACCCCACGTGGGTGACGGAGTCCATCGGCGGCATGGGCGTCGACGGCCGGACCCTGGTCACCAAGACCAGCTTCCGCATCCTGCAGTCGCTCTACAACCTGGGCCCGGCGCCGGAGCCGAACCTGACGGTGCTCTGGTCCCCGCGGCTGCCGGAAGGGTTCAAGCGCTTCGCCGCGAAGGTATCGCTGGAGACCAGCGCCATCCAGTACGAGAACGACGAGATCATGCGCCACTACTGGGGCGACGACTACGGCATCGCCTGCTGTGTCTCCGCCATGCGGATCGGCAAGCAGATGCAGTTTTTCGGCGCCCGGGCCAACCTGGCCAAGTGTCTGCTTTACGCCATCAACGGCGGCGTGGATGAGCGGCTGGGCATCCAGGTGGGGCCGAAGCTGCCGCCCCTCACAAGCGAGATCCTGGACTTCGAGGAGGTCTGGGAGCGCTTCCTGCTCATGATGGACTGGCTGGCGCGGCTCTACATCAACACGCTGAACATCATCCACTACATGCACGACAAGTACAACTACGAGCGGCTGCAGTTCGCGCTGCACGACAGGGACATCCTGCGCACGATGGCCTGCGGCATCGCCGGCCTCTCCGTGGTCGCGGACTCGCTCTCGGCGATCAAGTACGCGAAGGTGCGGCCGATCCGCAACGAGCAGGGCATCGCCGTGGACTTCGAGCGGGAGGGCGACTACCCCGCCTACGGCAACGCCGACCCCCGGGTGGACCAGATCGCCGCCCGGGTGGTGGACGAGTTCGCCGCCCGGCTGGCCAAGCACAGGACTTACCGGGGCGCCATCCCCACGCTCTCGGTGCTCACCATCACGTCCAACGTCGTCTACGGCAAGAAGACCGGTGCGACGCCCGACGGCCGGAAGGCCGGCGAGCCGTTCGCCCCCGGGGCCAACCCCATGCACGGGCGGGACGTCAAGGGGGCCCTCGCCTCCTGCACCTCCGTGGCGCAGATCCCCTACGCCTCGGCCCTGGACGGCATCTCCTACACCTTCTCGATGGTGCCCGGAGCCATGGGCAGGACCACGGAGGAGCAAGTGTCCAACCTGATCGGCCTCCTGGACGGCTACGCCATGTCCGGTGGGCACCACATCAACGTCAACTGCCTCAACCGGGAGACGCTGCTCGACGCGATGGAGCATCCCGAGCAGTACCCGCAGCTCACGATCCGGGTCTCGGGCTACGCCGTCCACTTCGTCAAGCTCACCCGGGAGCAGCAGCTCGAGGTGATCAACCGGACGTTCCACCAGTGCCTGTAGGGGGAGAAGCACGTGCTGGTCTGCGAATACAGGCAACTGGATCTCCCGGCGGCCCAGCGGGTGGGCCGGGTGCACTCGATCGACTCGATGGGCGCGGTGGACGGCCCCGGCCTCCGCTTCGTGGTCTTCCTGCAGGGCTGCCTGTACCGCTGCCGGTACTGCCACAACCCCGACACCTGGGACCCGCGGGGCGGGGAGGAGCGAACGGTTGCGAGCCTGGTGGCGGAGATGCGCTCCTACATGCCGTACTTGCAGGCCTCCGGAGGCGGGCTGACGGTGACCGGGGGCGAGCCGCTGCTGCAGGCGGACTTCGTGGCGGGCCTCTTCGAAGAGGCGCAAAAGATCGGGATCCACACCGCCCTCGACACCAACGGGTTCGCGACGCCCGAGCGGGCGGCGCCGGTGCTGGATCACACCGACCTGATCCTGCTGGACCTGAAGCAGCTCAACCCGGACAAGCACCGGGCGCTGACCGGCCAGGACAACGCGGTCACCCTGGCCTTCGCCCGCTACGCCTCCGCGCGCGGCATCCCGCTCTGGATCCGGTACGTCGTGGTGCCCGGCTGGAGCGACGCGCCGGAGGACGTGGAGGCTCTGGCGGACTTTGTGCGGACCCTGCGGGGGGTGGAGCGGGTGGAGCTCCTGCCCTACCACCTGCTGGGCAAGCACAAGTGGGAGGCCTTGGGGATCCGCTACACCCTGGAAGGGGTGGAACCGCCCTCCGCGGATACGATGGCGCGCATCCGGGCGCAGCTGGAGCGGCGGGGGCTCAGGGTGACCTAGAAACCGGGAAGAAGTCCCGACCGTCATAGACCTGACGGGAGGGATCCTCCATGCGATGGGCCTGCACGATCCTGATTGCCGCGGCTTTGGCCCTGGCCGGATGCGCCGGCGCTGCCTCACCCCCGCGGGACGGAGGCGGCCCCGATGCGGCCCTGCCCCCGCAGGACGGAGGCGCTGCCGTGGCGGCGGCGCCGTCGGCGGGCGCAGCCGAGTGGCGTGCGGAACCCGGCGCGCCGCGGGTGCGTGTCGATACCACCGGCGACGTGATCAGCGAGAGCCCGGATTTGCCCGTTTGGGCGGAGAGGCGCACGGATCCCGCCGTGAGCCGGCTCGTGATCGATCCGGTGACCGGCGTGTGGGGCGGGCAGGACGGCGAGCTTTTCCACTTCCGCCTCCACGACTACGACTATACCTACGGCCGCATCACCTACGGGCGGCCCGACCCGGCCGCGGTCTGGCTCGGGGACCTGGTCTGGGTGGCGGAAGGCCGGCTTGTGGGGAGGGTGGAGACCCTCCACCTGATGCGCCGGACGGCTGACGGCCAGGTGACGGACCTCGGCCCGGCCCGGTCGCCTGCCGGCGCGCCGTATGCCTACATGGATCGGCGGGACGGCGAGGTGCACCTCCGGGACGAGCTGGGCCACTGGTACAGGTGGGACGATGAGGGGCCGCAGCCGGTGCGGGAGTTCACCTCCGCGGTGATGCAGGGCACCGAAGGGCTGACGAACCGCCACCGGGCGGATCTGGAGGAGGCGTTCCGGGGCCGCGTGGAGGCGGCCGTCACGCGGCTGTCGGACCGGAGCGTTTACGCCCTCGTGCGGCGGGAGCAGCTCTTCCTCTTCGACGCAGCGGCCAAGGAATTCCGGCTCCTGGGCCACCCGGGGCTGGAGCCCTTCGCCAGCCTGGATGGCCGGGTCGTCGCCCGGTTCGACGGGGGCCTCGCCGTGGTGGATGTAGACAGCGGCGAGGTGCGTGAGATCGCGGTGCAGGGATTCGGCCCCTGGCACGCACCGGCGGACGACGGCTGGGTCTACAACGTGCCGTTCAAGGCCGTGAACGTGCGGACCGGCGAGGTGCGGGAGTACATCGACGGCACGCCGCGGGGCGGCTCGGTCAGCGCCCTGCTGCCGTACGATGAAGGCCGCTTCGTCGGGGCGACGGACATGTTCGGTTCGCTGTTCCTCTGGGACCCCGCCACCGGTCAGGCGGAGATGTGGGGCAGGCCGATTCCCGAGTTCGGGCAGGAGAGCGGCGAGGAGGTCGCGCCCATCACCGGGCTGGCCTGGGGGAGCGACGGGTTCCTCTACGCCTCCATCGGCACCGGCGCGAGGGGCAAACCCGAGTCGCACCTGGTGCGGCTGGACCGGTCCGGGAACGTGCTGGCCAGGACCTGGCTGCCGGACCCGGTGTGGGGACTGACCGCGGGCGCGGACGGGCGCATCTACGGCTCGGGCTGGGACCGTGTGGTGGTCGTTCCGGTGGATGAGTGGACCCGCTGACGGACGCCGGGGGCGACGGTGGCCCTCCGGATGGGCAGTGACCGTTTGCCGGGACCGACGGGGGCCCTCCGGGCGGGCCTTGACCGTTCGCCGGGGACAACGGTTGCCTCCGGAGGGCCGTGACTCTTCGCCCGAGACGGCTGTTCCGCACCGGGTACGCCCTGCCCTGGGGTGGCGGAAGGCGGGCTCCGCGGCACCGCACGTCGGATGGCATCGGGCCTGTGGGGGGTGAACGGGCATCGGTGACGTCGAGTACGTGAACTGGGCCGGACGCATCCGGCTGGAGTGGCTGGGGCGCCCGGCCGAGCTGCCGCCGGTTGAGCTGATCACCAGCGTGCACAGCCTCTGCTTCCTGCACGGCAAGCTGATGCTGGTCGACCTGAACCACCGCGGATGGGACATCCCCGGCGGCCACCGCGAGCCCGGCGAGTCGCCGGAGGCATGCGTACTGCGGGAAACGATGGAGGAGGGCTACGTCCGGGGCGTGCCCACCCTCGTCGGGCTCGTCCAGGTGGACCACAGCGAGAACGACCAGTGGCGTCCTGGGGGCAAGTACCCCAGGATCGGCTACCAGGCCTTCTACCGCGTCGACATCACCGAGGTGCTGCCCTTCGGCGCAGCGTTCGAATCGGCCCGCCGGATCTTTGTCGCACCCGACGAGGCGCGGCGGCTGCATCATCGGTGGAACCGCATGCTGGAGCGGGCCTTGGAAGCCGCGATGGGACTGGGCCGATAGCGTGCCCGGAGGGACGATGGGGGTTCTACCTGTCACGCCCAGGGATGGGGGAGGTCTATACCCAGCACACCTACATCCCGCCTCCGGCCGGCCTGCTGCCGGAGCCGGGCGGGATCCCGGTGACCGTGGGCGGACGCGATCTGAGCACCGATTACGAACTGCAGGGGCACATGGTGGGGGAGGAGCTGTACATCCCTCTGCGCCCTGCGGTAGAGCTGCTGGAGGGCCAGGTCGCCTGGGATGACGCCACGCGGACTGCAACGGGCACGGTCGCGGCCGGGCCCATCTCCTTCGAGTGGCTGCGGCAGCTGAACCCCGCGGTGTCCCACTACGGGCCCATCTCCGGGTTCGCGCCCAACATGGGCGTTCACTACGGCGTTTCGGGACCCCATCTCACCGTGTTGGTCGACTCCGCAGGGAATGTGCCGGGGTTTGCACTGGTCTCTCCGGCCGGCGCCGGCTGGTTCCCGTGGTTCGATCAGCCCGAAGGCCAGCCGGTGGAGCTGCCCGGCCTCGGCCCCGTGTACAGGCAGCACATCTACCTGGCCGATCCTGCGACGATCAAGTAAAGGGTCCGGCTGGATGCCAAAGGGGCCGTCCCCGGAGCGATCTGCTCCGACGGGACGGCCCCGTTCCGTCATACCCTGAGCGAGCCGCGGAAGCCCCTGGCGGCGTAGTACGACTCCGCGCCGTTGTGATATGTCCAGACCGTGTTGTAGCGGCGGTCGCAGAACATCGCGCCCCCGAGCCTCCGGATCTCCGGGGGCGTCTTCACCCAGCTTGAGGTCTTCGTGTCGAAGGCGCCCAGTTTCTGCAGCTCCCGGTACTCCTGCTCGGTGAGCAGCTCAATGCCCATGGCTTCCGCCATGCCGACCGCGCTGCCCGCGGGCTTGTGTTCCTTGCGCGACTCCAGGGCCTCAGGGTCGTAGCAGAGGCTCCTGCGGCCCTTGGGGCTCTCCGGCGAGCAGTCGTAGAAGATGTACTCGCCGGTCTGGCTGTCGAATCCCACCACGTCCGGTTCCCCGCCCGTCCGCTCCATCTCGTAGAGCGACCACAGCTTGTCCGGGCGGGCCTCGAGCCGGGCCTGCACCTCGGCCCAGTCCAGGCCGGGATGGCGGTTCATGTTCCGCTCGAAGCGGGCCTTTAGCGTGCGAAGCAGCTCCTCGCGCTGCTCGGGCGTGATCTCGCGGGCCGGGTTGTCCATGACGTTCCCATCACCTTATCGTAAGCCTGGCGCTGCGCGGATCCGAGGGTAGGGTAACCTCCGGCGGCCCCGCCGATCCCTGCCGGTGGAACGGCGCGACGCCGAACCCCAGCCGGTGGTACGGGGCCCGTCATCCAGCGGTGCCGGAACCGGCAACGCCGCCCTGGACCTGCCTCAGGGGCTCGATGGCGGTCTGCCTGTCCGGCACGAACAAGACCTGTGGGGGTTCCTGCCATTCTACCGGTTCCGGGGGAATTCGTCAACGCGCCGAGAGGACGCCGGCCCACGTCCGCCGAATGCGTCTGGCGAAGGGGGAAGGAACTCTGGACCTGCTCATCATCTTCCTCGCACAGGCCACCTACGTGTCGATCACGACGGTGCGGTGGATCATCCTCGTCAAGGGCGGGCGACTCCTCGCTTCGGTCATCAGTTTCTTCGAGGTCATCCTGTGGGTGTACGCCCTCGGCCTGGTGGTCTCCCAGCTGTCCAATCCCTGGAAGGTGGTCACATACGCCCTGGGCTATGCGGTGGGCTCGCTGGTGGGGAGCAAGATCGAGGAGCGGCTGGCGCTGGGGTACGTGCTGTTCCAGGTGATCACGACCCGCATCGGCCAGCTGGCCCCGCAACTCCGGGAGCACGGGCTGGGCGTCACCGACTGGCGGGCAGAGGGCCGCATGGGCGAGCGGGAGGTGCTCATGGTCGTCGCCCGCCGCAAGCACGGACCTCAGGTCGTGCGGCTGCTGGAGGAGCTGGATCCCCAGGCCTTCGTCGTGCAGCTGGACGCCTCCTGGTACAAGGGCGGCTTCATACAAAAGATCTTGAAGGGATAAGCACAGGGATGGTCAACGCCCGGGGGATGGAACCCCGGGCGGTTTTCCCTGTCCGGGGCCCATTTTCCCTTGACCCGCGCGCCCCGCGCGCATATACTCAACGTTGAGTAAACAAGTTTGGGGGTAAGCCCATGGTCAGGCTCGTCATCCTCGGCCTGCTCAACCAGCGGCCGATGTCCGGGTACGAGATCCAGCAGATGCTGCAGATCAGCCGGATTGACCAGTGGTCGGACATCCTCCCCGGATCGATCTATCACGCCCTGAAGAAGATGGCGGAGGAGGGGCTGGTGGCGCTCGCCGGCACCGAGCAGACCGGCATGCGCACCAAGGCGATCTTCCGGATCACCGAAAGCGGACGGTCCGAGTACCGGCGGCTCCTCCGGGAGGCTTGGCGGCAGTTGCCCCGCTCGCTGCCGGGGGATTTCTACCTGTTGCTCTCCTTCGCCGACGACATGCCCCGCGCCGAACTGGAGGCTGCCCTGCAGGAGTTGATCGCCCGGCTGGAGGAGCGGCTGCAGCAGTGGGAGGGGGGCCGGGCAGCCAAGGCGGCGGCCATGGGCGGCCTCCCCCCGCTGGTCGCGGCGGCCTTTGACAACGGCCGGGAACACATGGAGGCGGACCTCCGGTTCCTGCGCCGGCTGCTCGACCAGATCGCCCAATCCGAGTGATCGAAAGGGGTAGTAGGGATGACCCTCCTCATCGATGCCCGGAACCTGGTGAAGCGCTACGGCGACCGCGCTGTGGTGGACGGCGTCAGCCTGTCGGTGGCGCCGGGCGAGGTGGTGGCGGTGATCGGCCCCAACGGAGCCGGCAAGTCCACCACTTTGGAGATGATCCTGGGGCTGCGCAAGCCGGATGGCGGCGAGGTGCGCTACTGGTGCGCCGAGCCCCGGCGGGAGATCGGCGTGCAGCTCCAGTCCACCCCCTTCTTTCCCGGGCTCACGGCCGCCGAGAACCTGCGGGTCTTCGCCGCGTTCTACGGGAGGCGGCTGAGCCGGGAGGAGGTCCTGGACCTGCTGGCCCGGTGCCGGCTGCAGCACGCCGCCCGCACGGAGGCCTCACGGCTGTCGGGCGGGGAGCAGAAGCGGCTGGCGATCGCGGTGGCCCTGGTGCACCGGCCGCGGGTGCTCTTCCTGGATGAGCCCACCGCCGCCCTGGATCCCCGGGCCCGGAGCGAGATCCGCGGCCTCATCCAGCAGCTGGCCCGTGAAGGGACGGCGGTGGTGTTCACCTCCCATGACATGGAGGAGGTGGGCAGGTTGGCCCACCGGGTGGTGCTGATCGTGGACGGGCGGGTGCGCGCGGAGGGCACCCCGGCGGCGCTGCTGGAGCGGTACGGCGCCGCAAGCCTGGATGAACTCTACCTCAGCCTGACCGCGGAGGAGGCGGTGTAGCCATGTGGATCGTCTTCCGGGGGCTCCTGGCCGGCGCGCTGCGCGACCGGATCTCCCTGTTCTACGCGCTGATCTTCCCGGCAGTCACCCTGGCGGTGCTCGCCTTCTTCTTCGAGGATCCGGGCTACCGCAGGCACCTGCTGGTGGGCCAGACCGCCCTCGGCGGCTTCTTCTTCACGATGAGCGGCACCGGCTTCGAGGTCATGCGACAGCGCCGGCGCGGCGTCTACAAGCTGCTGCGGGCCACGCCGTTTTCCACCGGCGCCTTCGTGTCGGCGCTGACCGCCGCCCGGGGCCTGATTGCCCTGATCTGCACGCTGCTGGTTTACGTGGGCGGCGCGCTCTCCCTGGGCTTCGGCGTCGCCCCTGCGGGCCTTCTGCTCATGCTGCCGCCCCTGCTGCTGGGGACCGCGTGCTTCACGGCGCTCGGCTTCATCCTGGGCAACCTGGGCAACACCGAGACCCAGGTGGCGGGGATCAACAACCTCTTCATCCTGCCGATGACGTTCGCCAGCCCGGTGTTCTACAGCCTGGACGCCGCACCGCGCTGGGTACAGCTGGTCTCCGAGGCCATGCCGCTCACCCACCTGGTCGCCGCCCTGCAGGCGGCCGCAGCGGGCGACCCGGGTGCGATGGTCCGGCCGCTGGCGATTCTGCTCGGGTTTACGGCGGGGATTCTCGCTGTGGCCGTCCTGACCTTCCGCTGGGA
>QGVE01000182.1 GCA_003242675.1 Bacillota bacterium | reverse complement strand
CGGACCACAGCTCACGCATCTCCGCGCAGGTCTCCAGCAGTTCGTCCAGCCGGCCGGACCCGACGACGCGCCCGCCGTCCAGGACGATGATGCGGTGCGCCTGCCGCAGCACGGCGGGGCGGTGCGATACGGCCACACAGGCGGCGCCGCGGGCCAGGACTCGCCGCCACAGCAGCTGCTCCGTCTCCACGTCCTGGGCGCTGGAGATGTCGTCAAACACGAGCAGCTCCGCCTCCCGGACCAGCGCCCGGGCCACCGCGGTGCGCTGAATCTGTCCACCCGACAGCCGCATCCCCCGGCTCCCGATGACCGTGTCCAGCCCCTGCGGGAACGTCAGCACATCCCGCTCCAGGGCCGAATCCTGCACGGCCCGGCGAAGCTGCTCGTCGCCACAGGGCAGGCCCAGGCAGATGTTCTCCCTGATGGTCCCGGAAAGCAGCACCGGCACCTGAGGCACGTAGACCACCCGCGGCGGAACGAGGAACTCGCCCGGGCGGGCGACCGGCCGGCCGTTCCAGTACCACTCGCCGGTCTGGGGTTCGACCAGCCCCAAGAGACCCCGGAGCAGCGTGGTCTTGCCGGAGCCCACCCGGCCCGTGATCACGGTAAGCGTGCCCGGCTCCACCCGGAGGGAGACGTCTTCAATGCCCCCGCCCCGGGGATGGCGGACCGTGAGCCTCCTCACCTCAAAGGACCGGAGGCGGTCCTCCGCGCGCCTCACCGGGGCGGGGAGGTCGGGCAGGGGGCCGGTCAGCGGCACCGGGTGGTGGGCCACCAGCGCCGCCGGCGGCGCACCCTGCAGCAGGTCCACCATCCGCCGGAAAGCGATCCGGGTCTTCTGGTACATCGCGACGAGATAGCCCACCAACAGCGTGAAGTCCGCGACCTGCGCCAGGTAGGTGGCGAACAGCGCGAAGTCGCCGACGGTGAACGTCCCGGCCCGCATGGCGGATGCCGTCACCAGGAGGGTGAGCCCGGTGCCCAGGTTCACCGTGTTGCCGAAGACGGCATCCAGCGACAAGTCCTGTAGCTGCTCGCGCAGGATGGCGCGCTGCCGCGCTTCACCCAGCCGCTGCAGGTGGGCCACCACCTTGCCCCTGGCGCCGGCCACCTGAATCGCCTGGGCTGCGCTGAAGATCTCGCCGATGGCGCCCGTCACCCGGGCCGTCGCCTCACGGCTGAGGGCACGGTAGTGCTGGAGCCGGGTGCGCAGGAACTGGGCGGTGGCGATGACCACGGCCAGCGGCAGGAACACTGTGATGGTAACTCTCGCATCGACGGACAGGAGGATGGCGAAGGCTCCGGCCGCATACGCCACGGCTGCC
Organism: Bacillota bacterium; assembly: GCA_003242675.1. Next base: position 2,660 of record QGVE01000182.1, on the reverse strand, counting down.
GTCACGTCAAAGGGCCAGTCCACCACACCGTCCACGGACTCCACGTCGTCGCGCAGCGTGGAGATGGCTTCCCCGACGCTTCCGGGCACCGCCGCGCCGCCGGGGCGCCGCAGGATCCGCTCCAGCAGGTTGCGCAGCAGCAGCCCCCGGAGGCGGAAGCCCAAGTGCGTGCCGGTGACCACCGCGCCGTACATGATCCCCAGCCGCCCGAGCCCGGCGGCGACCAGCAGGGCCGCCAGCGTGGGCACGTTGAGGCCCAACTCCGCCCGGCCCTCCAGAGTATCAAACAGGGCCTTGGCCACCAGGCCGGGGATCAGGGGCCAGAGATGGAAGCAGATCCAGCACGCCGCCTTGGCGACGTACAGCAGGCGCCCGTAGGCGATCAGGCGCCAGATGAAGTAGTTGGGTGAGGGGGTTGAGGCCGCTCCCCTACTCATCCGACCACCGCCCCCAGTTCCGGAGGTACCGCGCATACAGAGACCGGGGATCAGCCGCCAGCGCCTCCCGCGGCCCGTACTCCGCGACGGTGCCGCCCTCCAGGATGAGAATGTCGTCCATGCGCTCCACCGTCGTCATCCGGTGCGCCACGACGATGGCGGTCCGTCCCCGGAGCAGCCGGTCGAAGGCCCTGAGCTGCATGGCCTCGGTGGCCGGGTCCAGCCGGCTGGTGGCCTCGTCGAGGATCACCAGGCCGGGGTCCTTCAGGAATACCCGGGCCAGGGCCACCAGCTGCGCCTCTCCGGCGGAGAGCGTGGCGGGTGAGATGGGCGTGTCCAGGCCCTGCGGGAGGCGGTCCAGCCAGGGGCGGAATCCCAGCGCGTCGATCACCTCCAGCAGCCGGTCGTCCGACACCTCCGGGTCGAAGAAGGTGATGTTGTCCCGCAGGGTGGCCTCCATGATCTGCACATCCTGCGTCACAAAGCCGACGGCGGCTCGGAGGCTCTCCAGCCGGGCGTCGCGCAGGTTCACACCCCCAAGGCGAACCTCCCCCTGCTGCGGGTCGTAGAGCCGGAACAGCAGCCGGGCGATGGTGGTCTTGCCGGTGCCGGAGCGCCCCAGCATCCCCAGCTTGCGGCCGGGTTCCAGCCGGAAACTCACCCCCTGCAGGATGTACGGCCTTTCACCGGGGCCCGTCCCGCTCCCGGTCTCATCCTCGTACCGGAAGTACACGTCGCGAAATTCCACTGACAGGGCGCCCGGGGGCAGCCGGAGGATGCCGTCGACCAGGGCGGGCCGGGTCTCCAGCAGCTCCCGTACCCGGTGGATGCTGGCATCCGCGCTCTGCAGCTTCTGCAGCTCGTTGCGCAGCATGTGGATGGGCTCGGCCATGCTGGACATGTAGGCGATGACCAGATAGACGGTGCCCACCGAGATGGCGCCGTACTGGTACAGGACGCCTCCGGCCCCGAACGCCAGGGCGTCGCCGAACACGAGGAGCGTGACGGCCGTCATCCAGACGGCGCTGCGCCGGAGCTCGGCCTGCAGCCGCACGGGCATCCAGCTGCGCAGGTGCTCAAAGAGCCTGCGCAGGGCGTACGGCACGGCGTCGCTCACCCCGAGGTCCTCCGCCGCCACCATGGCCTCGCCCAGGTAGCCGTAAAGCGCCGCGCTCTCGTCCCTGTCCTTCAGAAAGTAACAGGCGGCCGGCCGCCGGACCCAGGCCAGCAGGGTCACGGCGCCCGCTGCGAACAGGCTCAGCACCAGTCCGATCCGCCAGTCCGTCCAGAGCCCCACGACCAGTATGCCGCTCAGGTACACCGCGCTGCCGACGATGCGCACCCAGAAGCTGGAGAAGAACTCGGCCAGGGCGTTCACGTCGCCGTCCACGCGCTCGATCAGTTCGCCGGGGCGGTGCACCTTGAAGAAGGCGGGATCCAGCGAGAGCAGGTGATCCGTCAGCTGCGACCGCAGGGCGTTGGTCGCGGTCCAGCCCACCCGGGTGGCCCAGTAGCCCGCCAGCACATGCAGCGCCTTCTCCAGGGCCATGATGCCCACGTACGCCAGGGCCATCCTCACCAAAAGGGCCTGGGCCGCGCCGGCCCGGGCGGCGTCGAGAAACCACCGCACAACGTGCGGACCCAACAGGCGCAGCCCGATGCTCGCAAGCAGCGAGACAGCCATCACCAAAGCCGGGATCTTCTGGGGCGCAAGGTACTGGCGCAGGATGTGCCAGTACGTGCGCAGCGGAAGCTGCAAGGAACGCACGCTCCTCCGGCGGACGTGGCGTCAGGCCGAACAGGCTGTGAAATGTCGTTCGACGCTTCTGTACACATCCTCTATTCTTAATGTTTCATGGGCAGTGCGTCAATCGGCATGTTTCTTTTTTGTTGCCGGGCTGGAAACGGACGCCCCCAGGGCCTGATGGCACCTGGGGGCCTGTTCGGCCTATAGGTTGGCAGAGAAACTGCGATTATCGGACGAGGGAGGGATATCGCTCGGCGTTCTCCCTCTCCTTCTGGAGGAGTCGGTCGACTTGCCTGAACAGATCGCCTCGCTCGGAGTCTTGGCTAGAGTACCCAGTAGTGGTGTAAAAAGATGCTACCGTAATTGTGGTGGAGCACTACCGCCAGCGCTGGAAATAAGGAGGCATCCGGTAGGACTCGGCGAAGTTCAGAGCGACCGGCAAGTCAATCTGAAACGCGGAGGCCTATCGGATGCAA
>QGVE01000048.1 GCA_003242675.1 Bacillota bacterium | reverse complement strand
AGGGTCCTCGCCCCGGCCGGAAGGCGGGGCGAGGACCCTGGTGTTTCCACTACCGTGTACCGTCAGGACCGCTTCATGATCACGCCCTCGAGGGTGTTGGCCACCTTTTCCACCTCGTCGGTGGCCTGCTCCAGCATCTCGTAGATCTCCTTCATCGTGATGAACTGGATCGGGTCGGATGTGCTGCGGTCCATCAGCCCGGACAGCGCGAGCCGCAGCTCGTCGTCGCCGTGGTTCTCCAGGGTGTTGATCTGGCGGATGCGGTCCCGGATTTCCAGCAGCTTGCCGCCCGCCAGCAGGTCGATCGCAGCGACCAGCTCGGTCGCCTGTGCGCGCAGGATCTGCGCGAAGGCGCGCAGATGCTTGTCAGAGGCGGCCAGCCGGTAGATGGCGACCCGGGCGGCCGCGGCCTCCATGGCGTCGACCACGTTGTCGATGGCGACGCCGAGCGCAGCCAGGTCGGCCCGGTCCAGCGGCGTGGCGAAGGTCTTGTGCATCAGCTCGAAGAGCTTGTGGGTGAGGTCGTCGCCCTTCGACTCCAGCTGCTTGATCTCGGGCGCCAGGCTCCCGACGGTTGCGGGTTCCTCGAGAAGCCGCCCCAGCAGGCTGGCCACCTCCGCGGCGTTCTCCGTCGCCGCCCGGAGCACCTGGTAGAACTGCTGACTGCGGTTGCCGATGAAGATCATCGTTCCGTCCCCCCATTCGTTTGATGTCAGCGGCCAGCCTGCCGTCAACTGCCGCTCAGCGCCCCAGCCGCTGCCAGAGCCAGAGGAGCAGCGTGAGGACGACGCTGGCGAGCAGGCTGGTGGCGATCGGGAAGTAAAAGGTGAAGTTCCCGCGCCGGATGATGATGTCGCCCGGCAGCCGGCCGATGCCGGGCAGGAGGCGCTCAAACAGGGCGATCGTACCGCCCACGAAGAAGAGCAGCGCACCTATGGCCATCAGCCAGCGACCCATCGGATCATCTCCCTACAACTCGTACTGGGTATAGCGGACGTCGGCGAGCCCACCCACGATCCGGCCCAGCAGCCAGGCCTCCAGGGCCAGGACGATCACCAGGCCGGGGAGGAAGAACGGGCGGACCGTCACGTAAATGAGGATGGCCGCGGCGGCCGTGACGGCGGTGATCCCCACGTGGACCAGCATGGCCAGGAGCGAGTTGATGTTCCCCTTCATGGCCTGCTGCGGGTCGGTCCACTGGAGGACGGGCTTCAGCACGTCCACCAGCAGCCCGCTGTAGCCGCTGATGACGCAGAGGGGCACTCCGCCCAGCAGCAGGAGGGCCAGGTTGCGCGGGGTGAGGATCCCCAGCCAGGCGGCGCCGGCGCCTACGAGGAGCAGGTTGATGAGATGGAAGAGCAGGCTGTGCAGGAGCTTGGCGTGGATCTGCACCCGTGGCGCCACCGGCAGGGACTGGCTGATCCAGAACCACGGCCCCTCGCGGCTGATGGCGGACGAGGGGAGAGCGGAGGTGGAGCACAGGCCGAAGAGGACGGCCAGCATGACCACCGGCGTCCAAGGGGACTGCGCAACCCCGGAGAGGTCGAAGCCCTCGACGACGAGGTTTCCGCTCGCCATCGGGATCAGGATGATGATGGGGAGGAGCAGGGGCGTGATGAGGGCGGTCATCAGGTAGCTGGCGTTGCGGTTGAGCAGGCGGACCTCCCGGACCAACAGCGCCCGGAGGGGGGACTGCACCCGCCCCGTCCGCGCCGCCAGCTCGGACCGGCTGACCTGCCGCCGCGAGGAGGCCCCCTCCTCGCCGCTCAGGATGCTGCTGAGGAAGAACCGCTCCGCGCCGGCGGCCAGGAGCGCCAGGGAGGCCGCGGTCGCACCGGTGAACAGCAGGAAGGCCGGGATGCCCAGGGCCGGGCTGCCGGCCTGCAGGGCCTGGGTGCCCCAGGCCGACGTGACGAGCCAGCGGGTGACGCCGGTGACCACGGTCTGCTGGGTCTCGATGAACCGCTGCACGTCCTCCGCCTGGAGACCGTCCGCATGGAACCGGGTGGTGAACTGGATGCCGATGGCGAGGGCGATGCCCACCAGGGCGCCGAAGACCCGGAACAGGTCCCGGTTGCGGCGCAGCGCCGTAACCCGCATCAGCAGCAGGCTGAAGAGCCCGGAAAGCACCAGGGGGAACACGGGGAGCATCAGGTAGATGAGCACGGCGAAGGGGATGTAGAGCGGCCCCACGTCGGCCAGGGCGCCGTAGACGACCAGGCCGGGCACCACCACGGGCGCCATGCTCAGGCACTCGCCCAGGAGGACCGACACCAGCTTGGACAGGACGATCTCCCCCGGCCGCAGGGGCAGCGGGATCAGGAGGCGAAGGTCCTGGCTGAAATAGAAGGCGGAGATAATGTAGAGCACGCCGAAGATCAGGCAGAGCAGCTGCCCGGCCGTGAGCGCCATGGCGAGGATGTAGTGGCCCAGCCCGAGGGGCTCCAGCGCCTTGTAGAGCCCGGCGTAGATAGTGGCGAACATGACAACGAGGGGGATAAATGCCATAATGAGCAGGGGGACCAGAAGCAGCCCCAGGCGGGACCGCGTGCCCGACATGCGCTCGAGGCTGCCGCGCCACGTCTGAAGGAGCTGCACCTTCACCAGCGGCCAGAGGTTCCTCATTTCTCCGTCAACTCCAGGAAGATGGACTCGAGCGTCTCGTCGGCCTGGCCCCGGCGCAGCTCATCCAGGGTGCCGCAGGCGATGATGCGCCCCTTGTTGATGATGGCGACGCGGTCGCAGAGCCGCTCCGCCACTTCGAGCACGTGGGTGGAGAAGAAGAGCGTCCGGTTCTGCCGGGTGTGCTCGACCATCAGCTCCTTCAGCTGGTGGGCGGAGCGGGGATCCAGCCCGACCATGGGCTCGTCCAGCACCCACACCGGGGGATTCCGCATGAGGGCCGAGATCAGCACCAGCTTCTGCTGCATGCCGTGGGAGTAGCTCTCCACACGGTCGAAGAGCGCGTTGGTGAGCTCGAAGGCGTCGGCGAGGCGCTCGATGCGCTCCTGCCGCTCCCGGGGGCTGAGGCCGCAGACGTCGGCGATGAAGTTCAGGTATTCCAGGCCCGTGAGCTTGTCGTAGACCCTGGGGGTGTCGGGCACGTAGGCGATCTGCCGCTTGGCCTCCAGGGGCTGCCGGACGACATCGTAGCCGCAGACCCGCACCGTGCCGCTGTCGGGGCGGAGGAGTCCGACGATCATCTTGATGGTGGTCGTCTTGCCTGCCCCGTTGGGACCGAGGAATCCGAAGATCTCGCCCGGGCGGATCGTCAGGCTGATGTTGTCCACCGCCTTTTTCGTCCCGCCGCTGTAGCTCTTCGAGACGTTCACCAGTTGAATCATGCGGTGCCCCCTCCACAGTCAATGTTCACTCGGTACCGATGTCTTCCTGCCCGTCTAAAGGACGCTCCGGCCGGGCAGGTTCGTTCGGGCCGCTCCGCCGGCCCGGGGTTGAGGTGCCGCACGGCCCTACGTAAAATGGCTTGTTAGAGCGGTTAGGTTGAAACGATTGGGGGTGTGGGCGTGGATCCGTTTTCCTCGGCCCTGATTGCGGCGCTTGACCGGGTGCGCCCGGCAGTGGTGCACGTCTACGCCGTCACGCCCAAGACGGGACAGATCGCCCTGGGCACCGGGGTCATCCTGGACCATTATCATATCATCACGACGGCGCAGATCGTCGCCCCCGAGGACGAGATCACGATCAAGACGGCAGACGGGAAGCGGCGGCGTGCACAGTGCGTCGGCATCGATCCGCTCTACTTCCTGACGGTCCTGCAGGTCGAGGACAGGCTTCCGTTCGATCCGCCCACTTTTGCGCCGGACGGCACCACGCCCGTGGGGCTCTTCGTCGCCGCGGTGGGCTTTGCTCTGGGGCAGGAGCTCACGGCCACCAGCGGCGTCATCAGCAGCAGCGACCGCACCGTCTACCGCCCCAAGGCGCGCGGCAGGGGCAATGTGCCGGTGGACGGGCTCCTGCTGACCAGCGCCGCGATCCACCCCGGGAACGCCGGGGGCCCCCTGATCGACCTCGAGGGGCGGGTGGTGGGGATCAACGGCATCCCCTGGCAGGGCGGGCTCGGCCTGGCCATCCAGGCCTCGGTGGCGGCCCGCGTGGCGAGCCAGATCATCGACTACGGCTACGCCATCCACCCGTGGCTGGGCTTCTCCGGCGAGGTGGACGTCATCGACGACATCTGGGTCGAGATGCTGAACCTGCCGACAGACCGGGGCCTGGTCGTGCATCACGTCGCCGCCGACGGACCGGGCCGGCGGGCCGGCGTGCAGGAGATGGACATGATCATGGCCGTCGCGGACCGGCAGCCGGTCCTGAGCACGGGCATGATCCGCAAGATCCTCTCCACGCGGCGCTACGGCGACCAGGTTCCCATGACGGTGCTGCGGCAGGGAGAGCTGATCGAGCTGTACCTGCCCGTGGAGGAGATCCCCGGCCTCGACCGGTACTTCCCGGCGGGCGACGAGGAATCCTCCTCCACCGAGGACGAGGAGTAAGTCCCGGTCTCAATTTTCAGGCTGTCCTGATAGTGCTTTCTGTCTAAACCCAAGTACCGATACCCCCCGTTCGTGCGCAGCGGGTATGATGAACCTGGGGGGATCAGTCATGCTGCAGCCTGCCCGGATCCTCTTGTTGGGTCACTTCGGTTCCGGCAAGACCGAAGTGGCTATTTTTTTCGCCCTTTCGCTGTGTGCTGAACAAAAGCGCCCCTTGCTGCTGGACCTCGACTTCATCACGCCGTATTACCGGTCGCGCGACGTCGCCGACGAGCTGGCGAAGGCCGGCGTCGAGGTGGTCCGGCCGGCGGGCGACCTGTGGCGCTCCGACCTGCCGGTGGTCGCCGCCCGCGCGGTGCAGGCCATGACCGCCTACGACGGCCCGGTGATCGCGGACATCGGCGGGGGCGAGGGCGCCCGGGTGCTGGGCAGCATGAGCCTTGCGCCGGGAACGTACGAGGCGCTGATGGTGGTCAATCCGTACCGGCCGGACACGGGGTCGCCCCAGCAGGTCGTGGAGTACGCCCGCTGGCTGGAGGAGATCGGCCGGGTCCGCCTCACCGGACTGGTGAACAACGCCAACCTGGGTCCGCTGACCCGCCCGGAACACGTTCTGGAGGGGCTCCGGCAGGTGGAGGAGGCCGCCCGCCTGCTGGACCTGCCCGTGCGCTGGACGGCCGTGCGGGCCGACCTGGCGGAGGCGCTGCCGGGGTTGCCGCTCCTGCCGCTGAAGCTCCACATGCGCCCGCCCTGGGAGGCCGAGCCTGCCGTCCTGGTGTAGGCGGCCGTGCGATCAGCGGCGACGATCGGGAAAAGGGGGTTATGGGGTTGCGCGGCATCAAGCTGGAGATGAATCAGGATCGGTGCAAGGGTTGCGAGCTCTGCACGGAGGCCTGCCCGCGCGAGGTGCTCGCCATGGGCAACCAGATCAACGCGCTGGGCTACCGGGCGGCCGTGGCCATCGCCCCGGAGCGGTGTACGGGCTGCCGGGCCTGCTACCTGGTCTGCCCTGAGGTCGTCTTCACCATCTACAAGACCGCCTAGGAGGGGGATGCCCGATGGAACCCACCACGACCATGATGATGAAGGGCAACGAAGCCCTGGGCGAGGCCGCGATCCGGGCGGGCTGCCGGTTCTTCTTCGGCTACCCCATCACGCCGCAGTCGGAGCTGCCGGCGTACATGGCCCGGCGCATGCCCGAGGTCGGCGGCACGTTCCTGCAGGCGGAGTCGGAGCTGGCCGCGGTGAACATGCTGCTCGGCGCGGCGGCCGCCGGCGTCCGGGCGATGACCTCGTCCTCCTCGCCGGGCTACTCGCTGAAGCAGGAGGGCATCTCCTACATGATCGCGTCGCAGCTGCCGTGCGTGGTGGTCAACATCATGCGGGGCGGCCCGGGCCTCGGCAACATCCAGCCTTCGCAGAGCGACTACTTCCAGATCGTCAAGGGCGGCGGCCACGGAGACTACCACATGATCGCCCTGGCGCCCTCCACCGTGCAGGAGCTGGTGGACCTGACGATCCTGGCCTTTGACCTGGCGGACGCCTACCGCAACCCGGTGGCCCTGGTGGGCGACGGGCTCCTGGGCCAGACGATGGAGCCGGTCACCTTCCCGCCGGTCCAGCCGAAGGAGATGGAGAAGGACTGGGCCCTGACCGGCGCGGCCGGCCGGCCGAAGCGGGTGATCACCTCCCTGGAGCTGAACCCCGAGAACCTGGAGGCCCACAACCTGGTGCTGCAGGCCAAGTTCAAGGCGATGGCGGAGCGGGAGAAGCGGTGGGAGGAGTACCGCTGCGAGGATGCCGAGCTGGTCGTGGTCGCCTACGGCACGACGGCCCGCATCGCCCGCGCGGCCGTGGACGCGGCCCGCAAGCAGGGGCTGCGGGTGGGGCTGTACCGGCCGATCACCCTGTGGCCCTTCCCGGACGAGGGGCTCGCCCGGCTGGCTGAGCGGGGCGTGCGGCGGTTCCTCGACGTGGAGATGTCCAGCGGCCAGATGGTGGAGGACGTGAAGCTGGCCGTCCTCGGCCGGGCCCGGGTGGACTTCTACGGACGGCTCGGCGGCATGGTACCGACCCCGCGGGAGATCCTGGGCCAAATTCAGGAGCGGATGGGAGGAGAGGCCTGATGAAGCGCATCGCTGGCATGCCCGAGTCGATGTCGCCCGTGGTCACCCATTACTGCCCCGGGTGCAGCCACGGCGTCCTGCACCGGATCATCGCCGAGCTGCTCGACGAGATGAACCTGCGAGAGCGGACGGTCGGCGTCGCCTCGGTCGGCTGCTCCGTCCTCGCCTACAACTACTTCGAGACCGACTTCGTCCAGGCCCCCCACGGCCGGGCGCCGGCGGTGGCCACCGGGCTGAAGCGGGCGCGGCCGAACCTGTTCGTCTTCACCTACCAGGGCGACGGCGACATGGCGGCCATCGGCACCGCCGAGATCATCCACGCGGCGGCGCGGGGAGAGCGCATCACCGCGATCATGTACAACAACGGCATCTACGGGATGACCGGCGGCCAGATGTCGCCGACGACCCTGATGGGCGCCGTGACCGCGACGACCCCCTACGGGCGCCAGGAGGAGCACGGCCGGCCGTACCGCATGGCCGAGCTGCTCGCGCAGATGCCCGGCACGGCCTACGTGGCGCGGACGCACATCGCCGACGTCGCGAACATCGTGAAGACCAAGCAGTACCTGCGCAAGGCGTTCGAGGCGCAGCTGAACGGCCTGGGGTTCTCGATGGTCGAGGTGCTGGGCAACTGCCCGACCAACTGGGGCGTGACCCCGGCCGAGGCCAACCGGTACGTGCTGAACGAGGTGCTCGCCTACTTCCCCGTCGGCGAATTCAAGGACGTGACGAAGGAGGCGCTGGCCGGTGTACACGCATGAGGTTCTCATCGCCGGTTTCGGCGGCCAGGGCGTGCTCACCGCCGGGCAGCTGCTCGCCTACGCCGGGAACCTGGAGGGCCAGCACGTCTCGTGGGTGCCGGCTTACGGGCCCGAGCAGCGGGGCGGCACGGCCAACTGCTCGGTGGTGATCTCCGACCAGCCGGTGGCCTGCCCGCTGGTCTCGGAGCCCACCGCCTGCATCGTGCTGAACCAGCCGTCCCTGGACAAGTTCGAAAAGGCCGTGCAGCCGGGGGGCACGCTGGTGGTCAACACCTCCCTCTGCACGGAGCGGCCGAAGCGCACCGACATCACCGTCGTGCCCGTGCCCGCCACCGACATCGCGGTGGAACTGGGCAACGTGCGCTTCGCCAACATGATCGCCCTGGGCGCGCTGCTCGCGGTGGTGCCCATGGTGAAGATGGAGTCGATCCTGGAGGTCCTGCCCAAGGTCATGGGGGAGGACAAGGCCCGGTTCATCCCCGTCAACCGGGAGGCCCTGTCGCGGGGCATGGAAGAGGCACGCCGGGTCCTTGCGGTCTGAGCGCAGACATGCGGAGGGAGCGGGGGTTCCTCAGGAGCCCACCGCTCCCCGCAGGTGATCGGCCAGCATGGCCACGAACTCGGCGTTGGTCGGCTTGCCCCGCACGTGGTTCACCGTCGCGCCGAACAGCCGCTGCAGGTCGTTGATGTCGGCCCGCCCCCAGGCGACCTCGATCGCGTGGCGGATGGACCGCTCCACCCGGTTGGGCTGGGTGTTGTGGAGCCGGGCGATGTGCGGGTAGAGCTCCTTCGTCATGCCGCAGGTGGTCTTGTTGTTGCTCAGGACGTACTGGACGGCGTCCTTCAGGAAGCGGTAGCCCTGCAGGTGGGCCGGGACGCCGGTGCGGCGCAGGAGCTCGGCGATGGTGCGGGCGCTGGGCACCGTGCGCGCCTGCCCGGAGGACTGGGCCGCGGACGGATGGCCGCAGACGAGCAGGGCGCGCTCGGCGACCAGATCCGGCTGGCAGGGGCGGAGGAGGCAGTAGCTGGCCCCCTTCTGGTAGTAGTGCTGCACCAGCACGTCGGACGCGCAGGAGAGCAAGAGCAGGACGCGGGGCCGCTCCTCCAGCCCCAGCTCCGTCAGCACCCCGAGCCCGTCCAGGTGCGGCAGGACGTCGTCCAGGATGAGCAGGTCCGGGCGCAGGGTCCGGACCAGCTCCACCGCCTCCAGGCCGTGGCGCGCCTCGCCGACCACGGTGAACTCGGCCATGCCGTCGAACTTGTCCACGAGCCGCTGGCGCTCCTCGTGGTTGTCGTTGGCGATCACGACGGTGGTCCGGCCTTCCGCCATCTCGATGACCCCTCCTTCCCGAGAGGAAAGAATGCTAACTTCTGGCATGAAATACCTTCCAGCGGCGACAAAAAAATCTGCCGGCGAAAGGGGAAAACTCCCCTGTTCAGCCGCGACAATTCGTGTTATACTTACCCGGAACTGAATACCGGCGACCTTTAAGGCAGTCCCGTGAGGCTGGCAAGGTCACATGGTTTGGTGCGCCCTGATGCGGGTGTGCCTGCCACGCGACTTCTTGCCTCGCCGGTAAGAGGTCCTTTTTTATGCGTCGCAGGAACATCATGATCAGGGGGTATGTGCGATGGCGGGTTCGACGGCAGCGCTCTCTCCGGCCAAGCGGATCCTGCTCGGCTTGCAGCACGTGGCGGCGATGTTCGGCGCCACGGTGCTGGTGCCCATCCAGACGGGGCTCAACCCCAGCGTCGCCCTGCTCACGGCCGGTCTCGGCACCTTGCTGTTCCACCTGATTACCAAGCGGAAGGTCCCCGTGTTCATGGGCTCCAGCTTCGCCTTCATCGCGGCGATCCAGCTGGTCGGGCAGACGGAGGGGCTGGAGTATGCCACGGGCGGCATCGTGGTGGCCGGCCTCGTCTACCTGGTCCTGGCGGGTCTCATCTACGTGTTCGGCGTCGACCGGGTCCGCAGCTTCTTCCCGCCCATCGTCGCCGGTCCGATGATCATGGTCATCGGCCTTACGCTGGCGCCCGTGGCGGTGAACATGGCGTCCGCCCACTGGCCGGTGGCGCTGGTCACGCTGCTGGCCGTGGTGCTGGTGGCGGTCTACGCCCGGGGCTTCCTCCGGCTGCTGCCGATCATGTGCGGCCTCCTGGTGGGCTTCGCCGCGGCGGTGGCGTTCGGACTCGTCGACTGGACGAGCGTGGCCCAGGCCCCCTGGGTGGCGCTGCCGCCGGTGATGGCCCCGAAGTTCAGCCTCTCGGCCATCCTGGCGATCGCCCCTCTGGCCCTGGTGACGATGGTGGAGCACATCGGCGACATCACCACCAACGGCGCGGTCATCGGCAAGGACCTGATCCGCGACCCGGGCCTGCACCGGACGCTGATCGGCGACGGCCTGGCTACCTCGCTGGCCGGCCTGCTGGGCGGCCCGGCGAACACCACGTACTCGGAGAACACCGGCGTGCTGGCCGTCACCCGCGTCTATGATCCCGGCATCCTCCGCATCGCGGCCGTCTTCGCCATCGCCCTGGCGTTCATCGGCAAGCTGGGGGCGCTGCTGCAGGCGATCCCGGCGCCGGTGATGGGCGGCATCTCGATCGTCCTCTTCGGCATGATCACCTCCATCGGCATCCGCCAGGTGGTCGAGGCCCGGGTAGACCTCACCAGCGGCCGCAACCTGGTCATCGCCGCCGTCGTGCTGGTGCTGGGAATCGGCGGCGCCGCGCTGCCCCTGCCGGGCGGCCTCCAGCTGAGCGGCATGGCGCTCTCGGCCCTGGCCGGCGTGGTGCTGAACAAGCTGATCCCGGAGGAGCCCGTCCGGGAGCCCGAGCCGGTGCTGATCGCCGGCGACGACTAGCGGAGACAGGCAACAAACAAGCCCCGGGAAAGGCACTCGCCCTTTCCCGGGGTCTTGTGTGCGCACGAATGGCGGAAGCTACCTCGCCTGCTGGTTGATGGCGTTGATCAGCGCGGCCAGGCCCCCGGCCGGATCGCCCTGGCGGGACCGGGTGAGGTACTGGGTCTGCACCAGCTCCAGCATCTGCGGCAGGGTGATCTTGCGGTCGAAGACCAGGGCGCCCATCGCGAAGCGGATGTTGTAGTTGTCCGCGGGGAACAGGACCAGCAGGATCTCGTTCTTGCCGGGGTAGCCCTTCTCCGCCAGCATCTGATCGAGATAGGCGGTCTTGTCCATCTCGCGGGGGGCGTCGTGGGCGATGACGATGGTGTACGTGATGGGCGACGGGGCCCGCAGCGCCTCTCTCAGCGCCTCCATGTCGCCGGGGAGCTCCGGAATTTGGAGATCCGGTTCTTCCGGCTTTTCGGGGGCGTCGGACGGCGAGGGCGTGTCGGGCTCCTGCGGCGTCTTCGGCGTCGGCTGCGGTTCGGACTGCTGCGGCGGCGTGGGCTCAGGGGTCGCCCCGGAGCCGCACCCGGCGAGGATCAGCGCGGCGCTGAGCGCGAGGGCTGCGGCGCGCACCCAGGCACGTCTGCGCATGTCGTGTGACACCCCCTTGGCTCCCTTGCTAGTTAATTTAACGGCAGAATTGGCCGTCAGGTTACGGTCGCTCCACCCAATAACCGCGCAGGCCCGGCCGGCGGAGAGCGGCGGGTCTTTATCCAGCTGGTCAGAAGCCCTGCCGCCACGGCCGCCGTAAACCATCATCCCCCATAGTAGACCATCCTGCTGGGTTTAGCCAGCCGGATTTTCCGTGAGGCCCGTCACACTCCTGCCGGCCCGGGACCCGGGCCCTGCCCGGGCGATTGAACAGGATGGAGCTTCCAATCGTCGAAAAAAGAGAAGGGCTTTTGGAGCTGGCCCGGCGCCATCCGGGCGCTGGCCGGACCCGGCCCGGTTCTTGGGACGGCGGTAGGGGCTCCTGCGGCTCACCGGTGACTAGACTGGGCGGAACGGATCGACTCTGATATGGTAGGGGTACGGAGGTGGTCTGGGTGGAGGTGGTCGCTCTGGTCGGGCCGGCGGGCAGCGGCAAGAGCCACCGCGCCCAGATCGTGGCCCATCAGAACGAGTGCGAGCTCATCGTCGACGACGGCCTGCTCATCGACACGGAGGGCAGGATCCGCGCCGGCACCAGCGCCAAGCGCGAGGAGAACAAGATGGCGGCCGTGCGGCGGGCCATCTTCCTCGACGAGGACCACCGGGCGGAGGTCCGCTCCGTCCTCTGGTCGCTGAAGCCCAAGCGGGTGCTGGTCCTCGGCACGTCCGACGAGATGGTCGAGCGCATCTGCGACGCGCTGGACCTGCCGCACCCCGACCGCACGATCCGCATCGAGGAGATCGCCACGCCGGCGCAGATCCGCCTGGCGCAGCGCAAGCGCTACCACGAGGGCAAGCACGTCATCCCCGCCCCGACGTTCGAGGTGAAGAAGACCTTCTCGGGCTACATGGTCGACCCGCTGCGGTTCTTCTTCAAGCGGGACCACGGATTGGGCCCGGTGACCGTGGAGAAGTCGGTGGTGCGCCCGACCTTCTCCAGCCTGGGCCGGTTCTTCATCGCCGACACGGTGATCGCGGCCATCGCCACCCGGGCGGCGGAGATGGTCCCGGGGATCGGGCGGGTCGGCCGGGTGGTGGTGGAGAGCCGCCGGGAAGGCGTGCTGGTGGACATGGAGGTGCTCCTGCGCTACGGGTATCACATCTTCGACGTGTTGCGGCAGGCGCAGGAGGCGGTGGCCCAGCAGATCGCCCACATGACCGACCTCAACGTCCTGGAGGTCAACCTGGAGGCCAGGCGGCTGCTGGTCGACTAGGCAAAGAAAGAGCCCCCACGCAGGCGCAGCCGTCGCGTGGGGGTTTTCTACCGGGGCGGGGTGTCCTTGCTGACCTTCCGCGGTGGGGCGGGCCAGCTCTGCCGTCCGGGCGAAAAGGCCTCGTCGTGTTCCGGCGGCACCGGCCAGACGCGGGCGAGGACGGCCAGCAGGCTGCTCAGGTTTCCCCGGAAGGTGAGGGTTCCCTGGCTCTCGCCGGGCATCCCGCTGATGACGTTGAGCATGAGGGTTACCTCCATCCCGTCGAGGTTGCCCTCGGCCTGCACGTCGCTCTCCAGCAGGTTGATGGGGGTCTCACAGACGCGCATGTTGCGCCTGCGGCAGGCGTTGAGCAGCGCTTCCTTTCCCTCCAGCACCCGTCTCCCTCCTTTGCGCACCACCGGTCATTTAGGATGTCATTATAGCCACAGCAGCGGCGCGAAACCAGCCTTGCTGGCCCAGGAATGTGTTGGTACAATATACGCAACGTGCGGCGCCGCGGAAGCGGCGTTTTTTGTTTGCCCGGGCGCGGCCAGCGAGGCCGTGCGCCGTGCAGGCGCCGGGCGATCCGGACTCCCGTGCACGGCGAGGGGCCCTTTGGGAAAGGCTAGACCCGGAAAGGCTGCACAGCGAATGGCGGAACAGGAGGCGCCCGATGCGCGCACGTGTCCGGTACTCGGTAGTTCGATGGACCCTGCTCGCGGCCCTGCTGGCCGGCTGCGCGCAGACCAGCGTCGGCCTGCGGGTCGCCGGCTCCACCTCCCTGCAGCCCCTGGTCGAGGTGCTGGCGGAGGGGTACCGGGCCGCGGGCGGCGCGCGCGTCTCCACGCAGGGCGTGGGCTCCACGGCGGGGCTGCAGGCCCTGCGCAGCGGGGTGGCCGATCTGGCCGCCGTCTCGCGGCCGCTGACCCCGGAGGAGGCCCGGGAGGGGTTCCAGGCTTACGTCATCGCCTGGGACGTGCTGGCGATCGCCGTTCACCCTTCCAACCCGGTGGAGGGGCTCACGCTTGCGGAACTGCGCCGCCTCTTCGCCGGCGAGATCCGGGACTGGGCCGAGCTGGGCGGCCCGGCGGGCCGGGTGCACCTCATCAGCCGCGAGGCGGGCTCGGGCTCGCGGCAGGCCTTCCGCGACCTGGTGGGCCCGATTCACCCGCTCGCCGCGGTGCAGAACACGAACGGCGCCATCCGGCAGGCCGTGCGGAATGACCCGGCGGCCGTGGGGTACCTGAGCCTCAGCGTCGCGCGGGCCGGCGGGGTGAAGCTGCTCCGGATCGACGGGCACCTGCCCGGCGAGCCCGGCTACCCGCTCGTGCGCCCGCTCAGCCTGGTGACGCTCGGCCCCCCGGCGGGGGAGGCCCGGGCCTTCCTGGCGTACGCCCTGAGCCCGGCCGGGCAGGAGCGGGTCGCCGGGGAGGGCATGCTGCCGGTCCGCTAGCCTGTCTCATTGGCGGCGGTCCCGCATATCCATCGCCTCAGGAGGAATGGGGGGATGGAGGTGCGGGACCGCCTTGTGCGCGCGGTGCTCGGCCTGATGGCGGCCGTCGGGTCGGCCGGCGTCCTCCTGATCGCGCTCGCGGTCGCCGCCGAGGGGTGGCGCGCGCTGCCGCACCTGTTCGGCCCCGTCTGGAGCCCGGAGGAGGGGCGGTTCGGCGTCCTGCCGCTTCTGGCGGGATCCGCCCTGGTCACGCTGGGGAGCCTTGCCATCGCCGTGCCGGTGGGCGTCGGCGTGGGCCTCTTCCTCAGCGAGGTGGCGACGCCCGGCCTGGCGGCCGCGGTGCGGCCCGCGCTCCAGGGGATGGCGGCGGTGCCCAGCGTCGTCTACGGCTTCCTCGGGCTGAACCTGATCGTGCCCGGGATCAGCCGGACGCTCGGCGGGATGGGCCTCAGCCTGCTGGCCGGCTGGCTGGTGCTGGCGCTCATGGTGCTCCCGACGATCGCGGCGGTCAGCGAGGACGCGCTCTGTGCGGTGGATCCGGCCCTCCGGGAGGGGGCGTACGCCCTGGGCGCCAGCCCCGGCCAGGTGGCCTGGCGGCTGCTCCTGCCCGCGGCGCGCAGGGGGATCACCGCCGCGGTCGCGCTGGCCTTGGGCCGGGCGCTGGGGGAGACGATGGCCGTGCTGATGGTGCTGGGCAACGCGGCCGTGCTGCCGCGGTCGCCGCTGGACCCCGCCCGCGCGCTCACGGCCAACATCGCCCTGGAGATGGCCTACGCGACCGGCCTGCACCGGGAGGCGCTCTTCGCCAGCGGCGCCCTGCTCCTCCTCATCAACCTGGTCGTCACGCAGGCGGCCCGCCGGGCCGCCGGAGGGGGGGCCGGGCCGTGAGGGCGCTCCTCACCGCGCTGGCCCTGGCCGTGACCGGCGTCATGGCCGGGCTGGTCGCCGCGCTGGCGGCGGGCGGGGCCCGGACCCTCACCCTGCAGTTCCTGTTCACGCTGCCGGCCGCGGCGGGCCGGGAGGGCGGCATCCTCCCGGCGGTCGTCTCCACCGGGTGGCTGGCCGCCGGCGCCCTGGCGCTCGCCCTGCCGCTGGGCGTGGGGACGGCGCTTTACCTGCAGGAGTACGCGGCCCCGGGCCGGCTGCTGGGGTTCCTCCGCAGCCTCACCGAGACCCTGGCGGGGGTCCCCTCCGTCCTGTTCGGCCTCTTCGGCTTCTCCGTCTTCGTGGTGCGGCTGGGGTGGGGCCCCTCGCTGGCCGCCGGCAGCGCGACGCTGGCCCTCATGCTGCTGCCGACCATCATCCGCACCAGCGAGGCGGCTGTGGCGGCGGTCCCGCGGGAGCTGCGGGAAGGCGCCGCAGCGCTGGGGGCGACCCGCTGGGACGCCATCCGCCGGATCGTCCTGCCGCAGGCGGCGCCGGGGATCCTCACCGGGGCCCTCCTGGCCCTGGGGCGGGCCACCGGCGAGACCGCCGCGGTGCTCCTGACCGCAGGGACGGACCTCGCCCTGCCCCGGTCGCCGCTGGACCCGGGCCGGCCGATGGCCGTGCACCTCTACCTGCTGGCGGGGGAGGGGCTGTCGGACGGCCGGGCCCACGCCACCGCGCTGGCCCTGATCTGCGGGGTGATGCTGGTGAATGCCCTGGCGCAGCTGCTCATGGGCGGGAGGCGGGCGGAATGAGGCGAGTCGGGAGCGCGGCGGCCAAGCTGGCCGCGCGGAACCTCCGGGTCTACTACGGTGGGCGGGAGGCCTTGAAGGGGGTCAGCCTCGATGTGCCCGACCGGTGCGTGACGGCCCTGATCGGCCCGTCCGGGTGCGGCAAGTCGACCTTCCTGCGGGCCCTCAACCGGCTGCACGACCTGCGCCACGGAGTGCGGGTGGAGGGGCGGATCCTGCTGGACGGCCGCCCCATCGACCGGATCGCGCCCGAGGAGCTCAGGCGCCGGATCGGGATGGTGTTTCAGCGGCCGAACCCGTTTCCGATGTCGATCTTCGCAAACGTGGCCTTCGGGCCGGCGCTCGCGGGCGTGCGGGGCCGGGAGCTGGAGCGGATTGTCCGCCAGGCCCTGCAGCGGGCGGCGCTCTGGGACGAGGTCAGGGACAGGCTCCACGAGCACGCCGGCCGGCTCTCCGGCGGGCAGCAGCAGCGGCTGTGCCTGGCCCGCGCCCTGGCCCTGGAGCCCGAGGTGCTGCTGCTGGACGAGCCCTGCTCGGCCCTGGATCCGGCGGCTACGGAGGCGATCGAGCGGCTGATCGCCGAGCTCAAGCGTTCGATGGCCATCGTGCTGGTCACGCACTCGCTGGAGCAGGCCCGCCGGGTGGCGGACCGGGTCGCGTTCTTTCAAGACGGGCGGCTGGTGGAGGAGGGACCGGCGGTCGAGGTGCTGGAGCGGCCGCGGCAGCCGGAGACCCGGCACTTCCTGGGACACAGGGATTGGCACGAGTCTTGCAAAGGAAACCGGGGCGCGGGCGGCGAATAGTGTGGGCGAGAGCAGCCTGCTGCCGGGGGGTGTAGGCCATGCGCCTCGGTTTCGAGCTCCGGATGCAGCAGACCCAGCGCCTGGTGATGACCCCCGAGCTGCGCCAGGCGATCACCGTCCTGCAGAAGCCGGTCGCCGAACTGAGCGAGCTGATCGCCGGCGAGCTCCTGGAGAATCCGTGCCTGGAGGCGGAGCCCAGGGAGCCGGCGGAGGAGGGCGCGCCCTCCGAAGTCGGCCGCCTGCTGGACTTCCTGGGCCGCGGGGACTGGCGCGGCGCGCCGGCCGAGCCGGACGAGGAGGCCGCGTTCGAGCCGCTTCCGCCCGTCGTGCCCAGCCTGGCCGAGCACCTGCACAGCCAGCTCGGGGTCCTCAAGCTGGACCGGGAGCAGGAGCGCATCGCCCGCTTCCTCATCGGCTGCCTCGACGACCACGGCTACCTGGCCGTGACCGTGGAGGAGGCGGCCGAGCAGCTGGGCACAAGCCCGGACGCGGTGGAGGCGGCCCTCCGGGTGGTCCAGTCGCTGGACCCGCCGGGGGTCGGCGCCCGGACGCTGCAGGAGTGCCTGCTCCTCCAGTGGGAGAGCCTGGAGGATCCGGATCCGCTCGTGCCCGAGATCATCCGGCACCACCTGGAGGACCTGGCCGCCGGGCGCATCCCGCGCATCGCCGAGCGGCTGGGCGTGGACTGCGCCGCGGTGCAGGCGGCCGCGGACGCGATCCGCGCCCTGGATCCCAAGCCCGGCAGGCGCTTCGGCGGCGGCGAGCAGCCCCGCTACGTCGTGCCCGACGTGTTCGTGGAGCGGGTGGGCTCCGAGTACGTGGTGATCGTGAACGAGGCGCCGCTGCCGCGGCTCATCGTCTCGCCGCACTACCGGCGGCTGCTGGAGACCGCGGACGGCCAGACCCGGCGCTATGTGGAGGAGCGGATTCAGTCGGCGCTCTGGCTGATCAAGTCCATCGAGCAGCGGCGGCTCACGCTCCTGCGGGTGACCGAGGCGATCGTGCGGTTCCAGCGGGACTTCTTCGACCGCGGCCCCCGGTACCTGCGGCCCCTGACCCTGCGGGACGTGGCGCAGGCCGTCGGCGTGCACGAGTCGACCGTGAGCCGGGCGACCAGCGGCAAGTGGGCGCAGACGCCCCGGGGCATGTTCGAGCTGAAGTACTTCTTCTCCAGCGGTGTCCAGATGGGCTGCGGGGAGGGAGTGGCGGCGGAGGCGGTCAAGCGGATGATCGCGGACCTGATCCGGCAGGAGGATCCGTCCCGGCCGCTCTCGGACCAGGCCCTGGCGGAGGCGCTCGCGGCCCAGGGGATCCGGATCGCCCGGCGCACCGTCGCCAAGTACCGGGAGGAGATGGGCGTGCCCAACTCCGGCCAGCGGCGCCGCTACGTAAAGCCATAACGGCACGCGAAAGGGCTGCGCGCACACGCAGCCCTGTTGCTTGTGCCGCTTTTCGGCTGTCGAGGCAAACCGGGCAGCGGCGCCCGGACCCGTGCGGCCCTGAGCCTCACCCCTGGATCTCGGCCTGCGGACAGCGCTCCCGGAGCAGCTGCAGGAACTCGGACCGGTTCCGGGGCGAGATGAGGGGGCCGAAGCCCCGGGTGGTGCGGATCTCCAGCCGGTTCATGGAGAGCGCCGGGGAGGCCATGGGGTTCCGCG
>QGVE01000181.1 GCA_003242675.1 Bacillota bacterium | reverse complement strand
TCACCGAGGGCGCCTTCCGCGACTGGGGCTACCAGGTCGCGCTGGAGGAGTTCCGCCCGTACGTCATCACCGAGGAAGAGCTCTGGTCCGATGAGTACAAGGGCAAGATGCCCGAGGGCAAGATCCTCATCCGGGACCGCATCGCCGACATCACCTTCCAGCAGCTCCTGCTCCGGCCCGAGGAGTGGGATGTCATCGCGACCCTGAACCTGAACGGGGACTACCTCTCCGACCATGTCGCCGCCATGGTGGGGGGCATCGGCATCGCCCCCGGCGCCAACATCTCCTACAGCGGCGGCTACGGCCTGTTCGAGGCCACGCATGGCACCGCGCCCAAGTACGCCGGACTCGACAAGGTCAACCCCGGCTCGGTGATCCTCTCCGGCGAGATGATGCTTCGCTTCATGGGCTGGCACGAGGCGGCCGACCTCATCATCAAGGGCCTCAGCGCCACGATCGCCCAGAAGACGGTCACCTACGACTTCGCCCGGCTGATGGAGGGGGCCACCGAGGTGAAGTGCTCCGAGTTCGGCCGGCTGGTCATTGAGAACATGTAGGCCGATTGCCGCAGGGAAAGGAGCAGTGACCGCATGAAGCGCAAGAAGATCGCGATTATCGGCTCCGGGTTCACCGGCCAGGGAACCGCCATCTTTGCTGCTGCCCGGGACCTGGGCGACATCGTGCTCGTCGACCTCCCCGCCCGGGAGAACTACGCCAAGGGCGTCGCCCTGGACCTGATGGAGGCCATGCCCGTCTACGGCAGTGACACCCGCCTCGTCGGCACCGCGGACTACGCCGAGATCGCCGGCGCCGACGTGGTCGTGATCACCGCCGGCGTTCCCCGCAAGCCGGGCATGAGCCGGGAGGACCTGGTCAACACCAACGCGGGCATCGTCAAGGACGTGGCGCGGAAGGTGGCCCAGTACGCCCCCGACTCGGTGATCATCGTCCTGACCAACCCCGTCGACCCCATGACCTACGTGGCCCTGAAGGCCTCGGGCTTCCCCAAGAACCGGGTCATCGGCCAGTCCGGCGTGCTGGACACCGCCCGCTTCCGCACCTTCCTGGCCAACGCGATCGGCTGCTCGTTCCAGGACGTCGTCGGCTGCGTGCTCGGCGGCCACGGCGACGACATGGTGCCGCTGGTGCGGTACACCTCCGCCGGCGGGATTCCGGTCGAGAAGCTCCTGCCGAAGGAGACGATCGACGCCATCGTCGAGCGCACCCGCAAGGGCGGCGGCGAGATCGTCAACCTCATGGGCACCTCCGCCGGCTACGCCCCGGGCATGGCGCTGGTCGAGATGATCGACGCCATCCTGAACGACCGCAAGCGCATCCTGCCCTCGATCGCCTACCTGGAGGGTGAGTACGGCTACACCGACATGTGCCTGGGCGTGATGACCATCCTCGGCGGCAGCGGCCTGGAGCGGATCATCGAGCTCGACCTCACCGAAGAGGAGAAGGCCGCCCTCGACAAGGGCGCCCAGCGCGTCAAAGAGCTGATCGACATGCTGAAGGCCGGCATCCTCGCGGAGTAGGCCGACCCACACGAAGGGGAGGGAAGGGGAACTGTGTCACAGCTGAAAGCCACCCTGGCGCGGAAGATCGAGGAGCACCGCCCTCGCACCCAGCGGCTTCTCAAGGAGTTCGGCCATGTCGTCATCGACGAGGTGACGATTGAGAAGTGCATCGGCGGGGCGCGGGACGTCCGCTGCCTGGTCACCGATATCTCCTATCTGGACCCGATGGAGGGCATCCGGTTCCGGGGCAAGACCGTCGAGGAGACCTTCGCCTCGCTGCCCAAGCCGCCCGGCGCGGAGTACCCGACGGTCGAGGCGTTCTGGTTCTTCCTGCTCACTGGCGAGGTGCCGACCCAGGAGCAGGTGGACGAGGTCATCGCGGATTGGAAACAGCGGCGCACCGTGCCGCAGTATGTCTTCGACGTGATCCGGGCCCTGCCGAAGGACAGCCACCCGATGACGATGCTCTCGGCGGGCATCCTGGCGATGCAGCGGGAGTCCAAGTTCGCCAAGTACTACCAGTCGGGCGAGTACAACAAGCTGCGGGCCTGGGAGTACATGTTCGAGGACGCGAGCGATCTGGTGGCCCGCATCCCCATCATCGCCGCCTACATCTACCGCTATAAGTACAAGGACGACGTCCACATCCCGCCGCATCCGGACCTGGACATGGGCGCGAACTTCGCCCACATGATGGGCATTCCGAAGCCGTATGACGACGTGTCCCGCATGTACTTCATCCTGCACTCGGACCACGAGTCGGGCAACGTCTCCGCCCACACCGGCCACCTGGTGGCCTCGGCGCTGTCCGACGCGTACCTCGCCTACTCGGCGGCGCTGAACGGCCTCGCGGGCCCGCTGCACGGGCTGGCCAACCAGGAGGTCCTGCGCTGGATCATGGACTTCCAGAAGAAGCTGGGCGAGGGCGAGGAGCCGACGAAGGAGAAGGTCCGGCAGGCGCTGTGGGACACCCTCAACGCCGGCCAGGTGATCCCGGGCTACGGCCACGCGGTGCTGCGCAAGACCGACCCGCGCTACACCGCCCAGCGGGAGTTCTGCCTGAAGCACATGCCCGACGACCCGCTGTTCAAGCTGGTCAACCTGATCTACGAGGTCGCCCCGGGCGTGCTGATGGAGCACGGCAAGGCCAAGAACCCGTGGCCGAACGTCGACGCCCAGTCCGGCGTCATTCAGTGGCACTACGGCGTCCGCGAGTGGGACTTCTACACCGTGCTGTTCGGCGTCGGGCGGGCGCTGGGGGTCATGGCCAACATCGTCTGGGACCGGGCGCTCGGCTACCCGATCGAGCGGCCCAAGTCGGTGACCACCGACATGCTGGAGCAGTGGGCGGCCGCCGGCGGGCGGAAGTAGGTTGGGCGCAGGTGGCCGCTGCGGGAGGAGATGCTGGGGGCGTCTCCTCCCGAGTTTTTTCGGGCCGCGCCCTGCGCGCCCGCCTGCGTCTGGGCACGGGTCCAGGATTCGGGTGCGGGCAGGTGCGCCCGCCTCTGCCCGGGCACGGGCGAGTCGCCCGCATCGTGATGGCGCCGTTCTTGGGTGCGCCCGCCTGCGCCCGGGCACGGGGCCGGGGTTCGGCGGCGGCGGACGGAAGAGGCCCAGTGGGAAGCGGCTCGGGTCGCTCCCTGCGCGGGCGGGGACCCAGCGAAGGTTTAGGGGGGCGGAGTTGACACCTGGTGAGAACCCTTATATAATCGTGCCCAAACATCGAGGCGATGAAGGGAAATAGTAGAAGAGCCCCAGCCCTAGCAGAGAGCCGGGCCGTGTGGTGGAAGCCCGGTTAGGCGCTGGCCTTCGAACCCATCCCGGAGCTGGCGGCGACGAGCCGTCCCGGGAAGCCCGGCCCGTTACCCCCGGGGGCGCCTTATGCGGGCGCTGCGGAAGGAGTGGGCGCGCGGCTCTGGCGGTCGCGGCTCAGGCTGGTGGTACCACGGGAGAACACCCCGTCCGGCTCGGACGGGGTTCTCTTTTTTCGACGACGGCGTAGGGAGGCGGAGGGTTTGCGCGAGCGGCTGAGGCAGTGCAAGCGGGTGGTGATCAAGGTGGGCACGTCGACGCTGACCCACCCCGGCGGCCATCTGCACCTGGGCCGCATGGAGGCGCTGGTGCGCCAGATCGCGGACCTGCACTTCGAGGGGCGGCAGGTGATCCTGGTGACCTCGGGGGCCGTGGGCGCCGGAATGGGCCGGCTCGGCCTCACCGAGCGTCCGGCGGAGGTGGCGGCGAAGCAGGCCCTCGCGGCCGTCGGCCAGGGGCTCCTCATGCAGCGGTACGAGGGGCTCTTCGGCGAGTATGGGCTGGTGGTCGGCCAGGTGCTGCTCACCCGGGAGGACCTGGAGGACCCGAACCGGCGCGCCTCCTCGGCCCAGGTGATGGAGCGGCTCCTGGAGTGGGGGGTCATCCCCATCGTCAACGAGAACGACACGGTCACCAGCGAGGAGATCCGGGTGGGCGACAACGACACCCTGTCCG
>QGVE01000180.1 GCA_003242675.1 Bacillota bacterium | reverse complement strand
GAATCGGGGTGGGATCGTGTACACCGGGATGATCCGCGACCTCCTGCTGCGCATCGGCGACGAGGTGGTGGACTACCACCTGCTGCTGGACGAGCAGGAGATCGCGCTGAACCCGCTCATCGGCGGGCGGGTGGCCATCCGCTTCACCGGGGAGAAGCGCTGCATCTACTGCGGGCGCAAGGCGAGCAAGCTCTTCAACAACGGCTCCTGCTGGCCCTGTTTCCGGCGGCTCGCCGTGAACGACCTCTGCCAGGTGAGGCCCACGCTCTGCCACTACGAGACCTGCCGGGAGCCCGAGTGGGGGGACGCCCACTGCATGATCCCCACCTACGTCTACCTGGCCATGTCCAGCGACGTGAAGGTGGGCATCACCCGCAGCCTGCCCGGCCGCTGGCTGGACCAGGGGGCGGTGGAGGCGGTGCCCATCGCCCGGGTGCCGAACCGGAAGATGGCGGGCGAGCTGGAGGCGTACCTGACCCAGTTCGTGCCCGACAAGACCAACTGGCGGCGCATGCTGAAGGGGGAGGTGGCCGGCACCGACCTGCTGGCCGAGCGCAGCCGGCTCCTGCCGCTGATCCCCGAGCAGTTCCGGCCCTACATCCTCCCGGACGAGCCGCTGCGCCGCTTCACCTACCCGCTGGCGGCGCCCCCGCCGAAGCTGACGGCGCACGACCTGGAGAAGGGTGACGCCGAGGGGGTGCTGCTCGGCATGAAGGGCAGCTACCTGGTGCTCGACACCGGGGTGCTCAACGTGCCCAAGTTCGCCGGCTACGTCGTCTCGTTCGAGGCGGGCGGGGCGGAGATGAACCGGGGCTGAGCTGTGGTCAAATCGTTACATCCGTGTCACGGAATTGTAACGAAAGTGGGGTAACATACGAAGTGTGTTGACCCCCTCTGTGTGTCTCTGGCTCATGGCGGCTCGTGCAGAGCCGCCGCTTTTTTTGATTGAGCCGCACGCGAAACTTCCGTATAATATTGTGCATACTGAACGAGTTAGCGCGTCCGTGGGAGGAGGGTCCGGCAGTGCCTGAGACCAAGTATGGATCGCGGATCTACCTGGGCGTGCTCGCCGAGGCCGAAACCGCCGGCCCGACGGCCGTCCGGGTTTACCAAGACTTCCTCAGCCGCCTGCGCCGGGCTGCGCCGGGCGTGAAGGACCTCCGTCTGGAACTGGAGGAGCCGGCGCCGCGCAAGGAGAACCCGGGCGTGTTCGAGTGCTGGGCGACGCTGAAGGCCGTCGTGCCCCACGACCTCACGCGCGATGGCACCAGCAACCACCGGGACGCCTGGCGGGCGATCCTGCGGGACACGTTCCAGGCTACCTGCCTGCTGAACCACGAGGTGGTCCACCACACCTCCAGCCGGGTGGAGATCACCCGCGAGATCTTCCCCTTCGAGGAGGAGCCGCGGGTGGAGGCGCCCGTGGAGGAGAAGCCGAAGGAGATGATCCGGGTCAAGGTGCTGCTGGGGGGCCAGGTGTACGACGTCGAGATCCCCAAGGACGAGAACCTGCTGGACGGCGTCAACGCCAAGGGCGTCGACGTGAAGTGGGACTGCAAGAGCGGCGTCTGCGACACCTGCAAGATCCGGGTCTTGAAGGGCATGGAGAACCTGAGCCCCGTCAACGACCGGGAACGGGAAATGCTGGGCGACAAGGTGAACCAGGGCTACCGCCTCTGCTGCCAGGTGACCGCCCACGGCCCCTGCGAGTTCGAACACTGAAAGCGACGGCGCCGATCCTGTGTGCGGCAGGATCGGCCTTTCGCTTTCCGTGTGCTACAATCAGCAGTGTGGCAGGCCGCGCAGCGGAAGGGAGTGGCGAGCGTGTTCAAGCTGGATCGCAACAGTCCCATACCGCTCTACCGGCAGCTGTACGCGCAGGCCAAGGAGCGCATCCTCTCCGGCGCGCTGCCCCCCGGGACCCGGCTGCCGCCGGAGCGCACTCTGGCCCGCCGGCTCGGGGTCAACCGGAGCACCGTTGTCAACGCCTACCGGGAGCTGGCGGCCGAGGGGCTGGTGGAGGGGCGGGTCGGCCACGGGACGGTGGTGCTGGGACCGCCCGAGCCCCAGGCGGCAGACGCCGTCCGGCCGATGCGCTGGGCGGGCCCCACCGAGGCGGAGGAGCCGCTGGTCGCGGACATCAACGCCATCATCCGGCAGCCCGGGGCGATCTCGTTCGCCCACGGCGAGATGGCGCCGGACCTCTATCCGGCCGAGGCCCTGGCCGCGCTGATGCAGCGGGCTCTGCGGGACCCCAGCGCGCTGGGTTACGGGCCCATCGCCGGCCACATGCCGCTCCGCCAGGCCATCGCCGACGCCATGGGGGCGAAGGCGGACGAGGTCCTCATCCTGGCCGGGTCGCAGATCGCCCTGTACCTGATCAGCCGGGTGCTCTTGCAGCCGGGCGACACGGTGCTCGTCGAGATGCCTTCCTACATTAACACACTGGGCATCTTCGACTCCGCCGGCGTCCGCGTCGTGCCGGTTCCGGTGGACCAGCACGGCCTGGTGGTGGATGGGCTGGACGAGCTCATGCTGCGCTACCGGCCGAAGCTCCTGTTCACCCTGCCCACCTTCCACAATCCCCTCGGCGTGACGCTCACGCTGGAGCGGCGGCGGCAGCTGATCCAGCTGGCCGCCCGCCACCAGGTGGGCATCGTGGAGGACGACCCCTACGGGCCGCTCCACTTCGCCGAGCAGCCGGTGCCCACCCTGAAGTCGCTGGACCCCGGCGGCTACGTGATCTACATCAGCAGCGCGAGCAAGACGGTCAGCCCGGCCCTGCGGCTGGCGTGGATCCTCGCGGCCCCGCCGGTGGTGGAGCGGATCGCCCGCGCCCGGGGAAACCTCGATTTTCGCGCCGCCCTGCTCAACCAGCGGGTGATGGAGGCCTTCATCCGGGAAGGGCTGCTCGCCGAGCACCTGGCGCGGCTCCGGCCGGCCCTGAAGGAGCGGCGCGACCGCATGCTGGAGGCGCTCGCCCGGCACATGCCGAAGGAGGTCACCTGGTACGTGCCGGAGGGGGGCTACCACATCTGGTGCCTGCTGCCGCGGCCGCTGACGGCCCGGCGGCTGCTCATCGAGGCCGGCCGGGAGGGAGTGGCCTTCGTGCCCGGGGACTTTTACGGGGCCGGCCCCCTGGCCCGGCGGGGGCTCCGGCTCAACTTCTCCTACCCGCGCCCCGAGGAGATCGAGCCGGGCATCGCGCGCCTTGCCCGGGCGGCGGAGCGGCTGCTTCGGGAGGAGGCGGCGCCCCCGGGCGAGCCGGCGCCGATCAGCGGCCCGGTGGTGTGAAGCGTGACGGAAAGCGGCGGGCGGCGAGCCCGCCTTTCCTTGTGCCCGGATGCAGGGGCCGCCCCGACCAGGAAAGCTGTGCCCGGGGCCGCGCGCTGGAGTCGGCGGCGACGGCGCCACCACCGGTGGTGGGCACCACTTGTTAGATATAAAGGGTTTCAATCGCGCTCGGCTGTGCGGTGAAAAATCATTATCCCGCGTTCAGGAGGAGTACCGGCCGGAGCGCGCCGAAGTCAAACATACTTTCTTAAGCGAATTTAGTAAGTTGAAGCCCTTCTTGGAGGGGTGGCCGTGCCCAGGCCCGCCAACGCCCGGCTCATGAAGCAGCTCAACCGCCAAGCAGTACTGGCGGCGATCCGCGACCGCGGGCCGATCTCGCGCGTCGAGCTTGCCGCCTTGACCGGGCTGAGCCAGCCTGCGGTGACGGCCATCGTGCGCGAGTTGCTGGATCTGGGCCTGGTGGAGGAGAAAGGCGTCGGCCAGTCCTCGGGCGGGCGTCCCCCGATCCTGCTGCTCTTCAACCCGACCGCCCGGTTCATCCTGGCCGCCTGCCTGGAGGGCGAGCGGCTGTGGGGCGGGCTGGCGGATCTGAGCGGCGCGCTCCAGGTGGAGGCGGAGGCCGCCCTTCCCCCCGACCCCCACGACCCCGTCCGCGCCCTGGGCGACTTCCTGGAGGGGCTCGCGGCCCGGCCGGGGCTCCGGCCTCCCGGCTCGCGGC
>QGVE01000179.1 GCA_003242675.1 Bacillota bacterium | reverse complement strand
GCCGGGGTCAGGTCCGGTCCCTGGCGGGCCGCCGTCTCCACTCGGCCTCCGTTATCCCGTCCGGGTGCTCCCTCTTCCGGGGTGGGGCGCTCTGCGGAATGAACCACTGTATCCGGGCCGGTCGGGGCCCCCGGATTTCCCGGCTGACCGGCCGTGCCCCCGCCGGCACCGATACCGCCGGTGGAACCGCCCTCCGGGCGGGCCGGCGGCGGCGCCGCGTCAACCGGAAGGTCGTTCAGCGGAGCCGAATCGCCCCTGGCGGCAGCGGCCGGGTCAACCGGGGCCGGCGCCGGGCTGTGCAGGACCCCGCCCTGCGCCCCCGAAGGCTGCGGCCCCTGCGCGCCGGCCGCCTTGCCCAGCAGGTCCTGGGTCACCGGGTCGGCGTTCTGCCCGGTCTGCGGTCCGGTTTCCGATCCCGGCACAGGAACGGGTTCTACCTGAACCTGGAGGTCCATCGCCGCCCCGGCATCCAGCCCCGGGAGCCCGGCCTGCACGGCCGGGGCCGTTCCCTGAGCGTCCGGTCCTGCCAGCAGGGCCTGGCCCGTGAGGGCCACCGGCCCCGGATCCGAAGTGCCCTGCCCCTCAACGTGGATTCCGGCCATGAGGGGCTGACCCAAGAAGATCTGAAGGGAATCAGTCAACGCCGCACCGGCCACGGCCACCTGACCCTCCGCCGGGGCGGGGCCGGCGGCCGGCGCGCCGCCGGGCTGCGCCGCCGCAGGGGCCAGCGCGGCCAGCAGCGCGGCGAACGTGCCCTCACCGGGCGACGGCTCGTCCCGGCGCCCGGCTCCCCTGGGCACGCCCGCAGGGGGCTGCGGGGCTCCGCCGGGGGTTACAACAGGTGCGCTCACGGTTCCACCTCCTGCGCGTAGGCCTGCAGCAGCGCGGCTGCCCGGTTTTCGTCCATGGCCGCCAGGATCGCCGCCGCATCCCCCGCCGTCATCTGCCGGAGGATCTCCACCGCAGTCGGGTTGGCGAGGTCCGCCAGCAGTGCGGCCGCCCGGTGCGGGGGCATCTCGGTCAGCAGCCGGGCCGTGCGGACGGCGGCGTCGCTCGGGCGGGCGCTCCCTTCCATCTCCCGCATCAGCTCCTCCACCTGGGCCTCCCGCTCCGTGAGGGCGGCCTCCCGCTCGCTCAGCTCGGACTCCCACGTGGTGAGCTCGGCCTGCTTGCGGGCCAGGTCCAGGGCCCGCTGGAGCTCTTCTGCGCTGGCCTCCTCCTGCTCCGCCTCAGGCACCTCGGCCACCGGCTCCAGGCCGGGGATCAGGCCGGGGTTCAGGTGGATGGCGATGGCGAAGGCGCCCGTGAGCAGGGCGAACAGGGTGAGGTAGAAGGCCATCGACGGCGGCTGCCGCCGGCGGCGCGGGCGCCTGGGTGCTTCCGCGTGCTGCGGGCGGCGCGGCAGGATTCGCAGCCGACGCCGGGACGGGGCCTGCTCGGCCGGCACCGCCTCGGCCTGCTGCCGGCGCCGCAAGAGGTGCGGCAGCCGTAGGCGTCGCCGGGGCTCCGCCTCCCCGTGCGCGCCGGCGGGATCCGGTGCCACAGCGCTCATAGCCGGCTACCCCCTTCCCGGTACACGACCTGCGCCATCTCGTCGATGGCCTTCTGCTCCGCCGCCAGCATCGCCCGCTCAAACTCGGCGGCCCGGCGGTCGCGCAGCCGCTCCAGCACCTTCTGCCGCCGCTCGGCCTCCGTGAGCTCCCGGCGCCGGCGCTCCTCCTCCTGCTGCGCCGCCGCCAGCCGCTCCGCGGCCAGCCACTCCTCGGCCACCAGGGCCTCGTGCAGGGCAGCGGACCAGCGCCATTCCTGCACCGTCATGCGCCGCTGCCGGCGGGCCAGCAGCTCCTCCGCCGAGGCCGCCCGCCGGGCGGCGGCCATCTCAAGCTTCAGCGCCGCGGCCTGGGTGGCCTGGCGGGCCTGGGCGAAGTGGTGGAGCGCCGCCTTCTTCTCCTGCTCCCGGATCTCCAGCAGCCGCTGCAGCCGAAAGCGGAAGCGCTTCATCGGTTACGCATCCTCCCCACACAGCGCCGCGAGCCCCTGGAGCGCCTCCTCCAGCGTGCTGGGCTCGTCCGCGGGCTGAATCAGGAAGCGTTTGATCCGATCCATCTTGGCCAGGGCCTCGTCGACCAGCGGGTTGCTGCCCTTCTGGTAGGCGCCGATCTGGATCAGGTCCTCGGCCTCCTGGTAGGCCGCCAGCAGCGCCCGCAGCTTCTGCGCCTGCGCCCGGTGCTCGGGCGTCGTCACGTCGGGCATCACCCGGCTCACCGACTGGAGCGGGTCGATCGCCGGGTAGTGGCCGGCGTTGGCCAGCTTGCGGGAGAGGACCACGTGCCCGTCGAGGATCGACCGCACGGCGTCCGCGACCGGCTCGTTCATGTCGTCGCCGTCCACCAGCACGGTGTAGACTCCGGTCACGCTGCCCCTGGGACCGGTGCCGGAGCGCTCCAGCACCCGGGGCAGCATAGCGAACACCGAGGGGGTGTAGCCCCGGGTGGCGGGCGGCTCGCCGATGGCCAGCCCCACCTCCCGCTGGGCGTGGGCGAGGCGCGTGACCGAGTCCATCATCAGGAGGACGTCCATCCCGTGCTCGTCCCGGAAGTACTCGGCGATCGTCGTCGCCGTCAGGGCCGCCCGGATCCGCACCAGCGAGGGCTGCTCCGAGGTGGCCACCACGACCACCGAGCGGCGGAGCCCTTCCTCGCCCAGGTCCTTCTCGATGAACTCCCGCACCTCACGCCCGCGTTCGCCCACCAGGGCGATCACGTTGCAGTCGGCGGCGGTGGCCCGGGCGACCATGCCCAAGAGGGTCGACTTGCCGACGCCCGACCCGGCGAAGATGCCGATGCGCTGGCCCATGCCGACGGTCATCAGGGCGTCCAGGGCCCGCACCCCCAGGCTGAGCGGCCTCCGGATGCGCTGCCGGTGCAGGGGGTCCGGCGCCGGGCCGATGACCGGCCGGGTCGTGCAGCCCCTCAGGGGGCCCTTGTCGTCGATCGGGTTGCCGAGCCCGTCGATCACCCGGCCGAGCAGCCCGGTGCCCACCGGGGCCATGAGCGGCCCGCCGGTCGCGACCACCTCCCAGCCGGGGCGCAGGCCGTCGGTCTCGCCCAGGGGCATGAGCAGCAGCCGGTCCTCCCGGAAGCCGACCACCTCAGCCGGCACCCGCCGGCCGTCGCCCTGCAGCCAGCAGAGCTCGTTCATCTTGGCCCTGGGGCCGGCCGACTCGATGATGAGGCCGGCGGCGCCGGTCACCCGGCCCACCACCCGCAGGAGGTCGACCTCCTCGACCGCCCGCTGCAAGGCGGCCCACGGGATCGCGGGGCTCATCCTTCCGAGCCTCCCAGGGCCGCCCGGAGGGCAGCCTCCATGCGGTCGATCTGGCGCTCCAGGGTGCCGTCCACCTGGCCCACCGGGGTCTGCACCACGTAGCTGCCGCGCCCGAGCCCGGGATCGGCGGTCAGCTGGAGGGTGCCGGCCCCCAGCTCCCGCTCCAGGGCCGCGCGCTGCGCCTCCAGGAGCGGCAGGTCCTCCGGGTTCACCCGCACGGTGGCCGGGGCGTCCCTCACGAGCCGCAGGCCGGCGGCGACCATCCGCACCACGGACTCCGGCTGGACGGCCAGGTGCCCCTGCACCAGCCGCTCCACGGCGGCCACGGCCAGCTGAACCAGGGCCTCCTGCGACTGCTCCAGCCGCTCCTGCACCAGCCGCTCCGCCCGCTGGCGGGCCTCCTCGAGGATGCGGTGGGCCTCCTCCCGCGCGTCGGCCAGGATCTTCTCCGCCGCCTTCTCGGCCTCCAGCCGCGTCACGGCGGCGTCCTTCTCCGCGGCCTGGCGGATGTTCTCGCCCTGCAGGCGGGCGTTCTCCAGGGCCAGCTCGGCCTCCCGCCGCAGGGCCTCGACCTCGGCCCTGCCGGCCGCCAGCCCTTCCTCACGGCCCCTGGCGAAGCCCTCCTCCCGGGCGGCCGCCCGCGCCCGCTCGGCCTCCTCAGCCGCGGACTGCAGGATGCGGGACGCCTCCATCCGGGCCTCGTCCAGCAGGGCCTCCGCGGCCCTGGCC
>QGVE01000047.1 GCA_003242675.1 Bacillota bacterium | reverse complement strand
GGCTCCTTGTCCGGAACTTCCGGCTCGCTCGGCTTACCCTCACTGCACTGTCCAGTTTTCAAGGTTCGAGGCTCCGCCGCCGCCGTCAGGCGACAGCTTCACCAGTTTAGCAATCTCCCGGCTCCGTGTCAACCGGCCAGTTGCTGCCAGCCGCTCGTCTCCGCCGGGAGCCGCCCAGCAAGGAGTAAGTATAGCCACCGACGGTCAGCCCGTCAACACCGAGCAATCTTCCGATCCTTTACGCATCCAGCCGGAGCGCGCGCCGCGCGTTGGCCGTCGTGGCCTCCGCGATGGCCTCCAGCGTGGTTTCCCGCAGCTCCGCCAGGAACTCCGCCACGATCCGCACGTACCCGGGCTCGTTCCGCTTGCCGCGGTGCGGCACGGGCGCCAGGTACGGGTCGTCGGTCTCCAGCACGATGCGGTCCAGCGGCAGCCGCCGCGCGACCTCCCGCAGGGTCGGGTTGTTCTTGTAGGTGACCGTGCCGCCGATGCCGATGTAGAAATTCAGCTCCAGGCACCGCTCGGCCATCGCCCAGTCCCCGGAGAAGCAGTGCATGATCCCGCCGACCTCGTCCGCCCGCTCCTCCTCCAGGATGCGCAGGACGTCCGCGTGGGCGTCGCGGTTGTGGATCACCAGCGGCAGCCCGAGTTCCCGGGCGAGCCGGATCTGCTGGCGGAACACGTCCTGCTGCACCGGGAAGGGCGCCCGATCCTTCCAGTAGTAATCGAGGCCCACCTCGCCCACAGCCCTGACCCGCGGATGGCGCGCCGCCGCCCGGATCTCGGCCTCGGCCTCGGGCCCCCACTCCAGCGCGCTGGTCGGGTGAATGCCCACCGCCGCCCATACGCCGTCGTGCCGCTCCGCGAAGGCCAGGGTGATGGGGATGAGCGCGCGCTCGAAGCCGATCACCATCAGCTGGCTCACGCCCATCTCCCGCGCCCGGGCCATCACCTCATCCCGGTCCGCGTCGAACTGGCGCGCCGTGTCCACGTGCGAGTGCGTGTTGAACAGCATGTCACGTCCCTCTCTTCACCCGCCTCCCCGGGCGCCCGCCGCGGCGCCCGGGGAGAGGGGAGTCTGGCTGGGTTTGCGATCACTTCACGCGCATCCCGGTGGGGAAGTCCGGCTTGTCGAGCGTGACCAGGCTCAGGCTGCCGTCCTCCGCGGTGGCGGCCAGCAGCATGCCGTGCGACTCGACGCCGCGCAGCTTCTTGGGCTTCAGGTTGGCCACCAGCACGATCCGCTTGCCGATCAGCTCCTCCGGCGTGTAGTGCTGCGCGATGCCGGAGACGATCTGCCGGCGCTCTTCGCCCACCCGCAGGACCAGCCGGAGCAGCCGGTCCGCCTTGGGGATCCGCTCGGCTTCCACGATCTCGGCGACCCTCAGCTCGACCTTGGCGAAGTCGTCGTAGTCGATCTCCGCCACGCCCCCGTCCGGCTCCGCCGCGCCGGCAGCGGACCCTGTCCCGGACTCCGGCTTGCCCTGCGCGGGCGCGGCCTCCCCGGGCTTGGGCTCCGCCTGGGCGCCGCGGTCCTCCTTGGGCATCGGGATCCGCGGGAACAGCGGGTCGCCCCTGCGGATCGCCGTGCCGGGCTTCAGTCCGCCCCAGGCGATCGCCTCCTCCCAGGGGATCGTCCGCACCTGCTCGGGCTCCAGGCCGAGCTGGTCCCAGATCCGCTCGGGGGTGTGGATCAGGAACGGCGTGAGCGCCACGCCGAGGATGCGCAGCGACTCCGCGAGGTTGTACAGCACCGTGCGCAGCTGACCGGACTTCTCGGGATCCCGGGCCAGGGCCCAGGGCGCCTGCTCGTCGATGTACTTGTTCGCCCGGTCGACGAGCTTCCACAGGGACGCCAGGGCCGCGGAGATCTCCAGCCGGTCCATGGCCTCCTGGAACTCCCTGATCACCTGGGCCGCGAGGTCGGCCAGGATCCGGTCATCGCTCTCGGGGTCGGGCTCCGGCACCCGGCCGCCGCAGAACTTGTTGATCATCTGCGTCGTGCGGGAGAGCAGGTTGCCCAGGTCGTTGGCCAGGTCGTTGTTGGTGCGCAGGATGAACGCCTCTTCCGTGTACGTGCCGTCGGAGCCGAACGGCACCTCCCGCAGCAGGTAGTAGCGGACGGCGTCCAGCCCGTAGCGCTCGATCAGCACGAAGGGGTCCACCACGTTGCCCTTGGACTTGGACATCTTCTCGGCCTGCTCCCCGAACAGCAGCCAGCCGTGGCCGAAGACCTTCTTCGGCAGCGGCAGGCCGAGGGCCATCAGGATGCACGGCCAGATGATCGTGTGGAAGCGCACGATCTCCTTGCCCACCAGGTGGACGTCGGCCGGCCAGAACTTCCGGAACAGCTCGTCGTTCTCGGTGCCCCAGCCCAGGGCGGAGATGTAGTTGGACAGCGCGTCGATCCACACGTAGATCGTCTGCTTCTCGTCGATGGGCACGGGAATGCCCCAGCGGACGGTGCTGCGGGAGACGCAGAGGTCCTCCAGCCCCTGGTTGATGAACGACACCATCTCGTTCTTGCGCGACGCCGGCTGGATGAAGTCGGTCTCCTCGATGTACTTCAGCAGCCGGTCGGCGTACTTGGAGAGCCGGAAGAAGTAGCTCTCCTCCTTCGTCCACTCCACGGGGCGGCCGCAGTCCGGGCAGAGCCGGCCTTCCTTCAGCTTGCTCTCGATCCAGAACGTCTCGCAGGGCGTGCAGTACCAGCCCTCGTAGGAGGACTTGTAGATGTCGCCCTGGTCGTACAGTTGCTTGAAGATCTTCTGCACGACCTTCTTGTGCCGCTCCTCGGTCGTGCGGATGAAGTCGTCGTACGAGATGTGCAGGGCCGCCCACAGCTCCTTGATGCTGGCCACGATCTCGTCGACGAACTCCTGCGGCGTCTTCCCCTCCGCCAGCGCCGCGCGCTCGATCTTCTGGCCGTGCTCGTCCGTGCCGGTCAGGAAGTACGTCTCATGCCCCAGCCGGCGGTGGTAGCGCGCCAGCGCGTCCGCGGCCACGGTCGTGTAGGAGTGGCCGATGTGAAGCTTGCTGCTGGGGTAGTAGATGGGCGTCGTGATGTAGAACTTGGTCACGCAGAACCCCTCCTCCACAAAGCTTGCCCCGCAACGCAAGAAGCCTCGTCCCCCTCAGCAAGGGACGAGGCGTGCACCCCGTGGTACCACCCTTATTCGCCCGGCGCGCGCCGGGCCTCGTGCGGATACAAGCCCACCCGGGCTGATATCCTGGCTCGCTAACGGGAGCCCCCCGTCCCAGCCTACGCAGTTCGGACGAACCTTCGGCCGGCCGCTCCAGAGCCATGTTCAGGCCGTCTCGGTCGCCGCCGGCTTCCACCAGACCCGGCTCGCTGTGGGGACCTCAGGCCCTACTCATCTCTTTCATCGCGTTTGAATGGCCTTAGTATAGGCGACTGGCAGAACCTTGTCAAGAGAGGGAGGCCGCTGCTAGACCCTGCCTCCTCTGGAGAAAATGGCCAATTGCCCCTTGACTTAGGACCGCCCTTCCAGTTATGGTTGTCATAAGCAGGCAGACAAGACTTGATCTCGCGGGCGCCGGAATGTGCTCCGGGTCACGTCAGAGCATTGGCTTGACTTTTTCTGCCATAACTGTTATCATCGGTGATGAGCCTTCGCAGCCCCTGGACGCAAGGAGGGAAAGCGCCATATGATGAAGTCCACGGGAATCGTCCGGAAGGTGGACGAGCTCGGCCGGGTCGTGATTCCGATCGAACTCCGTCGGACACTGAATATCGAGGAGAAGGACTCCCTCGAGATCTACGTGGACGGGGATAAGATCATCCTGCGCAAGTATGAGCCGGCGTGCGTCTTCTGCGGCAACGCGGCCAATGTGGAAAACTTCAAGGGCAAGAACGTTTGCCAGTCCTGCCTTGCTTCCATGGCGGAGCGGGCCCATCAGGTCGGGTAAACGATATACCTGCAAACGATTCACCTGCGAGCAAGCACTCCGCAGCGGCGGAGTGCTTCTTTATTTGCCTTTCGCCTGGAGCAGCGCCTCGTAAACCGCCTTGCGGGAGACGCCGAACCGCCCGGCCACTTCCTTCATCGCCGCCTTGCGGTCCATCCCCTGGGCCACCAGGGCCGAGACCTCTCCGGCGAGGACCTGCGGATCCGCCGCGCCCGCCGCGGCAGGCGCCGGTTCGGCCGCAGCCCCCTGCACCACGAGGACGAACTCGCCCCGCGGGGCGGTTCGGGTGAAGTGGTCGATGAGCTCCGAGATGGTCCCCCGCACGTACTCCTCGTGGATCTTGGTGAGCTCCCGGGCAGCCGTGATCCGCCGGTCGCCCAGGGTCGCGAGCAGGTCCCGGAGCGTCTCCAGCAGCCGGTGCGGCGCCTCGTAGAGGACCAGCGTGCGCTCCTCGCCCTTCAGCCGCTCCAGGGCCCGCCGGCGCTCCCGGCCCTTGTGGGGCAGGAAGCCCTCAAAGGCGAAGCGGCCGGTCGGCAGGCCCGATGCCACCAGGGCCGTGACAAACGCCGTGGGGCCGGGCACGGGCACCACCGGCACCCCGGCCTCCAGGGCCGCGCGCACCAGCTCCTCCCCCGGATCCGAGATCGCCGGCATGCCGGCGTCGGACACGAGGGCCACGTCCTCCCCGTCCAGCAGCCGCCGGATCAGGGCCGGGCCCGCCCTGCGCTTGTTGTGCTCGTGGTAGCTGGTGGTCGGCGTGTCGATCTGGAAGTGCTGCAGCAGCTTGCGCGTCTCACGCGTGTCCTCGCACGCAATCACCGAAACCGACCGGAGGACGCGCAGGGCGCGATAGGTGATGTCCTCCAGGTTGCCGATGGGCGTCCCGACCACGTACAGGGTGCCCGGCACGTCATCCACCAGCCTCGCGGGCCGCCGGCCCGCCGCTCACCGGATGGGCGCCGCCCGCCGCCGCGGCGGGCCGCCGTCTCCGCCGGCGCCTGCGGGCGCTGCGCCTCTGCTGCTGCCCGGGCGCCCCCTGTCCGCCCCTGGCCTGGCTGCGCTCGGCCGGGTCACCCTCGGCGCGCGCCGCTGCGGCGTGACCGCGCTCGCCGCGGGCCTGCGCGTCCGCGGCAGCGGGAGTCTCCTTCCGCTTCCGCTTCCGCCGGGACCGCCTCCGGCTCTTGCGGCCGCTCCGGATCTCGGCGGCGGGCTGCTCTTCGTCTTCGGCCCCGGCGATCCTGGCCGCGTCCTCCTCGTCGGGCGCGCCCACCTCCGCCTGCGCCGGGGCGGGGTCCGCAGGCTCCATCCGCCACTTGATCTCGGGCATCTCCTCCGGCTCCGGCTCGGGCTCAGGCTGAAGCTCAAACACAGGCGCGGGCTCCGGCGGCGGGACGTAGCCGGGAGCCAGGGTCGGATCCTTCTTGGCCGCCTCGTAGGTCTCCTGCTCGAAGCGCAGGCAGCACATCAGCCGCCCGCAGAGCCCGGAGATCTTCGCGGGGTTGAGCGCGAGGTTCTGGTCCTTGGCCATCCGGATCGACACCGGCGCAAACTCGCCGAGGAAGCTGGTGCAGCACAGCACGCGCCCGCAGGGGCCGATGCCCCCCAGCAGCTTGGCCTCGTCCCGCACCCCGATCTGCCGCATCTCGATGCGGGTGCGGAAGACCGAGGCGAGGTCGCGCACCAGCTCGCGGAAGTCGACCCGGCCTTCCGCGGTAAAGTAAAAGATGATCTTCGAACCATCGAATGTATACTCAACGTCGACCAGGAACATGTCGAGGTTGTGGGCCTCGATCTTCTGCAGGGCAATCGCGAAGGCGTCCTTCTCCTTGCGCTTGTTCGCCTCCGCGATCTGCGCGTCCCGGTCGGTCCCGATGCGAATCACCTTTTTCAGGGGCTGTACGACCTCGTCCTCCGGGACCATCTTGGGCCCGATGACGACCTCGCCGTACTCGATGCCCCTCACCGTCTCGACGATGACCCAATCTCCCTGGGCGACGGGCAGATCGCCGGGATCAAAGTAGTAGACCTTCCCGGCCAGCTTGAACCGCACGCCTACGACACAGACCACCCCGTCACCTCCTCGCTGCGCGCGGCAGCGTCCACAAAAAATAGGATGGCTACGTCCGCGTCAGGAGCGGACTGCGCTCGCCAGATCCAGCAGCAGCACGTCCAAGACCAGGCGCGCGTTGGCGTTCCGCAAGAGCGCGTCGCGCGCGCCCGCCAGGCTCTCCAGCATCGCCATCAGCCCGGAAGGGCCGCAGCGGTCCGCGAGCGCCCGGACGTCCGCCATCCGGTCCGCGTTGACGACCAGCCGCTCGGGGGCCCCCCGGGCGACCAGGAGGGCGTCCCGCAGCCAGAGGGCCGCCATGTCGAGCCGCTCCTCCAGGTGCTCCTTCTCCTTCTCCCACTCCCCCGCCTGCTCCAGCAGGTCGGCATCGTCCATCTCGCCCAGGCGGAGCAGCAGGCCGAGCGCCTCGTCACGGCGCCGGGCGACCTCCGGGCTCCTGGCCATCGCCAGGGCCGCGCCCACCGACCCGCCCGACAGCGAGGCGTACAGGCGGGCCTCCTCCGGGCCGATCCCCGCCTTCTCCTGCAGGACGGCCGCCACCTCCTCCGGCGGGAGGGGCGAGAAGTGGACGATCTGGCACCGCGACACGATGGTCGGCAGCACGCCGGCCACATTCGTCGTCAGGAGCACGAAGCAGGCGTAGGCCGGCGGCTCCTCCAGGACCTTCAGCAGCCGGTTGCCGGACTCGGGGGTCATGCGCTCGACGCCGTCGAGGATGACGACCTTGAACCGCCCCTCGGTCGGGCGCGCGTACACCTCGTTCTGCACCTGGCGCATCTGCTCGGTCCGGATCATCCGCCCGTCCGGCTCGACCAGCATCACGTCCGGATGGACCGGCGGGTCTGCGGCCAGCTTCCGGCACGAACGGCAGGATCCGCAGGGTTCGCCCGCCCGGGGGTCGAGGCAGTTCAGGCTGCGGGCGAGCTGCACCGCGGCCAGCCGCTTGCCCACCCCGGCAGGTCCCGCGAACAGGTAGGCGTGGGCCACCCGGCCGCCGGCCACCGCCCGGCGCAGCAGGTCCACGGCCATGCGCTGGCCCCGAATCGCAGACCAGGTCACGCCCGCGGCCTCCTAGTACTGCTCGAAGCGCTCGACGTTGAGCACGAAGATGATGGCGCCGCCGACCGTGATCTCCACCGGATAGGGAATGTAGGAATCCGCCGGACCGCCCATGGGCGACAGCGGCGTCACCAGCTGCTCCCGTGCCCGGCAGGTGCTCTTGATGATGCGCAGGATGTCCTCCACCTTGTCGTCGTCCACGCCCATCAGGAGGGTGGTGTTGCCCTCCCGCAGGAAGCCGCCCGTCGAGCTGAGCTTCGTCGCGCGGAAGCCCTCCTGCGTCAGCGCCGACAGCAGGCGGTGGGTGTCCTTGTCCTGCACGATCGCGATGATCAGTTTCACGCGGGTCCGCCCCCCTTTGCTCACACTGTGGTCCCGGCCGCACGGAAGCGGCGGGGCAGCACCTCTTCCACCAGCCTCCGGATGTCCTTCTGGACCTCCTCGACGCTCCTGGATGCGTCGACCACCTTCACGCGCCGGGGCTCCGACCGGGCCAGCTCCAGGTAGGCCTCCCGGACCAGCCGGTGGTACTCCAGCGACTTGCCCTCGATGCGGTCGGCCCCGCCCAGCCGGGCCAGGCCCACCTCGGGGTCCACGTCGAGCAAGATCGTGCGGTGCGGGCGCAGGGCGCCCGTGGCCATCTGGTTGATGCTCACCAGGAACTCGATCGGCAGCCCCCCGGCCGCGCCCTGGTACACCAGGGAGGAATCGACGAACCGGTCGCAGATGACCACCTTGCCCGCCTCCAGGGCCGGCCGGATGATCCGGCTCACGTGGTCGGCGCGTCCCGCCGCGAACAGGAGCGCCTCGGTGATCACCGACATCTCCCGGTTGGCGGGGTCGAGGAGGATCCGGCGGATCTGCTCGGCGATGGGCGTGCCGCCCGGCTCCCGGGTGAAGACGTAGGGGACGCCCCGCTCGTCGAGGTACTGCAGCAGGAGCTGGATCTGGGTCGACTTGCCGGAGCCGTCGACCCCCTCGAAGCTGATGAACACCGACACCCCGCTCACTCCTCCACGACCTGGATGGTGCGCAAGGCCGGATCTGCCGGCCCCTGGAGGTGCCAGCCGGCGCGCACGGCGTGCCGGAGGTAGTCCAGCACCTCGCGCGTCAGCCGCTCGCCCGGGGCCACCACCGGGATGCCCGGCGGATACGGCGCCACCAGCTCGGCCGCGACGCGCCCCTCGGCCTGGTGCAGCGGCACTCGCTCCTTGCGCGCCAAGTAGGCTTCCCGCGGCGGGAGAACCACTTCGGGCCACGGCGGCTCCGGCGGCAGGGCGGGGACGCTCCCCTCCGCAGGCAGCCGCTCCAGCCCGGCCACCAGGCAGTCGATCTCCTCCCGGGAATCCCCGGGGGAGAGCACGGCCAGCAGGTACGTCAGCCCCGCGGCCTCCACGGCCACGCCGGCCTCCTCCCACAGCCACTCCGCCGCCCGGAAGCCCGACGTCCCCCGGCCCCGCACGTCGATGAGCAGCTTGGTCGGGTCGTCGGTGGGGCGCACGCGCAGGCCGGGGATGGCGTCGATGCGCCGGCGCGCCTCCCAGGCCAGCTCCAGGGTCCGGTCCCAGGCCGCGCGGCCCGCCAGGGCCAGCTCGCGGCGGGCGAGGTCCAGGGAGGCCATGAGCAGGTACGACGGGCTGGTCGTCTGCACCAGCCGCAGCATCTCCTGCAGCCGCTCGGGGGCGATGCGGCTGCCGTGGCCCAGGTGGCACAGGGAGGACTGGGTGAGGCTGCCCCCCGTCTTGTGCAGCGACTGCACGACCCCGTCGGCCCCGAGCTGTAGGGCCGGGGGCGGCAGGGACGGATGGAAGGGGAAGTGCGCCCCGTGCGCCTCGTCGACCAGGGCGGGCAGCCCGGCCCGGTGGATCAGGTCGATCGCGGCGGCCGTGTCCCCGGTGATGCCGTAGTAGGTGGGGTGGACGAGCACCGCCGCCGCCGCCCCGGGGAGCGCCTCCTTGAGCGACGGGAGCACCGGGCCGGTCGCGATGCCCAGCTCCGGGTCGAAGGCGACCCGCACCCACCGGGGCCGGGCGCCGGCCAGGATCAGGGCCCCCAGCACGGAGCGGTGGGCGTTGCGGGGCACCGCGATCGCCTCACCCGGGCGGCACGCGGCGAGGATCAGCGCGTGCAGCCCGGCGGTCGTGCCGCCGACCAGGAAGTAGCTCCGCCACGCGCCGAACGCCCGGGCGGCCAGCTCCTGGGCCTCGGCGATGACGCCTTCCGGCGCGTGCAGGTCGTCGAGCCCCGGCGCCTCGGTCAGGTCGATCGCCAGCGCGTTCGGCCCCAGGAACTCCCGCCACTCGGCCGGCGCGCCGCGGCCCATCTTGTGCCCGGGGACGTGCAGCGGCGCCCGCACCCGGGCAGCGTACGCCTTCAGGGCCGCAAAAAGCGGCGTCCGGGACTGTTCCTCCGCCAAAGAGCCACCCTCCCCACCGCTGTATTCGACGGGGCGCCGCGGTACACCTCCGTTCACCGCTTCTCCGCCCGCAGGCGCAGCACCCGCCGGACGTCCTCCCCCTCCAGCGTCAGCACCTCGAACCCGAAGAGCAGGCGGGAGGCGATGCGCTCCCCGTACGTGTCTTCCAGCTCCGCCGCCCGCAGGTTGGTCGAGACGACCATGGGGAGCTGCCGGTTCAGCCGCAGGTTGATGAGGTTGAACAGCTCCTGGGCGACGAAATCCGTGACCTTCTCCGCGCCCAGGTCGTCGAGGATGACCAGGTCCGCCTCCAGCAGCCACTGCGCCGACGCCCGGGCCTCCTCCGCGCCGTCCAGCTTCTCCGCGCGGACGAGGTCGACGAACTCGGCGAGCGTGAAGTAGAGCACCGGCCGGCGGGCGGCGATGACGTGGTTGCCGATCGCCGAGGCCAGGAACGTCTTGCCGAGCCCGACCGCCCCCTGCAGGAGCAGCGAGGTGCGGCACCGGCCCTCGGCCACCTCCTCGGCGAACCGGCGGCAGTAGTCCCGCACCCCCGCCATGTGCTTCCGGCACTCCGGCGGGTAGACCGTCAGGTCAAAGCGGTCGAAGGTGTGCTCCCGGAGCGGGCCGGTGAGCCCGGCCACGCGGTAGAGGTCCTCGATCTCCTCCTGGATCAGGCAGCTGCACTTGCGCGGCGGTGCGGCGGTCTCGCCGGGATCCGGATCGCGGATCCAGCCGGTGTCCTGGCACTTCGGGCAGTCCCAGTGCACCTCCAGCTCCCGGGGGTCGATGCCGTGCTGGCGCAGCAGCTCCTCCCGCTCCCGGGCGAGCCGGAGCGACCAGTCCCGAAGCTCCTCGAAGGTCATCTTGAAGCGGGTCGGGCGCTTCAGGCAGAGCCGGGCCAGGTCCAGGCCGATCTCCGCCTGCAGCGCCTTGATCTCGGCCAGCCGGGGGATGCGCTGGAAGATCGCCGCCTCCCGCTCCGCGCGCTCCTGCTCCAGCTGGCGGATGCGGGCCTCCCGGCGCTTGGCCCGCTCAATCGTCAAATCGCTTAAAGACGACCTCATAGTAACTATCATCCTTCTTCTCGCGCTTCAAAATCACGTTGGAGTGGCCGGAGCCTTTCCGTCCCGACCGCGCCCCGCGGGCGGACTCCATCCCCGCGGCCGCGGCCCGCCGCTTCTGCTCCAGCATGCGGTCCAGGTCGGCGCTGGTGCGGATGCCCTCCTGCATCCACCGCTCCAGCACCTTGTTCGTGTACTGGAGCGGGTTCTTCGCGCCGGTGGCCTGCTCGCAGGCCTGCAGGATCACGTCGTCGTCGAACCCCCACTCCTCGTACCAGCGCTCGATCATCGCCTGCTCCGCCGCCGTCAGCGGCCGCTTGATCCCCAGGGCCTGCACCGCCCGGCGGTGGCGGGCGACGGTCTGCTCATGCTCCGCCACGTACGCGGCCGCCTGCTCCGGCGTCTGCAGCCCGGCCTCCCACCACTCCCGCGCGATGGCCCTCAGG
Organism: Bacillota bacterium; assembly: GCA_003242675.1. Next base: position 7,188 of record QGVE01000047.1, on the reverse strand, counting down.
TAGCTCATGCGGGTGACCCCCTGCCGGAGCCCCTCCCGCAGGACGGCCTCCACCATCTCGACGGTAAACCCGTACTCGTCCACCCACTCCAGGATCTCCCGCACGTCGCGCGGGGAGAGCGACCGCCCCAGCAGCCGCTCCGCCAGGGCCACCGCCGGATGGGGCCCCTTGCTGGCCGCCTCCTTCTGGTGCTCGTGCCAGTACTCCTCCCAGACGGCGAAGAGCCGGGCGAAGAGCGGGCGGAACGAGAAGGTGATCTCGTTGTCCGTCACGTGGTCGCAGCGGGTGATCATGTCCTCCTCCAGCTGCAGCACCAGCGTGCGGACCTGATCGAAGTCCCGGGGCGTGCTGCGCCGGGTCACCGTGTAGGTGGTGTAGGGGCTCTCCCCCGGCCCCCCCACGCACGCCAGGACGGTGAAGATCTTGCCGATGCGGTCGTAGTCCAGACCGAGGTCCAGGGTGTAATCGAAGAGCATCCGGGGGATGGTGACGAAGCCCCGCTTCATCAGCGCCTCCAGAAAGCCGAACTCACCCGGCCCCTCAGGCCCGAGCGCCATTCGGCGTCCCCCCTTTTCCCCGAAGTCGGTCCGGCCGCGCGCCCGGGCCGGGCGCGCGGTCCCTTGGCGAGCCACTTTCTCCGTGCCCCGCGCAAACTCCTGCCCTGCGGCGCCGCCGCGCGGCCCGGGGGCGCGCGAAAGGCCGCCGGCAGCGTCCGGCGGCCTTGTCGCTCACAGGTCGGGATGTTCGCTCATCGCCTTGATCCGGCGGAACCGGCGCTCGACCTCCCGCTTGAACTCCTCCAGCACGTCGGCGTACTCCGGCTTCAGGAGGTGGCGCGTCTTGCCCATCATCTTGAGCCACTCTTCCACGGGGATCTTCCGGCCCTTGGCCTCCGGGTCGTACGTCAGCCGGGTCTTGCCCCGCTCCACCTCGTAGAGCGGGAAGAAGTTGCAGTCCACCGCGGCCTGCACGATCTTGGTGCCCATCCGGTCCTCGGAGAGCCAGTTGAGCGGGCAGGCGATCAGGATCTTGCCGTAGGCCAGGCCGACGTTCTTGGCGTACCACTGCGCCTTGGCGGCCTTCTTCCACAGGTCCTGCGGCTGCGACTCGACGGCGGTGAAGACGTACGGGATGTGGCAGGCGGCCATGATCTGCGGCGTGTCCTTGTGGTGGAACGCCTTGCCGAAGCCCAGGCTGCCCACGTTGGACGTGGCGGTCCGGTGGCCGAGGGGGGTGGAGTACGACAGCTGCGAGCCGGTGTTCATGTAGCCCTCGTTGTCATACTCCAGGATGATCATCTTGTGGTTGCGCAGGGCGGCGCCGATGGCCGGGCCCATGCCGATGTCCATGCCGCCGTCGCCGGTGACCATGACGAAGGTGATGTCCTCGCCGACGTCGATCTCGCCCCGGCGCTTCTTCTCGTGGAACACCTCCACGACGCCCGAGAGCGTCGCGGCGCCGTTCTGGAACAGGTTGTGGATATAGGTGACCCGGTGGGCCGAGTAGGGGTAGCCCGTGGTGACCACCATCGCGCACCCCGTCTGGAAGAGCACCACCACGTCGCCCGAAAGCGCCCGGAAGAAGTTGTCCAGGGCCGGGAAGATGCCGCAGCCCGGGCAGGCGCCGTGCCCCGGCGTGATGCGCTTGGGCATTCCCATCATCTGGCGGGGCGGCGGCACGGTGACCTTCAGCTCGTCGCCCACGACCTCGACCTTGACCGGCGACTGCTGCTCCTCCCGCGTGAGCGGCCGCACGACCCGGACCGGCTGGGTCTCGGTCACCGCCGTGACGCCGTGGTAGTCGAAGGGCACCTCCACCCGGCCGGTGCGGGCCATCTCCAGGGCCAGCTCGTAGAACGCCTCGGCGTCCGCCGGGTAGAAGTCCTTGCCGCCCAGGCCGTAGATGCGCGTGGCGACCAGGGTGCGGTTGTCCGGGTCGTCCTTCAGCGCGGACTTGATCTCGTGGGACAGGTTGCCGCCGCCCGAGCCGTAGGAGTCGGCCCGCTCACCGATGACGATCGCGGACACGCCCCGCAGGACCTGCCGGATCTCGGCGGCCGGGAACGGGCGCAGCACGTGCAGGGTCACCAGGCCGGCCCGCACGCCCCGCTCCCTGAGCTGGTCGGCGACCTGCTTGCCGGTGTCCGCGGCGGAGCCCAGGAGCACCAGGGCGACCTCCGCGTCCTCCATGCGGTACGCCTCGACCATCTCCAGCCGGCGGCCCGACAGCTTCTCCCACTCGGCGAAGACCTCGGGGATCACCCGGCGGGCGGCCTCCATCGCCAGGTGCAGCTGGTACTTGTTGTTGATCAGGTCCGGGTCGTTCATATAGGGGCCGAAGGTGTACGGGTTGCGGGGATCCAGCGCATGGGGGAAGCCCTCGGGCTGCGGCCCCACGAACTCCTGCAGCACCTTCGGGTCCTCGAAATACGAGACCCGCCGCTTCTGGTGGCTGGTGAAGAAGCCGTCGAACCCGATAATCACCGGCAGCCGCACGTCGGGGTGCTCGCCCACCCGGACGGCGATGGGGTGCAGGTCATAGACCTCCTGCGGGTTGTTGGCGTAGAGGATGATCCAGCCCGTGTTCAGGGCAAAGTAGAGGTCGGAGTGGTCGCCGCGGATGTCCAGCGGGCCGGACACCGACCGGGTGACCAGGTCGAGCACCATCGGCATGCGGGTGCCCGACTGGACCGGCATCTGCTCGAGGGCGTAGAGATACCCGTTGGCCGAGGTCGCGTTGAACACCCGCCCGCCGGCCACGGCCGCGCCGTAGCAGATGCCGGCCGCGCCGTGCTCGCCGTCGCCGGCGACCATCACGATGTTGTTCAGGCCCTCCACCCGCATCTCGTCGATATACTCGGCGATCTCGGTGGACGGCGTGATCGGGTAGTAGCCCATCAGGTGGAAGTTGATCTGGCTCGCGGCCAGCGCGGCCATCTCGTTGCCCGACTTGAACCCCGTCTTCTGAACTCTCAGCTGCTCCTCCTTGAGGGCCATCGACCGCTCACCTCCCCACAGTCAGCAGATCGGAATGCCGCACCGTGTGCGCCTCCGCCCAGCCGTCCTGCTCCCGGATCTCCCACAGGGCGTCCACCGGGCAGGCCTCCACGCACTTCAGGCAGCCCTTGCAGTACTGGTAGTTGATGCCCTTCAGCACCATGGCCGGCCGGCCCCGCTTGTCGACCCCCTGCTCCCACACGAAGCAGAAGTCCGGGCAGACCAGGTCGCACTGGGCGCAGTCGATGCACTTCTCCCGGTCGAAGGCCGGCAGGAAGCCCTGGCGCGAGGCGCTGAGGTCCTTCAGGGCCATGTTGCCCGGGTTGGGGATGACGCCGCCGATGGGCATGTTCAGGTACCCGTAGGCGGCCGCCGAAGGCCGTCCGCGGCCGGTGCCCGCGTCAGGGGAAGGGCCGAAGTACTGGAACTCGATCTCCTCGTAGCCCCGGTCGAAGCAGCGCAGGTTGCCGGGCACGGTGTGCGGATACTTCTTGGAGAACGTATCGACGATAAGTGCCTTGATCGCCTCCGGGTCGAGGAACTGCGCCGCGCGGGCGATCGCGCCCAGCACGGCCATGTTGACGCGGGAGCCCGTCTCCACCGCGATGGTCGTGGCGTCGAAGGTGCCGATGGTCACGTCGTCCACGCCCAGCATCTGCCGGATCTCCTCCGGCCGCTTGCGCGTGTTGACGATCACCGTGCCGCCCGGGCGGAGCCCGTCGACCACCGGCTGGGTCCGGATCAGGGCCTCGTGGAAGATGCAGACGATGTGCGGCTCCTCGATCGGGGCGCTGACGCGGATCGGCGTGTCCGGCTCCGCGAAGCGGATGAAGGACTTGACCGGCGAGCCCTTTTTCTCGGACCCGTAAGACGAGAAGTTGGAGCCGTTCAGGCCCTGGTACAGGACCCCGGCCTCGGCCAGCATCTTGCCGGCGATGTTGGCGCCGTAGCCGCCGATCGACTCGAGGCGGATGTTGAAACACCCGTGCTCATCCTTGACAGGAAGCCGGATGGTTCCCTGCGTGGGGGTCGCAGTCATAGGAGTCTCCCTCCCCTGCACAGTCGTCCTGCCCCGGCACGAAAGAACCACCCTCGGTGCCGCGTAGGCAGAAGGTACTATCACTATAGCACGTCAAGGGTTCTCCTGCCAATAGCCGTTTTCCGGCGGCGAAATGCAGGTTTCGGGCGGCGAACTGCATTCGCGGCCGGGCCGGGTCAGCGAAAAGGCGAGGCGGGCCGCTCCGGGAAGACCCCGAAGCGGCCCGCCTGGCGCGGCCGCCTGCTGCGACTACCCCTCCTGCTGCGGCGGGGCCGGATCCCCGACGGTGCGGATCACGTCGAGCTCCGTGCCGTCCAGCGCGTCCACGAAGACCCGGAAGTGCTGGTCCTCCACCCGGCCCGGCACCTCCCACACCAGCCGCTCCTCCCCCCGCCGGTCGGCGATGAGGGCAAGGCGGGGCTCTCCCGTCACCGTCAGGCGCGGCGACGTCCGGGCGGCCGCCTCGGCGGCTGAGATCCTGGGCTGCGGCAGGTCCCGCTCCCGGTGGTTCACCCAGTAGGGCCGGGCGTCGTAGCCCACCAGCTCGCCGTTGTCCATCGCCAGCATGACCCGGATCATCTCGGTGTGCACCGCGACGCCGCCGGCCACCGGGGCGAAGTCCATCACCAGCGTCCCGTCGTTCGCCGCGCTGGAGACCAGCGCCACCGAATCGAAGCCCCACCGCGCCAGCATCTCCTTCGCCCGCGCGATGAGCTGCTCGTGGGTCAGCTTTTCCTCGGTGACGGCCCTCCCGTCGATCATGTAGACCACGTGGCCGCCGTGCACCGAGACGCCGAAGTTCATCGACAGGCCGTTCTGCTTCTTGGCATCAAAGTAGTAGAGGGAAAGCCCCTTCCGGGTGTCCTCCGGGTCGTACACGCCGGTCAGGACCGGCTCGCCGGCAAGCGGCATGTCCACGAACCGCTTGATCGCCTCGGCGGCGGCTGCGGCGTCCACCCGCGGCCCCGGGTCCGTCTGGGGCCGGGGCAGCTCGGCCTTCTCCGGCGCCAGCGCGTCCTCCTCCCCGGGCGGCACGGGCAGGTTCTCCTCCATCAGCATCACCGACCGGGTGATCGGCGTCTCGGCCGGCCCGCTCCGGGCCGGGCTGGTCGCCTGCACCGTCGGCTGCCAGCGGATCAGGTTGTTCCCGATCAGGCCCAGCAGGTTGGAGAGCTCCTGCTCGAAGTAGACCGCCTGCTTCCGGAGCTCCATGAGCTGGCTCCAGTCCTCTTCGCTCAGGCCCTGCCCGGTGTTCAGCTTGTGGTGCTTCTTGTCCGACTCGGCGCGCAGGGTGTTCAGGAAGTTGGTGAGGCGCGGGGTGTTCAGCGTGGTGAAGGGCAGGTTCGCCATGTGCTCCACCGCCTGCGCGCTGAACACCCGCAGGTCGGCCAGCAGGCCCTCCTGGAGCCTGGGGTCGTTCGTGGCCAGCAGTTTGGCCATGCGCTCCTCGATGTTCTCGCTGGTCCACTTCAGCTTGTGGAACGCGGCCATGTACTTGTTCTCCGCTTCCCGCAGGTACTGGTTCTTCAGCCGGGTCTGGTAGGCGCCGAACCCCATCGCCCCCACCAGCGCCACGGCCAGCAGGAGATACGCCCAGACCTGGCCCTTCTGCGACTTCACGGCGCCGGCCTCCTACTTCGCGAAGATGTGCTTGCCGATGGTCCGCACCTGCTCCCGGGACCAGATGAACGCATTGTTGGTCTTGGCCGGGGCAAAGAAGAAGAGCGCCCCGTTGGAGGGGTCCCAGCCGGCCAGGGCCGCCCGCGCCGCCTTGAAGCACTCCTCGGTCGTCTCCTTGTAGATCTCGCCGTTGGCAACCGACTCGAACGCGTGGGGCTGGTAGACGACCCCGGCCACCGAGTCCGGGAACCGGTTGTCCAGGGTCCGGTTCAGGATCACGGCCGCCACCGCCACCTTGCCCTCGTACGGCTCGCCCCGGGCCTCGCCGCAGACCACCTGGGCCAGCAGGTGCAGGTTGTCCTTGGCCGCGCGGCTCTCCGCGAGGACCCGGTGGCCGTCGAAGGTCGCCGCCGGCCACAGCAGCAGCGCCCCGGCGGCGCAGAAGGCCGCCGTCCACTTGACCCACCTCTGCACGACGACTCCCCCTCGTCAGCCTGCGGTCAAGCCTAGTCTGCCTGCCCGCCGCCCGCCCCATGCAGGGGGACCGCGCCCAACAAGAATCCGGCCCCGCTCCGGGGGCCGGCGTTTCGGTCAGTCTTCCTCCGCGGTGCTGTAGGCCGCCAGCGAGCCGTCGGCCAGGGTCACGAACAGCCATCCGTCCGCCGGCGCCAGCGCGACCGCAGGGGCCGGCAGCGGCACCGACCAGCGCAGCCGCCCTGCCGCCCCGTCCCACGCCGCCAGGGCCGGCTCCGGCGTCGCCCACACGTGCAGGTCCCCGGCCAGAAGGTGCGGCGCGCCGGCCGGCGGCGGCTCCGCCTCCCCCTGCGCCTCGGCGACGGTCCGTCCGCTGAACAGGTCGACCCAGCGGCCAGGGTAGCACACCCGTTCGCCCCGCACGGCGGGGGAGCCGTCCAGGTCCGGCCGGTGCCAGATCTCCTCCCCGGTCAGCGCGTCAAGCGCGCGGCCGCCTGCGATCACCAGCAGTTCGGCGAACACGGGCGGCACCGGCGCCGCCTCCGCCTGCCAGATCGGCTTGCCCGTCCAGACGTCCAGGGCCCAGAGGGTGCCCGCCTCGGTCACGGCGAAGAGCCGCCCGTCGCCCAGGGCCACGGGCCGGGCCACGGGCCCGTCCAGCGGCGCGCTCCACACCCGAGCGCCGGTCTTCGCCTCGAGGGCGACGACGCCGCGCGCGTGGCCCAGGTAGACGACGCCCTCGGCGGCTAAAGGCGAACCCGGCCGCTCCCCCGGCGCGACGGCCCAGACCTCGGCCCCGGTCCGGGCGACCACCGCCCGCACCCGCCCCCCGGGCTCGCAGAGGTAGGCCAGCCCGTCGTAGACGGCCGGGGCGGGCAGCGCAGCCGGATCGGCCCCCTCCGCGGCCGCCCCCCGGGCGCCCGGCGCCGCCTCCCCGCCGGTCCGCCAGCCCCCCGCCCCCGCCCGCTGGCCCAGCGCGCAGAAGCACCCACCCCCCAGGCCGGCGAAGACCAGGCCGTCGGGGGCCACCGGCCCCGAGGGGACGAAAGCCGCGGACCG